>NZ_JAFBEI010000040.1 GCF_016908655.1 Streptococcus saliviloxodontae
GAACAAGAAGCGAAAGCCAAAGCCGAATCCGAGGCAAAAGCCAAGGCCGAACAAGAGGCTAAAGAAAAAGCCGAATCCGAGGCAAAAGCCAAGGCGGAACAAGAAGCTAAAGAAAAAGCTGAATCCGAGGCAAAAGCGAAAGCTGAACAAGAAGCGAAAGCCAAAGCCGAATCCGAGGCAAAAGCCAAGGCCGAACAAGAGGCTAAAGAAAAAGCCGAATCCGAGGCAAAAGCCAAGGCTGAACAAGAAGCGAAAGCCGAATCCGAGGCGAAAGCCAAGGCTGAACAAGAGGCCAAAGAAAAAGCCGAATCCGAGGCGAAAGCCAAGGCGGAACAAGAGGCTAAAGAAAAAGCTGAATCCGAGGCAAAAGCCAAGGCAGAACAGAAAGCTAAAGAAAAAGCCGAATCCGAGGCGAAAGCCAAGGCGGAACAAGAAGCGAAAGAAAAAGCTGAATCCGAGGCAAAAGCCAAGGCGGAACAAGAAGCGAAAGAAAAAGCTGAATCCGAGGCGAAAGCCAAGGCTGAACAAGAAGCGAAAGCCAAAGCCGAATCCGAGGCAAAAGCGAAGGCCGAACAAGAAGCTAAAGCCAAAGCCGAAGCAGAGGTAAAAGCCAAGGAGGAACAAGAAGCGAAAGAAAAAGCCGAATCCGAGGCGAAAGCCAAGACGGAACAAGAAGCTAAAGAGCAAGTTGGATCTAAGGGGCAAATGCTTTCTAAAATAAATTCAGCCACCCAAGTTCTCGATACTAAGAAAGTGTCTCAGCCAACAGCAGTAGAAGTGACAAATCGTCGTAGTAAATCTTTGTATACAAATACGATGACAAAAGTTGCTGAAGTTAAAGACTCAGAGTTACCAACAACAGGTGACAAATCATCAGTAGCAGGTATTGTAGCAGGTGTGATGATGGCTACACTGGGAATAGCAGGAATAACTAAACGGAAACAACATTAATTAACAGATAATTCCACTAAAATCACCAACAGACCACTATCTAACAAAAAGAGAAAATCTGTTGATTTTCTCTTTTTAGTTATAAACTAAAAAGACTTAGCCTTATCCAATAAGACTAAATCCTTGCAATATCTAGTTGGTTCACACGTCAAATACGGTCATACTCTTTTTCAACTCTTCCTTGAAGTGCTGCTTTT
The DNA here is from genome assembly GCF_016908655.1 of Streptococcus saliviloxodontae. Classification (GTDB taxonomy): domain Bacteria; phylum Bacillota; class Bacilli; order Lactobacillales; family Streptococcaceae; genus Streptococcus; species Streptococcus saliviloxodontae. The sequence continues at coordinate 1,149 of NZ_JAFBEI010000040.1, forward strand.
GATAGTCTTGGTAGTCTGGGCGTTTTTTGACCAGATTGTAACGTTTGCTGAGGTTCCAAGTACCTGTGGGATTGAGTTCGGGGTGCTTGGACACGTAGTCAATGGTCAAATCCCATTCTCTGATGTAGCCAAGAGGGCGTGAGTGGTAGCGAATACCGTCGATGACTTGGGTGCCATAGGATCGATGGACGTGACCGAAGACGACATCAGCCACTCGGTGTTTGCTGAAAAGGTCGTGAAAGGCTTGGCTACCCAAAAAAGCATTGAATGGCTTAAAGGTCGCATGGGTCATGGTGAAATCGCTGTGCGGAACAAAGTGCATGGCAATGATAACAGGCTTGTCTAGTTGCGATAAGTGTTTGTCCAGCTTTTCTAAGACTTTCTTAGTGATGTCTGGGTCAGACAGATCTCGTTTTAGCCTTCTATCAAACCAAAAGCGATTTTTAAAGGCTAGGTTCTGCTCAAAGGACTTTTCAGGGCTGAATGAGTAATCATACCAACCGTGAAAGGCCAACAAATAGCAACTTCCTAAATTATGAACTTGAAAATCTAGCGTTTGGATGGTCTTTTCATCCAAGTCCAGCATATCGTGATTACCAAGGTTGTAGGTCAACTTGACCTGCTCTCCTATGGTTTTCATAAAAGGAAGTGATGTGGTGTAGTGGTGGTTGGAAATATCGCCAGCTAGGTGCAGGTGGCTGATGCCCTCTTCTGAGAGGACTTGCTTTAGGGTTTCAAGCTCAAAGTCTCCAAATTGATTGAGGTCAATGTGGAGGTCGCTCATAATGGCTAATCTTGTCATGCCTTTATTGTAGCAAAAATGACTGGGACTGTCTTGAGATTGTCATCTTTTGTAACCCTTGCGACTTGCTCTCTTTACATTTTTACTTTAAGATAGAGAGTATGGATATCAAGGAAGAAATTAAGAAAATCGCAGCTGAAATTGGCATTTCCAAGATTGGCTTTACTACGGCTGATGATTTTGATTATTTGGAAAAATCGCTGCGCCTAGGTGTCGAAGAAGGGCGAACGACTGGGTTTGAACACAAGGTTATCGAAGAACGTATTAAGCCCAAGCTGAGCTTAGCATCTGCAAAGACCATCATTTCCATTGCGGTTGCCTACCCTAATAAATTACCTGTGCAGCCACCAAAGACAGACTATAAGCGAGGGAAAATCACGCCAAATTCTTGGGGCTTGGATTACCACTATGTCCTACAAGATAAGCTTAATCGTCTAGCAGCAGCCATTGAGGAGCTAACCCAAGATTTTGAGTACAAGGGCATGGTGGACACAGGTGCCTTGGTTGATACGGCAGTGGCTCGTCGAGCAGGGATTGGTTTTATTGGAAAAAATGGTCTTGTCATATCAAAAGAGTATGGTTCTTACATGTTCTTGGGTGAGTTGATTACCAACTTAGAGATTGAGCCTGATCAGCCAGTAGATTATGATTGTGGGGATTGCAGGCGTTGTTTGGATGCCTGTCCGACTTCTTGTTTGATTGGAGACGGCACCATGAATGCTAGACGTTGCCTGTCTTTCCAGACGCAAGACAAGGGCATGATGGACATGGAATTTCGTAAGAAAATCAAGACAGTTATCTATGGATGTGACATTTGCCAGATCTGTTGTCCCTATAACAAAGGCATTGACAATCCCTTAGCGACTGATATTGATCCAGAGTTGGCTCATCCAGAACTGATTCCCTTTTTGGAGCTGTCAAATAGCTCTTTCAAGGAAAAATTTGGCATGATTGCAGGGTCTTGGCGAGGAAAGAATATCTTGCAACGTAATGCTATTATCGCGCTAGCCAATGCCCATGATAGAAGTGCTATTCCCAAACTTTTGGAAATTATTGATAAGAATAATAATCCTATTCATACAGCGACAGCCATTTGGGCTTTGGGTGAGATTGTCAAAAAACCTGATGAGGTCATGCTTGATTTTATGCGCAGCCTTTCTCTTAAAGACGAGGCAAGTCTGGAGGAGTTGGAGCTTGTTCGTCAGAAATGGCAATTTTAAAGGCTTTATGATAGAATAGAGAAGATCAATTTTGGAGGTTGTAACTCATGGAAGTGGCTGAAATTCGCCAAAAAATTACTGAAAATCAAGAGAAACTAATCAGTTTCGGGAGGTCTCTTTGACTTAGATCGTTTGGAGGAGGAGATTGCTCTTCTTGAAAACCAAATGACTGAGCCAGACTTTTGGAACGATAACCTTGCGGCACAAAAAGTCTCTCAAGAACTTAATGAACTCAAGGTAAAGTATGAAACGTTTCATAATATGCAGGAGTTGTCTGATGAAACAGAACTCTATTTAGAAATGTTGGATGAGGACGACTCGGTTCAGGCTGATCTAGAGGAAGCCTTGGAGAAGCTCGACAAAATCATGTCTAGCTACGAGATGACTTTACTCTTGTCTGAACCTTATGACCACAATAACGCTATCTTGGAAATCCACCCAGGTTCAGGCGGTACTGAGGCACAGGATTGGGCGGATATGCTCTATCGTATGTACACCCGTTTTGGAAATGCCAAGGGTTACAAGGTTGAGACTTTGGACTATCAAGCAGGTGATGAGGCTGGTATCAAGTCTGTGACCCTTTCTTTTGAGGGGCCAAATGCCTACGGTTTCCTCAAGTCTGAAATGGGGGTTCACCGCTTGGTGCGTATCTCGCCATTTGACTCTGCCAAACGCCGTCATACGTCATTTACATCTGTTGAGGTCATGCCAGAATTGGACGATACGATCGAGGTGGAAATCCGTGATGATGATATCAAGATGGATACGTTCCGCTCTGGTGGTGCTGGTGGTCAGAACGTCAACAAGGTATCAACTGGGGTACGTTTGACGCATATTCCAACAGGAATTGTCGTAGCTTCAACCGTTGACCGTACGCAATATGGTAACCGAGACCGTGCCATGAAGATGCTTCAAGCCAAGCTCTATCAGATGGAGCAGGAGAAGAAGGCCGCAGAAGTTGATGCTTTGAAAGGCGATAAAAAAGAGATTACTTGGGGAAGTCAGATTCGTTCATATGTCTTTACACCGTATACCATGGTCAAAGATCACCGAACAGGCTTTGAAGTGGCTCAGGTAGATAAGGTCATGGATGGTGACATCGAAGGCTTTATCGACGCCTACCTCAAATGGCGTATGGAATAAGTAATCGTTTTTAACAGGCTTAGCTCGTTTAACGGGTTTTGTATCATGAATTTGAACACGGGACTAATTTTCTAGAAGAAAAGATGAACTTCCTAGTGTCTTTCGACACGGCGTCGGTTCTCTATTTCTTTACGAAAATTTTCGGTAAACCGAATTGTCCCTTTGTATCATCAGTAAAGGAAAAACATTATGGCTTTAATTGAAATGAGTGGTGTTACTAAAAAGTATCATCGTTCGACAACAGCCCTTCGAGATATTTCGGTATCTGTTGATCAGGGTGAGTTTGTCTATATTGTCGGTCCTTCAGGGGCTGGTAAGTCAAGTTTTATTAAACTGCTTTACAGTGAAGAAAAAATCAGTTCTGGTAGTCTTTACGTAGGTGAGTTTAACTTGGCGAAAATGAAAAAGCGTCACATTCCAATGTTGCGACGTTCTATCGGGGTTGTTTTCCAAGATTATAAATTGCTCCCTAAGAAAACAGTTTTTGAAAATGTAGCTTTCGCGATGGAAGTTATCGGTGAAAGACGCCGTCATATTAAAAAACGGGTTGAGGAAGTCTTGGACTTGGTTGGGTTGAAGCACAAAGCGCGTTCATTCCCAGATCAATTGTCTGGAGGTGAGCAGCAGCGTGTAGCGATTGCGCGTGCTATTGTCAACAATCCAAAGCTCTTGATTGCCGATGAACCTACTGGTAACTTGGACCCTGAGATTTCTATGGAAATTATGCAGGTACTCGAACGTATCAATCTTCAAGGAACAACTGTTCTTATGGCGACTCACAATAGTCAGATTGTTAATACCTTAAAACATCGAGTGATTGCGATTGAAGACGGTCGTTTGGTACGTGACGAAGAGGAAGGAGAGTACGGTTATAATGATTAGAAATTTTTTCCGTCATTTGGCGAATTCATTTAAAAACCTCTTTCGAAATGGATGGATGAGTTTTGCAGCTATTTCAATGGTGGCTGTCACCTTAACTTTGGTCGGTATTTTTGCAGCAGGTTTGCTCAATATTGAACGTATTGCATCTGGTATCGAAAATAATATCCAAGTTAATGTGTATCTGGATCCAAGTTCGCAGGACAATTCGGAAACAACGACAGATCCAGCTGGTCAAACGATTGCGAATAGCTCTTATCATGCTATCTTTAATCAGATTAAAGCCTTGGATGGTGTGGATTCGCTAGTCTTTTCAAGTAAGGATGAGCAGCTTGCGCAGCTACAAAAAACAATGGGGGATGACTGGAAATTGTTTAGCGACGATTCTAATCCCTTGTCAGACGCCTACATTGTGAAAACAAAAGAACCTAAAGACGTCAAAAAAGTTGCTAAGGCGATTCAAAAAATAGAAGGTGTTGACTCCGTAGAATACGGTGGGACAGATAGTGATAACATTATGGCTATTGCAAGTAAGGTTCGTCTGTGGGGCTTGGTCGCAACTGGAATCTTGGTTCTCGTGGCAATCTTCCTCATTTCAAATACCATTCGTATGACAATCTTTTCACGTAGTCGTGATATCGAGATTATGCGTCTGGTTGGAGCTAAGAATTCTTACATTCGTGGACCTTTCTTTTACGAGGGTGCTTGGGTTGGTTTGATAGGCTCTATCCTACCATCAGCAGTCATTTACTTTGGTTACCACTGGGTTTATGATAATTACAATCCATCCTTGTTAACGGAAGGTTTGTCTTTGTATGACATCACGATCTTCTTGCCAGTAATTATTGGTGCGATTGTTATTATTGGTATTGTGATTGGTTCACTTGGAGCCATTTTATCAATGCGCCGTTTCTTAAAAATCTAAGTAAGTCTAACAAGGCTTCCAATAAAAAAGACTCTTGGAAGAGCAGAAGTGCTTTTCTAGGAGTCTTTTTATGTTATCGGAAAAGATTGTACTTGGGTGATATCAATCGGAACATTCGGGTCTATTTTAGATCACAGACTTGATATTTTCGTATTTCAGTAAGTGGTTATTGGAAAAAAGGATTGCAATTTTTTTCGTGGGCGATAGTCGTGTCAGCGCCATGTCCAGGATAAACCTTGTAGTGATTGGGGAGGGTGAAAAGTTTTTCTTTGATAGAATGAATCAATTGGTCGTGATTTCCGGTTGGTAAATCCCATCGACCGATTGCCTCTCTAAAGAGAGCATCTCCTGAAAAAATCAGCTCTTCTTGAGGGAAGATAAAAGACACACCACCGATAGAATGTCCAGGAGTTTCAACTACTGTGAAGTGAAAACCAGCAATATCATAGGCTTGGTCGTATTGGAAGAGAGCATCTGCAGGTTTGACAATGACATCTGCCATATCACTATGGCGGTCCAAACCAGAGAGGTTATCTATAGGCGATCCTAGCCAATCAGCTTCCTTATCAGAAACATAGACTGGTGGCTGCTGAAAGGCAGAACGAACAGCTTCGACACTCATGATATGATCGTAGTGAGTATGCGTCAGGAGGATTGCTGCAACCGGTTTGTTCAAATCTGTTAGCGTTTCGAGGATCTGATCAGTGTTGCTACCAGGGTCAATGACAATGACCGCTTGATCGTTAATGAGGTAATAAGTATTTTCACGCGCCGCGTGATTCAGTGTTTTTTGAATATCCATGACAATAGTGTACCAAAAAAAGTGACATTTATCACTTTTTAAAAATAGATTCAGTAAATGGTTGACAGCGCTTACTCTGGGAGTATAATAGAGGCATAAGAAATAAGGACACTTGCCCTTACAGAGTCAAAGGAGGATTTCTTATGTCAAACAAAGTCGCTATTGTCACAGGTGCTGGTCAAGGGATTGGTTTTGCGATTGCCAAACGTCTGCATGCTGATGGTTTCAAAGTTGGTATTCTTGATTATAATGAAGAAACCGCTCAAAAAGCTGTTGCAGCTCTTTCTAATGAAGATGCATTTGCAGTGGTAGCAGATGTTTCAAAACAAGACCAAGTCAAGGCAGCATTTGAAGCTGTTGTTGATCACTTTGGTGATTTGACTGTTGTGGTGAACAATGCAGGTGTAGCACCAACAACACCTCTTGATACTATTACAGAGGAACAATTTACAAAAACATTTGCCATTAATGTTGGTGGTGTTATCTGGGGTGCACAAGCAGCACAAGCTATTTTCAAAAAACTTGGTCATGGGGGCAAGATTATCAACGCTACGTCACAGGCAGGTGTTGTCGGAAATCCTAATTTGACTGTTTATGGTGGTACAAAATTTGCTGTGCGTGGTATTACACAAACCTTGGCGCGTGATTTGGCAGAAGAAGGTATCACTGTAAATGCCTATGCACCAGGTATCGTTAAAACACCAATGATGTTTGATATTGCCCATGAAGTTGGTAAAAATGCAGGTAAAGATGACGAATGGGGTATGCAACAATTTGCAAAAGATATTACTTTGAAACGTCTTTCTGAGCCAGAGGATGTTGCTAATGCAGTTGCTTTCCTAGCTGGACCAGATTCCAACTACATTACAGGACAAACCATTATTGTTGATGGTGGTATGCAGTTCCATTAATAGGATCAATACTAAGGACATGATGAACTTGTTTTGCTTAGATAGCAGGGCAAGTTTTTCTTTTGCAAGTAAATGACAGAATTTGCGTTATTTTCTGAAAATTCTGTAGATAACTGATGAGCTTTGTGATAGAATAGAAGTAACGATAAAAGAGACATGAGGTAAGAGACATGACTAGACCGCTTAATTTTGTAATGATTTCACCGCATTTCCCAACGAATTTTGAGACTTTTGCTCATCGTTTATATGAGAGTGGCATCAACACCTTGGGAATTGCTGATACCCCATACGAGGAGTTATCAGAAGGTTTGAGAAGCCATCTAACTGAATATTATCGTGTTGATAATATGGAAGATTACGATCAGGTTTATCGTGCAGTAGCTTACTTTGCTCATAAGTATGGTCGAATTGACCGCGTTGAATCTCACAATGAATACTGGTTGGAACTTGATGCTAAACTACGTACGGATTTCAATGTGTTTGGTTACAAAAATGAAGACATGCTTTCGATTAAAACCAAACGTCAGATGAAAGAGATTTTTCGTCAAACGGGTCTTAAGGTTGCGGATGGTGATGTCTTCCATAGTCGAGAAGAGGCTAGACGCTTAGTAGCTAAATTAGCATTTCCAGTTGTTATTAAACCTAACTCTGGGGTCGGAGCTTCAGATACCTATAAAATTACATCAGATGAGGAGTTAGAAGACTTCTTTACTTATCAAACTGATGGGGTAGAGTATATCATGGAGGAATTCATCGATGGTGATATTGTTACTTTTGATGGCTTGACTGATCATGATGGAAATATCGTCTTTTACTCTAGCTTAGAGTATTCTGACGCTGTGCTTAATATGGTCACAGCAGATAGCGATATGTTTTACTATGTTCCACGTGAGATTTCACCGAAGTTGGTGGAGCTAGGTAAACAGTGTGTTTCAGCTTTCAACGTCAAAGAGCGTTTCTTCCACTTTGAATTCTTTAGAGTCAAGAAAACAAAAGAATTGATGGCGCTTGAAGTTAACTGCCGCCCACCTGGAGGCTTGACGATAGATATGTGGGACTACGCCAATGACTTTGATATTTTTAAGGAATATGCCAATATCGTCAAAGACAATAGCTTCAAAGCGGAAATTACTCACCCTTACAATGTTGTTTACATGTCTCGTAAAGCCAATCAAAACTATGTTCATAGCTTGGATGATATTCGAGAAGCGTTTGGTGATCGTTTGATTTCGATTCAGACGGTCCCTGGTGTCTTTGCTAAAATTATGGGAGAGCATGGCATACTAGCTAGAACACCGAGCATGGCAGAAATGAGAGAATTGGTCCAATTTGCGCAAGCTAAAGTCTAGTCACACGAGGAGAAAAAAGAATGCATTTTGAAAGAAGAAGTCACTGGTCGACAGAGCTAGGTCGCGAGATGGCCTTTAATGTCTACGGACATTCAGGTAAGCCTGTGCTTGTTTTTCCTTCTTCTGGTGGAAGCCAGAATGAGTACGGCGATTTTGGTATGGTTGAGGCTTGTAGTGAGTTTGTTGATCGTGGTTTGATCACATTCTACACGCCAGATTCTCTGGATAAGGAGTCTTGGTTGGCTGAAGGAAAATCAGGTCATGATATGGCACTTGCCCATGAAGCCTACGACCGTTATATCATTAATGAGTTGGTTCCACTCATTCGTTATGAGAGAAATTGGCAAGGAGGGCTTGTGGCGACAGGCTGCTCAATGGGAGCCTATCATACTGTAAACTTTGCCCTTAGACACCCTGATGTTTTTGACGTTGCTGTCGCTCTATCAGGTGTCTATGACGCCCGTTTCTTTACGGGTGACTTCTATAATGATGACATCATTTACTTCAACTCACCGATTGATAGCCTTTGGAACCAAGAAGATCCGTGGTTCTTAGATCATTATCGTCGTAATCGTTTTATTGTTGCAGTTGGTCAAGGTGCTTGGGAAGGTCCTCACATCGCAGATACTAAGCGCTTGGAGGATGCTTTTGCAGCCAAGTCAATCCCTGCCTGGTTTGATTACTGGGGAAATGATGTTGCCCATGACTGGGACTGGTGGCGCTTGCAGATGCCTTACTTCTTAAAAGCATTGGAAGATGAAGGTCGCCTTTAATAATTTTTGTTACCATCAGGGATGTTAGCTGACAAGGTATTGATACTTCTAACCCTTTGTCAAGCCATTGTGGTTAACAACCTTATGTTATTTTTGTTTTATTATTAAAACAGGCTGGAATCTCGTTCCAGCCTGTTGCTTATTCTTTTAAGGTAAATTGTAAGAACTCAAGAAAGTGATCTGCCCAATGTTTTTCGTGGTGGATTTCATTTGCCATAATACGTAGGCGTATCTTGTCCATATCGTGACCTGTACGTAACAAGGATTGGTAGTAGTGGAGGCTACAATCGATGTATGCTTGATTCATATTAGGAGCAAATTGCTCATCAACTTCGTCACCTTCTTTGGTGCCGACTTGAATGTAAACGAGACTATCTTGGTGGATAGGGTGATGGTCGCAAAAGCGTAAAAAGTCTCGTTCGCTAAACCAAGAAGCCAGTGAGAAAACACCTAAATTTCCAAAAATGTGAGGATAGGCCGCCCCCATATAGGCGGTGATAATCCCTCCCATAGAAGACCCAGCCAGTAAGGTATGCTCACGGTCAGGTTTGGTACGGTATGTCTCATCAATGAAAGGTTTGACAGTATTGACGACCCAATCTCCGTAAGCCATCCCATCACCACCAACACTAGCAGTTTCAGGTGTAGAGCCGACATCAGTCATCCAAGGGGCATACTCATTTAGGCGATTACTTTCAGCATTATCGATCCCCACGATAATCACTTTAGGTAAGTCTTTGTTATTTTTGATGGTTGGGATAATTTTCCATGAATAGCCTGAGAAAGACTCTTTGCTATAAAAGATATTTTGACCATCGTGCATATAAAGGACTGGATAGCTCGCCCAATCTTCTTTGTCATAGTCTTTTGGAAGGAGCACACGGATACGGCGTTCTTCCTTATAGTAAGGAACCTCTATCAGATGTTCAGTCATTTCAAGGTAGTAGTTATTGAGTTTGGTGTGTTTCATAAAAAACCTCTGAGATTTTCATTTTAGCTTATTATAGCATAGTTTTGGGGAATGGCAGAGCGTCTCAGTTAAACTTTTAAGAGACTTTTTGTTATGATAGAAAGAAAAGGAGGTGAATGCAATGAATTATGTCGAAAAAGTGGCTCAAGGTGCTCTTTTGATTGATGTCAGAGGAGAGGAGGAGTATAGCCTAGGTCATTTTGAGGGAAGTATCAATATCCCACATTTGGACTTGGCAGAGACAGACTTGCCCGAGGACAAGGAGCAAGAACTATTGGTTTATTGTAAAATGGGACCAAGGGCTGAAATAGCTAAGGCTATCTTAAATCATCGTGGCTATCATCGTGTCTATTATTTAGGAGGTCTGGAAGATGTGTCAGATCTAGGTTTCACCTTTCGAGGGAATTACTGAGTAGGTATCTATCGGTGATAGCATTAATAAATGTTAGTTTAATATGAGAGATCTAATGCGTGGTTAGGTCTTTTTTCTTCTGTTTTTTACTCTTACACCAGAATTTTTTCATATTTATTTCATATAACTGTCAATTGTTTAGAAAATAACAAAAATTAGACAACTGTTTGGATTTGTTTTTTCTGTCTATTGTATCCGTTTTAATAATATAACTATAGATGTTTGAATAAAGTTCGTCTTTTTAGAGCATAAAGGCAAATAAATAGCGATAATTAAGTTTTTAGTGTAATAAATGCAATGGTTTTAGGTCTATTATTGTCGAAATTATACAGTGATGTTATAATATAGAAATAGAATGTTATCATACAATTGTCTATAAAATTTAACAAAAAGAAAGGTGTACAGATGACTAAAAAGAAGTTAAACCAAAATTTTGGTGAGTCTTCTCGTAAAACACGTGTCAAAATGCATAAATCTGGGAAGCATTGGGTTAGTACCCTGATTTCTCAGGTTGGGCTTATTCGTTTCATAAAAGGTGGATCACCACGGGTAGCTCTTAAGGTGGATGATATCTCGGATATGACAGCACGTCATTCTTCAGCGATTACACTGTTGAAGGGAGCCATTGCAGCAGGTGCAGCGCTAGGAGCTGGCGTTGTAACTAGTCACGATGTTTTCGCAGAGGAGGATACTGCGGTAACGACAGAGTTGTCAAGCACAACAACGACTCTTGCGCAGACTGATACAGTTACTATGACGACAGAGAGTCCTATTGTGACTACTCAACTTTCTGAGGAGGCCGTCACAACAGAGTCGGTTGTTGATACAGCTTCAGCCGAAGCAAGTAGTAGTTTATCGGCATCGGAGTCAGAATCGCTTTCGACGAGTCAGGTCTTGTCGACTTTAGAATCACTCTCTAATTCAGAGTCGGTCAGTCACTCAGTATCAGAGAGTTTGTCGGAGTCAGCAAGTGAATCTGTTTCTGAATCCATCTCTGAATCAACTTCGGAGTCTATCTCAGAATCAACAAGTGAGTCAGAGTCTACTTCAACTTCAAGTTCAACTGCCAGTCACCAAGCATCTACTTCAGCCAGTAGTGCTATTAGTGAAAGTTCTGCAAGTAGCGTAGCAGACACGACAACTGATACCCAATCAGCGCGTGAGGAATTAACTGATGCAATGACAGTTCTTGAGGACTCAATTGTAAGTGCAGGAGAACGTGGTGTCGATCCTAGTGTAGAAGTTCAAGTGCTTATTCAAGCTCATGCTCTACTTGCCGATGACTCAGCGACTGCTCTTAGCTTGTCTGCCATGGCAGTAACTGTCTTGGAAAAGGCATCGAAGCTAGATGACAAGCAGGCGACTGTTGTACTCCAATCAGCAAATAGGTTAGCAGCTTCGGCTATTCCGGATGCAGTAACAACCGTTAGCGGTGCCAACCCAGCAGATAACTTTATTCGTTATAACTACGGAGCCGCAAGTATCTCTGACCTATTTACCTTGACAGCGGTTGTTGATTCAACCAATATGCAGGTCACTTGGACTTTGAAGTTCAATAACAATGTTGATAACGATGGTACTTACGGTAAAGGAAACTTTAAGTATACTATCGTACTCCCTAATACGGTGAGCACAACGATTAATAACTTTAATTACAAGTATAACTACAAGGGTGTTTATGACTCTTATCCTAGTGCTACTGGGACAACGACTATATTACCGACACAATCTGGTCGCTTCTATAACGGTAAGTCAGGCTACTCTAGTCTTTGGTACTACAATACGACAACTGGCGATGGTAGTAGCGAGTACACTCAGTATATGACTACTGATAATAGTAATGATCAGTCTATTATCGATACGACAACTGGCAATAAAAATGCCTTGGGTGATGCTGCCTTAGATGCCTTCAAAGATGAGTCTGGGGCAATGATGACATTTGCTATCGCTGCAGCTGGTTACGATGGTGTTACTGGTTCGGTTAGCTTCACAACTGCTATTAATAGCGCTGAGGATTTAGCCAAAATTCAAAAATATGGTTTGGAATATCTGGTAAATGCTAAGTCAATTGGTAGTGGTGAGAGCTTTAGTAATGGCGTTACTGTTTCAGCTAAAGAAGGCTATCTGTATGACTCATCCCTTATTTTTACAACTGGGGGAACAGTCAGACATACTCAAGCAGATGCAGCAGCGACTTCTTCAGATACTATTAAGAGTGAGCTTATTGCTACTGTTAATGTGACGCCTGGTACTAGTACAGCAATTTCTTCTATCACATCAACTGTTTCAACAACTATAGACGGAACTTACACAGACGCAAAAGGCACTGTTTTCACAAGCCTTCCAACAGCTTCGGGAACCTATACAGTTCCAACAACGACAACTTATGCGGATGGAACTAGTGATGCGGCAAATGTTACCTATGTTATCACACCAGAAGAGCCAACGATTACAACAGCTGCAGCTGGCGCAACGACTATTTCGGGGACAGCTGAGCCAGGAACGACAGTTAAGGTTACCGTGAATGGAACTACCTACTCGGCTGTAACTACTGATAATGGTACTTATAGCGTACCTGTTTCGTCATTAAGTGAAGGTACGGTTGTTAAGGCTGCTGTTTACTCAGCAGATAACACAACAATCAGTAATACAACAACAACGACCGTCATTGCCGATAGGTATGAAGGATCTGTTATTAGTTTGAATGCTGCCACTACTCAGAATGGGCAGAGTCTATTAACCTTGAAGAATAATTTAGAAAAAGGCTATACCTCTTTCTTTACGGTTAAAGATGGTTATAATATCAAGCTAAACTATATCCAAATCGGTAATCATTATTATGCTAGTGAAGCTGAGGCTATTGCTGGTATTAAAAATGGTGAGGTTTCTGACGGCAATCGTGTTAATGTCAATGTAACTGCCTATGATAATACAACGGGTGCAGAGCACCGAGTAGGTATGTTGAGTGCTGGTGATGGCATGCAGGTTGATGTGAGAAGTACCTCATTTAGCGTTGCAGCCATAAAAGTAGCAGCAAATGATATTGTTGTCACAAGCACCGATCATGATAATGCAACGAGCACTGCTAATTTCACCAAAGATGATTCACTTACAGCAAGTGGGACAGGTACTGCTGGTGAAACTTACACGATTACTCGTACAACAGTTGGTGGCAACTATAAGTCAGGTCAACAAGTTACGACTGGTGGCACACAAACAATCCGTAATACTGACAGTTTGTCAACGACAGTGACCGCTGATTCTAGTGGTAGCTGGACTTGGACGACAACTGGTATGAATATCGGAGACATTTACACTGTTACTTCTAATACAGATAATTCGGTAACGACAACATTTACTGTAATCGATAAACTCGCTCCTAGCATCTATCACTATGATAGCTCTACAAATTCTGATTTTAACTCTAGTCAGAAGGACTATGTTTTTGACTTGAATCAGTCTGTAAATGAGGAAACGGTTCACTCGGGTGGAACTGCTAAGGGAAATAGCTCTCTTTATGCTAAAGACAATGACATCATTGGCTCATCAACCTTAACACTTACAGATGGTAAATCAGATGGTGCAACGGTAACAAATACAACAGACAGTAATGGACTTGTTGTGTCAACGGTGACTTTGGCAGGTGGTGGAACGCTGACAACTCAGAATCAAGCGAGCACAACAGAAGGTTCTCGAGTTGCATTGTCAGGAACGGCAACAAAACCTGGTTACTGGGAAGGGACTTACACCGTTTCTGATGTTTCTGGAAATAGTTCATCACAGACTTGGTCTGTTACAGTTAACCCTACAGATGGGGTTAGATCAACCAACGTTGCCAACTGGTCTTCTTTAACAACTACGGAAAGGGAATCGTTGGAAAAAGAAGTTCGTCGCGCCAATAATATTAGCGGTGATGATGACTATAGCTTAACTTATGTGAGCAATACCTCAACAACGGCAACCTATACGATTACGCATAACGGTAAAACGTGGACAGTAACGACTCCGATTACGCAGTCAACTTATACTATCAGTGGTAAAGCTTGGAATGATATCAATAAGGACGGTCTGCAGAATTCGGGTGAATCAAACTTGTCTGCTGTTACGGTCTATTTGACAGGTACGACAGAGGATGGGATTGATATTGGAACTCGTATGACAACAACAGGAGCAGATGGTTCTTACAGCTTTGCTGATGTTGTTCCAGGGCACTATACTGTCTCTGTGCAATCGTCCAATTACAGAGTTGTTGATGCAACAAATATCGGAACAGATGATACGATTGATAACGATTTTTCAGCAACAAATCAATCTGTATCTATCCATGTTGACAATGCCAACTTAACTCATGTTGATGCTGGTATGTATGACAGTGTTTCTGAAAGCCAGTCACAGTCTCAATCAGAGTCAGAGTCTAAGAGTCAGTCAGAATCTATTTCAAATTCTGAATCTGCTTCAAATTCCATTTCCGAATCGCTAAGCGAGTCAGTATTGGAATCAGTGATCGAGTCGGTTTCTGAGTCAATAAGTGAATCAGTATTGGAATCAAGCAGCGAATCTCTCTCTGAGTCCTTGTCAGAATCTCTAAATGAATCCGTTTCAGAGTCATTAAGCGAATCCATCTCAGAATCGTTAAGTGAGTCCATTTCCGAGTCCCTGAGCGAGTCCTTGTCAGAATCCTTGAGTGAATCGGTTTCCGAGTCCACAAATGAATCCGTTTCAGAATCAAGCAGCGAATCAGTTTCCGAGTCAATTAGTGAGTCGGTGTCAGAGTCATTAAGCGAGTCAATTTCAGAATCGATGAGCGAATCGGTTTCAGAGTCGTTAAGTGAGTCGGTCTCAGAATCCTTGAGTGAGTCAATATCCGAGTCCCTGAGCGAATCAGTATCTGAATCCTTAAGCGAGTCCGTTTCCGAGTCAACCAGCGAGTCTGTCTCAGAATCCTTAAGCGAGTCAGTCTCAGAGTCTCTAAGCGACTCGGTTTCCGAGTCCCTGAGTGAGTCATTGTCAGAATCCTTGAGTGAATCGGTTTCAGAGTCGTTAAGTGAGTCCGTCTCGGAGTCCCTAAGTGAATCAGTATCTGAATCCTTGAGCGAGTCTGTCTCAGAATCGATGAGCGAATCTGTTTCAGAATCCCTGAGCGAGTCAATTTCAGAATCCCTGAGCGAGTCCGTCTCCGAATCCTTGAGTGAATCCGTCTCAGAATCGATGAGCGAATCTGTTTCAGAATCCCTGAGCGAGTCCGTCTCCGAATCGATGAGCGAATCAGTATCTGAGTCAACCAGTGAGTCCGTCTCAGAATCGATGAGCGAATCAGTATCTGAGTCCACAAGTGAGTCCATTTCAGAATCCTTGAGTGAGTCCTTATCTGAATCGTTAAGCGAATCCGTCTCAGAATCGTTAAGTGAGTCCATTTCTGAGTCAACAAGTGAATCGGTGTCGGAATCCTTGAGCGAGTCCGTTTCAGAATCCCTCAGCGAGTCAGTGTCTGAGTCATTGAGTGAATCAGTTTCAGAATCGTTAAGTGAGTCCATTTCCGAGTCATTAAGCGAATCAGTATCTGAGTCAACAAGTGAATCAATCTCAGAATCGCTAAGTGAATCTGTTTCAGAATCATTAAGCGAGTCAATTTCAGAATCAATCAGTGAATTAGTGTCAGAGTCCTTGAGTGAGTCGGTTTCAGAATCATTGAGTGACTCCGTCTCAGAATCTCTGAGCGAATCGGTCTCAGAGTCCACAAGTGAATCTGTTTCAGAATCATTAAGCGAGTCAATTTCCGAGTCCACAAGTGAATCCGTCTCAGAATCGTTGAGTGAGTCCGTCTCCGAGTCCCTCAGCGAATCAGTTTCAGAATCAATTAGCGAGTCAGTTTCAGAATCGTTGAGCGAGTCCGTTTCCGAATCCTTGAGTGAGTCGGTTTTAGAATCATTGAGTGACTCCGTCTCAGAATCGATGAGCGAGTCCGTCTCAGAATCGATGAGCGAGTCCGTCTCAGAATCGTTAAGCGAATCAGTGTCTGAGTCCTTAAGTGAGTCAGTATCTGAGTCATTGAGTGAATCTGTCTCAGAATCGTTAAGTGAGTCCATTTCCGAGTCCCTAAGCGAATCCGTTTCAGAATCGATGAGCGAGTCCATCTCAGAATCGTTAAGTGAGTCCGTCTCAGAATCGCTAAGCGAATCCGTTTCTGAGTCAACAAGTGAATCAATCTCAGAATCGCTAAGTGAATCGGTCTCAGAGTCAACAAGTGAATCCATTTCCGAGTCAACCAGCGAATCAGTATCTGAATCCTTAAGTGAGTCAATTTCAGAATCCACCAGCGAATCGGTTTTCGAATCATTGAGCGAGTCAGTTTCAGAGTCATTGAGTGAATCAGTGTCTGAGTCCTTAAGTGAGTCAGTATCTGAGTCAACCAGCGAGTCCGTCTCAGAGTCAACAAGTGAATCCGTCTCAGAATCGTTAAGTGAGTCCGTCTCAGAGTCAACAAGTGAATCAGTGTCAGAATCGATGAGCGAGTCCGTTTCCGAATCCACAAGTGAGTCGGTTTCAGAATCATTGAGTGACTCCGTCTCAGAATCTCTGAGTGAGTCCATTTCAGAATCCCTCAGTGAATCAATCTCAGAATCGTTAAGCGAGTCCGTCTCCGAGTCAACCAGCGAATCGGTTTCTGAGTCCTTGAGTGAGTCCGTTTCCGAGTCCACAAGTGAGTCCGTTTCAGAATCCTTGAGTGAATCCGTATCTGAGTCCACAAGTGAGTCCGTCTCAGAATCGCTAAGTGAATCAGTTTCCGAATCCCTCAGCGAGTCCATCTCAGAAACGCTAAGTGAATCAGTTTCAGAATCGATGAGCGAGTCCATCTCAGAATCCACAAGTGAGTCCGTTTCCGAGTCCACAAGTGAGTCCATCTCAGAATCGCTAAGTGAATCGGTTTCTGAGTCCTTGAGTGAGTCCGTCTCCGAGTCCACAAGTGAATCGGTTTCAGAGTCCACAAGTGAATCCATTTCCGAATCAATAAGTGAGTCCGTTTCAGAGTCCACAAGCGAATCAGTATCGGAATCGCTAAGCGAATCGGTTTCCGAGTCAACAAGTGAATCGATCTCAGAATCGCTAAGTGAGTCCATTTCCGAGTCATTAAGCGAATCGATCTCAGAATCGCTAAGTGAATCAGTTTCCGAATCCCTAAGCGAGTCCGTTTCCGAATCGTTGAGCGAATCCGTTTCCGAGTCAACCAGCGAGTCAGTCTCAGACTCCTTGAGCGAATCGGTTTCCGAGTCTATAAGTGAATCCGTATCTGAATCCCTAAGCGAATCCGTCTCCGAATCCCTAAGCGAATCCGTCTCCGAATCCCTAAGCGAGTCAGTGTCCGAGTCATTGAGTGAATCGGTCTCAGAATCCTTGAGCGAGTCCGTCTCCGAGTCATTGAGTGAGTCCGTCTTAGAATCGATGAGCGAGTCAGTGTCTGAATCGATGAGTGAGTCCATTTCCGAGTCCACAAGTGAATCGATCTCCGAATCCCTAAGTGAGTCCATTTCCGAATCGATGAGTGAGTCCGTCTCCGAGTCCCTGAGCGAATCAGTATCTGAGTCAACCAGCGAATCCGTCTCCGAGTCATTGAGTGAATCCTTGTCTGAATCACAAAGCGAGTCAATTTCTGAGTCATTGAGTGAATCGGTTTCAGAATCATTAAGTGAGTCAGTGTCCGAGTCACAAAGCGAATCCGTTTCAGAATCAATAAGTGAATCGGTCTCAGAATCGATGAGCGAGTCCGTTTCAGAATCATTAAGTGAGTCAGTCTCCGAGTCATTGAGCGAATCAGTATCTGAATCGCTAAGTGAGTCAATCTCAGAATCAACAAGTGAATCAGTTTCAGAATCGATGAGCGAGTCCGTTTCAGAATCATTAAGTGAGTCAGTGTCAGAGTCAGCCAGCGAGTCCGTTTCAGAATCGTTGAGTGAGTCACTTTCAGAATCACTAAGTGAATCAGTATCCGAGTCATTGAGCGAATCAGTCTCAGAATCGCTAAGTGAGTCAATCTCAGAATCGATGAGCGAGTCCGTTTCAGAATCGCTAAGTGAGTCCTTGAGTGAGTCCGTTTCCGAGTCATTAAGCGAGTCAATTTCAGAATCCACAAGTGAATCCATTTCCGAGTCCACCAGTGAGTCCGTTTCTGAGTCAACAAGTGAATCATTATCAGAATCGTTAAGTGAATCTATTTCTGAATCAACTAGCGAGTCCGTTTCAGAATCAACAAGTGAATCAGTTTCCGAATCCTTAAGTGAGTCCGTCTCAGAATCGCTAAGCGAATCGTTATCCGAATCGTTGAGTGAGTCAGTCTCTGAATCAACAAGTGAATCAGTTTCAGAATCGATGAGCGAGTCCGTCTCAGAATCGATGAGCGAGTCCGTCTCAGAATCAACCAGAGAATCCATCTCCGAATCAATAAGTGAGTCCGTTTCCGAGTCCACAAGCGAATCAGTATCGGAATCGCTAAGCGAATCGGTTTCCGAGTCATTGAGTGAATCGATCTCAGAATCGCTAAGTGAGTCCGTCTCGGAGTCCCTAAGTGAATCGATATCCGAATCACTGAGCGAGTCTGTTTCCGAGTCGTTAAGTGAGTCCGTCTCGGAGTCCCTAAGTGAATCGATATCCGAATCACTGAGCGAGTCTGTTTCCGAGTCGTTAAGTGAGTCCGTCTCGGAGTCC
>NZ_JAFBEI010000041.1 GCF_016908655.1 Streptococcus saliviloxodontae
AACAACGACCTCCACTACTATTATACCGGAGGTCGTTTATCTAGTTTATGAAATTAATTTCTGAAAACGATATTTTCTTCATGCGTTTGTCGTGACAAGGGCGGTCTCATGGTCTCTGTCAAAGGACTCGATGACAGCAAACACCGTATCGTAACAGCCCACTTGGACACACTCGGTGCCATGGTTCGTGCCATCAAGCCTGACGGTCGCCTCAAACTTGCCTTGGTTGGTGGCTTTGTTTACAATGCCATCGAAGGGGAAAACTGTACTGTCCATGTGGCTAAAAATGGCAGAGAGATTTCAGGAACCATTCTCATTCACCAAACGTCTGTCCATGTCTACCGTGATGCTGGGACAGCTGAGCGTACTCAGGACAATATGGAAATTCGCCTAGATGAAAAAGTAACCAATGCTGATGAAACGCGCGCACTCGGTATCGAAGTCGGAGATTTTATCTCCTTTGACCCTCGTGTGGTGGTAACAGAGTCTGGCTTTATCAAGTCTCGTCACCTCGATGACAAGGTCAGCGCAGCCATTCTCATCGAGCTTCTCAAAATCTACAAAGAAGAAAATGTTCAACTGCCACATACCACTCACTTCTACTTCTCAGCCTTTGAGGAAGTTGGTCACGGTGCTAACTCTAGCCTACCAAAAGAGGCTGTCGAATACTTGGCTGTTGACATGGGGGCTATGGGAGACGATCAAGCCACAGATGAGTACACTGTCTCTATCTGCGTCAAGGACGGTTCTGGTCCCTACCACTATGAGCTTCGTCAACACATGGTGGCTCTCTGCGAAACCAATAAGATCCCTTATAAACTAGACATCTACCCTTACTATGGTAGCGATGCCTCTGCTGCTATGCGTGCAGGTGCTGAGGTCAAGCACGCCCTACTTGGTGCTGGTATCGAGTCCAGTCACTCCTACGAACGCACACACACCGACTCTGTAGAGGCAACCGAACGCTTGGTTGATGCCTACCTCAAGAGCCCACTTATTGATTAAACGAAAAGAAGTTAGTTGCGAGACTAACTTCTTTTCTCTTTCTTACATAAGCGAACACTAGTCCCAACATCGATCTGACTATCAATGGTGATGGTTAGATTAAGGCTATCTAAGATTTGTTTGGTGATATAAAGCCCTAAACCTGTCGCCTTTTGGTGTTCATGGCCGTTGAAGCCTGTAAAGCCTTCTTCAAAAAGTCGCGGTAGATCCTCTTCTAAAATACCAATCCCATAATCTTGGATAAGGATTTCTTGCTCACTTATCCTAATCACAATTTGACCACCTTTTTGGGAGTACTTAATAGCATTGTCCAAGATTTGCCCCAAAGCAAAGCTCAGCCATTTTCTATCCGTCGTCAACTCCCAATCACCATCAAGAGTTACCGACAGTTCCTTTGCCATACAGGACACCGCATACTTCTTGACCAAGTCCAGGAGCAAACGACGGGCTGAAACCCGCTCAAAGCGAAAGTCATCCTTATTCTGCTGAAATTTTAGATAGGTCAAGAGGGTCTCCACATACTGTTGGAGGCTGAGTAGCTGCTGGTCAACAGCCGTCTTGTCCAAGCGATTGGTCTGACTCATCAAGGACAGGGCTGAAAGAGGTACTTTCATCTGATGCGACCAAAGTTTCACCATGGCTTGGCTCTGCTCCAACTGCGATTTAACCACTGCATAAGCTTGGTCATTAGCTCTTTTTTGCCGTTTCAGGAGCTGCTCATAGGCAAGGTCTGATGGTTTTTGGGAAAAATCAAGGCTGTCGCAGTCAATCGCCTGTCTAAGCGCCAGCATTTTTCGAGAAAAGAGGTAGTACTGGTAGGCACTAACGATGAGAAAGAGACTGGCATTAAAGAGCAAACTCATGCCAAAATAAGTCATTGGCAGTTGATAGAGGTAAAAGGTCAGGTAAAATAAGAACAGTAAAACCACGTAGGTCACGTACCAAAGGCGGTACTCCTTTAAAAAAGCAAGAATCATTTCAACAAATACCCCACGCCCCTCACGGTATGAATATGGTCAAAGCCGATAGACTGAACTTTTTTACGCAATCGCGTCATATTGACACTCAGCGTGTTTTGGTCGATAAAAGCCTCGTTCTCCCAGAGTTGCTTGAGCAGGTCACCTTTCGGAACAACTTGTCCTGTATTGGTAAAAAGTATGGCTAAGATTTTGGTTTCAGTAGGAGAAAGACTAACCTGCTGACTACCGTCTGACAGCACTCCATCATGGCTAAAGTGAAATTCTCCCAAATGATAACCATCCTGTGTAAACTGCTGCACGCGTCTCAAAAAGGCTGAAATCTTTGCCTCAAGAACTGTCAGCGAGAAGGGCTTGGCAATAAAATCATCACCACCCATATTGAGAGCCATGACCATATCCATCTCATCGTCACTAGAGGAAATGAAAATGATCGGCAACGTATGGTCTTTTCGAATTTCAGTCGTCCAATAAAAGCCATTAAAATAAGGCAAGGTAATGTCCATCAAAATCAGGTCTGGCTTGATGTCTGCTACCTCCTGCTTGATGGCACGAAAATTTTGAACACTATAGACCTCATAGGTCTGAGACAGATGCTCTTTTAAAGCTGTTACAATATTGGGATCATCTTCAACGATGAACAGTTTTCCTGCTTTCATAGTGCCTCCTTTTGTCTTTATTCTACCAAAAAAGTGGCGAAAAATCGCCACTGTTTCTATCTTTCGATGAGTTTGTAGTAGGTTCTGCTAGTGGTCTTGTAGATAACAAAGTAGAAAGCAACAATCGCTAACACTGTCATAGCGCTCACCAGGTAGACCATACGATTATCCATGACACCAAAGATGAGTAGCATTTGCTTGAGCATAGGCGTTGCCATCGCATAATCAAGACTTGCCAAGGCGAGTGGCATAAAGAAGAGCAATAGCATCTGAGAACTGATGGTCTTTTTCACTTGAGCCTTGTTCATGCCTACCTCTTGCAAGATGCGATAAGATTTTTGGTCTTCGTGACCTTCTGCGTACTGTTTGTAGTAGATGATGAGGGCTGCGCCAAGTAGGAAGCTAATGCCCAGTAAGACACCTGTGAAGAGAAAGCCACCATAGAAGGCATAGGCACTCTCCAAAAAATTGTCACTAGAGTCAACAGAAAAAAGCTTCTGACCATCCTGACCAGTAATTGTTCCTATCTCATCACCATTTGGCTGGCGAGTAGCAACTTTGGCAAGCTCTTTGTCCGTCAAATCAACTTGAATATTATAGATTGTTGAAAGACTAGTGACCTTAGTCATATAGCTTGCAAAATCTGTCTTAATCTGATTGGCAACTTGGTCATTAGCCACGACCAAAAGAGAGGCATTATAGGTTGTTTGTAATTCTGGTAAAATAGCATTTTTTAGATTTTTCACCTTAAAGTTTTGGTCAAACAGGTGCAACTGCTGCAACTGACTAGCTCCCTTGAAGCCATAGAAGGCAGCCTCGTCAGTGGATAGCTCTGCTATTTTATTGCCCAAATGACGAAAATCATCCTGAGTGATGACATAAGTAAAGGAAAGATTGCCATAATCGAGATTCTCAAAAACCTTAGCATTGACGGTCACTTCCTTACTATCCACCGTAACTGGTAATGTCGCCATGCTGGCTGTATAAGTGATAACATCCTTGTTGCCCACCTTATCGGTAATCAACTGTTTTACTATATCATCATGGTTGCCGTAAGCTGTCGTGTCCACAGCGATTGCCGTATTTTTGAGAAAGCGACTGTCCTTGAGTGACTGAGTGTTGGTGTAAAGGGCAACCGTGGTTCCGATAGTCACCAGAGACATGACCGCTAAAAGAGTGATGCTAGCAAGCCCAACAGCATTCTGTTTCATGCGAAAGAGCATCTGCGATGTCGGAATAAAATGTCTCGGATTGTAATAATAGGTTTTGTTGCGACGACGGCGTTTCAAATACCAAGCCATAAAGCTGATATAGAAAAGGTAGGTCCCTGCAATGACACAAAGAACAGCCACAAAAAAGCGCATGGTCACAATTATCCCACTGGCTTTAGCTGAGGTCAAAGAAATAGCGTAACCTCCTCCAAGACCAAGGACTCCAAGAAAAGCTAAAATAATATTGCCCTTAGGCTCACGCTCCCCTTCAGAACTCTTACGAAAAAGCTCTAAAGGACTCGTCTTAGCAATACGTCTCATCGCCACAAACTCTAAAATCAGAAAAATACCTGTAAAGATAAGGGCATTGAGGATAAATGGCAGAACTGAATAGCTCAGTATCAATTGATCATAGTGGATGAGATTGACAAAAATCAGATAGAGAAAATTAGCGAATATAGCGCTGAACAGACTCCCAAAAATAAGGAGAAAGAGATAGATAAGTCCTAGCTCCAGACTCGCTACCAGACCCACCTGACGCTTGTTCATGCCTAAAACATTATAGAGCCCAAATTCACGGCTACGCTGTTTCATGAGAATATTGTAGCTATAAACTTCCATAATCAAGGCGAAAATACTAAGAACAATCACACCCAGTGCCAAAATCATACCACCTGTACGCATGCCTTCGCCGATAGGACTGAGTAAAATCAGGAGCGTTGAGCAATTAACTGCAAACAAAATCAAGCTTGCCAACATAAAAGGCAGATAATGTTGAAGTGATTTTAAAACATTGGACTTGGCCAATTTGAGATAGAACATCCTAGTCACCTCCTAAAAGAGCTGTCATGGTCAAGGAAATATCCTTGCTAAATTCCTGATTGGTCTTGTTACCTCGATAGATTTGGTGGAAAATACGCCCATCTTTGATAAACAAGACACGCTTAGCATGACTGGCTGCATTTGCCGAATGCGTCACCATCAAAATGGTCTGACCATCATCATTGATGGTTTCAAACAGATTGAGCAAATCTTCAGAATTACGATAATCCAGCGCTGCTGTCGGTTCATCTGCCAAAAGCAACAAGGGATTACTCATCAGACTACGCGCAATAGCCACGCGCTGCTTTTGACCGCCAGACAACTCAAAGGGACGTTTTTCCAGTAAATCCTGAATCCGAAGCGTCGGTGCCAAGTCTTGTAAGCGACTTTCCATCTCCTGATAAGTCTTACGAGCCAAGACTAGAGGCAAAAAGATATTATCTCTAATGGAGAGCGTATCCAAAAGATTAAAATCTTGGAAAACAAAACCAAGGTTTCGCAGACGAAAATCTGCCAACTTACTCTCTTTGATACCAGTGATGTCCTGCCCCTTCAAAACAACCGACCCCTTGCTAGCCTTGTCTAAGGTCGCAATAATATTGAGTAGCGTCGTCTTACCAGAACCCGACTCACCCATGATGGCGATAAACTCCCCCTCTTGAACCTTGAAGTCCACATCTTGAAGAGCTCTAGTCTCTTCCTTCGAAAAGCGGGTACGATAAACTTTTTCCAAATGATTGATTTCTAATAACATAGCATTTCCCCTCATGTCATTTTCTATGCTCTTATTTTATCGCAAAATCGCAGAGCTAACCTTACAGGACGAACAGCTTGCCTTACAAATTTGTAAGAAAAGGGTCTAACTAAAGCATCAAAAAACAGAGCTCCATCCGATAAGGAGCTCTGTTTCATCTTTTTATCCTCCTAATAGTTAGATAAGCCTAGTCATCGATACCAAATTCTGAAGGATAACAAAGCTGTCCTTGGCATTCTGGTGCCTCCTCAGTCAATCTCAGCATCATAAAATACTCATCTGCTACCTTAAAGGGTGCGCTGATGCCGTATCTTGTAGCAGGAAGATAACCAAATCTAGGATAATAGGTATCACTTCCCAATACAGAAATATAGGCGTAACCCAAATCCTTAGCTATTTGATGCCCCGTCTCAATCAATGCGGTGCCCACACCTTTTCCTTGATAATCTGGCAAGACCGAAACTGGTGCTAAAACAAGGACTGGCTGACCAGCCACACTAGCTTTTGTAAACAGAATATGACCAATGAGCTTTCCATTTAGTTCTGCTACGAGTGATAATTCTGGTATAAAGGCTGAGCTATCGCATAAAGCAAGCACCAAATCGTGTTCGTTCCCATCAGAATGCTCTGCCGATTTGAATGCAGACGCAACAAGTTCTGCTATAATAGGTAATTCTTCTTTTTTTGCTCTTCTAATCAACATGAATTGACTTCCTCCATCCTGGTCATTATACCAAGATAAGAAAACTTTTACCACACGTCCCTAATCAAGCACACATCAACCGTTATGACAAAAAAGTAAAAAGGCAGGACTCTTGTCCCAACCTTTTCCTATAACTCAATAACAATTTCCAAGCCAAAATGATCACTAACCACAGGCGTCTCTTTCCCGTCAAAGATCACTTTAGAAGACTTGACACTCACCCCTTGACTCACAAAGGCATGGTCAACCTTGAGCTGATGGCTATTACCTTCCCAGCCGTCAATGTCTGCTGTAATAGTGAAGTCTCCTGAGACTTCTTTAGCAATCTTGTGACTATCTTTTAGGTTGAGTGGACTTGAAAGCACTGCTTGATAACCTTCTTGGTCAGTCGGGTTATTGAAGTCTCCCATCAAGACCAAAGGACAATCAACTGTCGATAGGGCTGTCTCAAGTTTTTGCCACTCGCCTTGGAAACCCTTGTCCCACCATGACAGGTGCAAACTAGTAAAACAAGCTCTGCTATTTCCCAAAACCGTCTCAACTGAAAGTAGACGACGGGTGTGATAATCTCTCTCATCATCAACATCTGAAACTAAGATATCTCGTGGCACGATTGGTGTCAAGCTTAGAAGGGCTACACCTTCATGATACTTGTCGTAGCCAATATGATTATAAGCCCACGACCAGTAATAATTAAGACCTGCTTCGGCCAAATCTTTCACTAATTTCAACGCAAAATTATCTTCATGAATCGCAGGGTTACAGGCAAGCGCTTGATAGTTAAGAGGATTAGAAACTTCTTGACTCGTCATTAGCTGGTTAATCTCTTGGAGACAGATAAGGTCATAGGTCCCCTCTAGTAACTGTCTCAATAAGGCATCATACTTTTCTTGAAAATGGTCTTCCATCCAACTATGAGTATTTAACGTAAGGCATTTCATGTCTATCTCTTCCTTTCATAAAAGGAATCGTCTGGCTCAAACCAAACGATTCTTTTCTATTAGATGTCAACTCTAGCGACAACAGTTTTAGCTGCAACACGACCAACTTGTTCGAGACGAACTTCTTTGACTTCAGCAGTATTTGTAAAGGCAACGATAATAGTTGTTTCACGATCTGCTGACTTGATGGCTTCAAGATCTGCTACCAAGAGAAGATCCCCTGCTGCAACGCGGTCACCTTCTGCAACCTTAGCTGAGAATGGTGCACCATTTAGAGCTACTGTATCGATACCAACATGGACAAGCACTTCAAGACCATTGTCAGTTAAGATACCAAGAGCATGTTTTGTTGGGAAGACGCTTGTCACCACACCAGCGACTGGAGCATATACACTACCATTTTCTGGTTCTACAGCGTAACCGTCACCCATCATTTTTTGTGAGAAGACTGGATCATGAACTTCAGTGATAGGAAGAACAACACCATCTGCAACAGCAACAGCTTCTTCCGTCAAGCCCTGGAAGTTCTTAGCAGCTGCCTCTTCCTCAGTTTGTTCAGTGAGTTTAACAGTTGGAATAGCGATTCCTGAATCAAGCAAATCTTGAATATCTGATTTCAAGACATCTGCTTTTGGTCCATAGATAGCTTGAACCCCATTGCCTTTGAGCACGAGACCCATAGCACCAATTTTCTTCCAAGCATCTTCTGAAGCTACTTTTTCGACATCTCTAACAGTTACACGAAGACGTGTCATACAAGCGTCAACATCTTCAATGTTAGATTTACCACCAAGTGCATTAATAACTTTTACAATTTGTGAATTGGCATCAGCTGTCTCTGGGTTAGCATCAAAAGCATCAGCATTTTCATCTGCAGTCAAGTCGTCGTAGTTACCGTTACGACCTGGAGTTGCGTAGTCAAATTTCTTAATCATGAAGTTTGCGATGAAGTACATGACAACACCTGAGATGACACATGCAATCACAAAGTTCACAAGGTCCATGAAGATGCCACCTTGAATAATCATAGGTGTACGTGTAAGCAATTCGATATTACCAAATGAGTGAACGCGGAGGTGAATCACATCTGCCAAACCAAATGTAATCCCTTGAACAATAGCGTAAACAACATAGAGTGGCATTGCAACGAACATGAACATGTATTCGATTGGTTCAGTAACACCAGTCAAGAATGTAGCTGCTACTGTTGAAACGAACATTGCAGTGTATTTTTTCTTCTTGTCTGCATCTACGTTTTTGTACATAGCGTAGGCAAGACCCATAAGAGTACCAGATGAACCAATCATTTGACCAACTTTGAAACGAGCTGGTGTAACCGTATCAATCAAGTGTTTATAAGCGGCTGTATCACCACTTTGTTTGAAGTGAATCAAGTCTTGAATCCATGCCAACCAGAGTGGGTCTTGACCAAGAACTGTTTTACCAGCTTGAGCACCAGTCAAGATTTCATAAGTACCACCCAATTGAGTATAGTTCATTGGGACAGTCAACATATGGTGAAGACCAAACGGAAGAAGCAAACGTTCAAGTGTTCCGTAAAGGAATGGTGCGATAAATGGTGCAGTATCTTGAGAAGTTGCAATCCACATACCGAATCCGTTGATAGCTGATTGAATAACTGGCCAGATAAGTGCCATCAACAAACCAACGATTGTTGAACGGTAGATAACAACAAACGGTACGAAACGTTTCCCGTTGAAGAATGAAAGCACATCAGGAAGTTTACGGTAGTTGTAATATTTGTTGAAAGCTGTAGCCCCTACAAATCCAGAGATGATACCGACAAACACACCCATGTTGAGAGCTGGTTGACCAAGAACATTGATGAAGTAGTCTGCAACACGCATGCTGCCACCAAAGATATTGTGGACAACAGCCTTGTCGCTAGCAATCATATCAAGTGTGACATTGTAAACGTGACCTGTGATCAAGTTAATCAAGATAAAGGCAATACCAGCAGCGAACGCTCCGCCAGCACGCTCTTTAGCCCAGCTACCACCGATAGCCAATGCAAACAAGAGATGAAGATTATTGATAATCCCCCAACCGATTTGTGCAATAACATTGGCAACTGTGCTGAGTAATGTGTTAGTTGGATCAATCAAGGTAAGTGAGTTCCCGATACTTACCATCAACCCTGCTGCAGGCATAACAGCAATAACAACCATCAAGCATTTACCAAATTTTTGCCAAAATTCGAAACCGAACTTTTCTTTCAATTTAGTCATGTTTCCCTCCTTCACAAACGTAATGCAAACGTTTGCGTGATTTGATAGTTTTATTATAACATGTTTTCCCGTTTTGTAAAGCGTTTTCTGAAGAAAAACTTAAAAAGTTTGAGTAATCACGCAAATGACTCAAACTCATTTTTTTATAATCCTGGAGTCGATCCTCGCTCCATAATCTGGTGCGGTAAAAGATAGAGGTTTTGAGATGACTCAGCCCTCTCATCCAGCAAAAGCCCTGCTGCCTTTTCCCCTAAAAGATAAGGAAAAATTTCAACAGATGTCAAAGATGGCTTGGCCAATTCAGTTACCATCGTGTTATTGAAACTAATCATCGCAAAGCGATCAGCCTCATAGCCCATCCACTCTAAAAGGCGTTGCACTCTCACTGCAATCATATCATCGCAACTAATCATAGCCTCTATGAAAGCGTTAGCCTCTAAAAAAGCCTGAAGCTTAGCCTTTGTCTCCGCCTCATCGATACGAGATAGTTGAAAACTAAGTGGCTCAAGCCCTTGATCCTGCATGAAAGCCAAATAACCCTTATAACGCTCCATCTGAACCATCTCATCCAAATCAGTGTATAAAAAAAGTTGATGACGGTAGCCACGCTCCAAGAGAAACTGAGTAACATCCTGTCCAGCCTGAAAATTATCATTATCTACAAACATGGTCTCTGCATTAGCAACCCCATAAGCCTGACCAACCACCACACAAGGAATGCCCTCTTTCTGGATAACATCAAAAGCCGGATCATCCTTCTTAGAATAAAGAAAGATGAATTTTCTGATATTCCCGCTTTTAATCAGGGTTTGAATCGTCTTAATCAATTCTTGATCACTACGCCCGCTCGCCAGACTAACCATATAGTCTTGCTCTGTGCAAATGCTGGTAATCCCTTGAATAATTTGCATGAAAAAAGGATTATTTCCAAGCGACTCTTGATTTTCACGAACTGGCAGCACAATGCCGATTGTATTTGACTCTCTCTTCACCAAATTCTGAGCAGAATAATTAGGAGAATAGTCCAGTTCTTTCATGGCTTTTCGCACGCGCTCCTTGGTCGCCTCACTAATCATACTGTTGTTATGCAGTGCTCTCGAAGCTGTTGACGCAGAGACACCAGCTAACTTAGCAACATCTTTAATCGTTGGCATAAAACTCCTTTCTTACTTTGGGATACTCCTAGCATATCACTTTTATAAGGTTAATTCAAACGCTTTCATGAAAACGCCACACTTCTTTCAAGAGCATACAAAAAGCCAAAGCAGATGTTATCAAGCATTTTCACACACTTTCTCTCTGCTCTAGCTTCAAAAAATAAATTCTCTTTTGCTTTTCAATACCAATCAACTATCAAAGGACTTCATGGCTAACACAGTCACTTATCCCTTACTTACCCATCATCTCCGTCGCAAAGCTAACGGCACTAAGGGCATAGAAAGGAGCTGTCTCCGTTCGCATGATACGAGGCCCCAAGCCCACCTTGATCGCACCAGCTTTTTCAAAGGTTTCGATTTCTTTTGGTGAAATGCCTCCCTCTGGTCCGAAGATGAAGAGGAGTTTTTGCCCTGCCTGCACAGTCTGCAAGTGCTGAGCTAGCGCTGACAATTCACCTGCTTTGGCAGACTCTTCGTAGGCAATAAAAATCTTGTCAAAGTCAGATAAACTTACCACAAAACCAGCCTTTTTCTCAAACAGTCTGACCTCTGGGACACGGTTGCGTTTGCTCTGCTCTGCTGCTCCGAGGGCAATCTTTGCTAGCTTGTCTTCTTTCTTGGCCAACTTTTTACCGTCCCATTTGACCACTGACCAGTCTGCTGGAAAGGCCCAAATAGCTGCAGCACCTAGCTCCGTCGCTTTCTGTGTCACCAAGTCCAGCTTGTCACCCTTTGGAAAACCTGATGCGATGGTCACTTGGACTGGCATTTCAACATTGCTATCTAGCTCTTTGAGGACTTCAAACTGATGAGCAGAGCTGTCAGCAACCTTTGCCAGACGCTTGATGGCATCATCAAAGACCAAAACCACCTCGTCACCTTCTGTTAATCTCATGACGTTAAACATGTGCTTGATGGTATCCTTGTCCTCAATGGTCACCAACTGCTCTGCATTGCCATTTACAAAATACTGTTGCATTAGCCGCCAATCACTCCTGAAATATCATCTGTCTTTTTGAAAACGCAGGCATTCCACTCACCTTGAACCATGTGCGTTTCAAGGAAGAAACCAGCCTTTTCAGCACTCTCACGCACCATGTCCCATTTCTCCGAAATGATACCAGACATAATGAGATAGCCCTCGTCCTTAACCAGACGATAAGCATCCTCGGTCAAGTGGATGAGAATATCAGCTAAGATATTGGCAACGATGACATCCGCCTCTTGCTCGACACCCTTGAGCAGGTCACCTGCTGCCACATGGATATTCTCCGTACCTGGGTTCATGTCGATATTTTCCTGAGCCACGCGCACCGCCACATCGTCCAAATCATAGGCATAGATGTCCTTGGCACCCAAGAGCGAGCTAGCGATAGAGAGAACGCCAGAGCCAGTCCCCACGTCAATCACCGTCTCGCCACCACGAAGCACCTGCTCCAAGGCAAAAAGGCTCATCTTCGTCGTTGGGTGTGTTCCCGTCCCAAATGCCATACCAGGATCTAGCTTGATGATCTTCTCGCCAGCCTTTGGCTCATAGTCCGTCCATGACGGCACAATGGTCAAATCATGGGTAATGCGAGCTGGCTCATAGTATTTCTTCCAGTTGTCAGCCCAGTCCTCTTCGACCAATTCCTGACTATCAAGACTGACGCTACCTGTCGCAAGCCCAAAGCCCTCAAAGTCAGCCAAACGCTCCTGCAAATCAGCCTTAACCGCCTCAATATCAAGCGTATCAGGGTAGTAAGCTGTAATGGCAATCATATCAGACTGCTCTACCTCAGGATAAAGCTCGCCAAAACGATCCTCCTGACCAATGTAGTCCGCCGAGTCGCTAATGGCAACCCCCTGACTGCCCGTTTCAATCAATAAATTCGAGACAGCTTCCTCTGCCTCACGATTCACATGAACCGTTAGTTCATTCCAAGTGTTCATTTGGGTTCCTTTCTATCTGGATCTTGCACCAAGTCATCTAGTATTTTCTGTAATTTATTTTCTTTACTTTTTTTACTTTCTCCTACCTGTTTATATAAGGTGTCAAGTTCTCCTTTTACACCATCTAGCTTCTCCTTTGTTAATCCTGCTAAATTATCTTTCAAGAATATTTCAATTTCATTCAGTAGCTTTTTACATTTCTTATTTTGTGTACTTTTTATATTTTTAATGTCACTTATTATTTCATCAAATACTTTTTTCTTGTTCGGCTCATAAATCTCCTGCCACTTCATTTCTATTTCTCTAATCAACATGTTCTTTTTATTACTAGGACTCGTTTCTTTTAGCCATTGGTTGACAACTTTTCCAGATAAACATGCTATTACAAAAGAAAGTACAAATAGTACTACGCTTGTCAAAGATAGCGTCGGCCTATTTACCCAAAAGATACTTATAGGAGAGATTATAGTGAAACCAGAAAATTTGTTCGCAAGTAAGGATATCACTATGATTAAGATGAATTGTACTGTTAGACCAACTAACACTCCTTTTATTTTCATTTTATCTTTCTCTCTTTCACTTTATTCTGTATCAATGTCGTATACTCTAAAAATGCTTCTGCTACGATAGGATCATACTTTTTATGTTTATTTTTATTAGCTACAAAGAGATACTCCTTTGGTCCCATAGCACTTCTATGTTCAAAATGATACTTCAGTAGGAACATCGCAAACAAACGAACAACTTGTTTATTAAATTCTGTTAATGTGTCTGTATTTTCTTGATTCAATACCTTCATGTTTAGCATTGTAATATCAGGAATATCTATCTCTATACTCTGTTCCTGAGACTCACTATTTTGAAACTTACTATTCAAAATATACTTATCCAAATGCTCAATCATAATATCACTAAACCAAGTGAATGAATATTCTTCAGCTTTTTCATCGTTCTTAGGTAAAAATCGTAAGGCAGCTCTCACCGTCTGGGCATGATCTAACGTTAATTCATACGTTGAAGCAACCCTAAACAACTCCTTACGCCAATCGGACTTAGAATCCAAAGAATCACTCAAATCACGATTAGAGACAAAGTAAGCGACTCCTCCAGCAATGATTGCTCCTATTAGAGCAGCTATCGTTTCACTACTCATAAACCCTCTCCTCCAAATAATCTTTCAACCTATCCTGCAACTGTGGGATAACTTTTTCATGAATTAAAAACTCATCAACTGACATGAGTTTGTAGTCTTGTCCTTCATCACCCAGAATAATACTGTCGTATTCTTTTCGACTGATGTGACCAACCATGAAAACGGAGAGTTTCTCGGGATCGAGCATACCTTGATAGGTCTTTACCCAGTCAACATGATCTTTGGTCAGCGTTAAACTCAGCTCTTCCTCAACTTCTCGCTGCAAGCATTCAAAAGGCGTTTCGTTGTCCTCGCGACCGCCTCCCGGTAAATCCCAGTAACCAGCATAAGGTAGGTTCGGAAAATCGTCACGCAGACTGCTTAAAACCTTGCCCTCACAAAAGAGGGCAATCTTGGCGCCAGAGAAGTCAAATCGCTGATCTAGTAAGCTCATCTAAAACCTTCAATTCTATACCAACTACTTTGTATTTTTTGATTTGCTCAAGAGCATAATAGGCTTCCATATCTTCAGGCTTTGCTAACTCAATATCGCTCTTTGTATAGCCACATTTAAGCAAGTTCAATTTTTCATACAATTGAGTAAAATCATCAAAAATGTGTAATGCAACAACTTCTGTATTCAACTGCACCTCATCACCTAATCTATAAAAGCAAATCTGATCACCAATTGTAATGGCCTGTCTTCGATCATCATATAATCTGAGTTCAATCGTTTTCTGACCGGATTTAATTTTCTCAAATGGTTCTGGTGCCAGCAACATTTCATGAATCATTTTAATACCTCGGATAAGGGTAAAAGTCTGTCTCTTCAAGTGCTACTCTGCCATTGTCAAAAGCCTCAGTATCCCAAGTCAAGCCGAACTCTTCGATACTGTCGTCTGAGAGGAAGTCCATGAGGTCGTTCAGCCCTTCGGTCGCAACGTCGTTAAGGGTCTGGGCAAAGTAAGCCAGAAACTCACGCGACAAGCCCTTCTTAGGCTCATATGGGATAGTCACTAGATAGTCTTCAGCATCAAAGCGAGACTTGGCAGGGTTGTAAAAGAGCACATAATCCTCAAAAACGATGTCCTCGCTACTCGTCTCCCCTTGGTCGTCCACGGTTTCAATTGCAGAGCTGTTTTGCGCTTCTAGGACAACCGTCACCTCGAGAGCGTGATTTTTCTTATCCCAATCCATGGCAAAGTCGTAGTTTAAGTGCTTGTCCAATTCTTCTTCCAGAACAGACAAAAATCCAAATTTAGCCATAATGTTTCCTTTACATATTTACTTTCTCTTCATTATAACAAAAAAGAACCCGTTTTATGTTACAATGGTGTCAAGTATTTCACGAAAAAAGAGGATAAAACATGATTATCAGACCAATGACAGACCATGACCGAAAAGCCGTCCTGCACTTACAAAACACAGGTTGGAGCAAGGAAACATCACCTGTCTATGATCGCCAGTGGACAGACAGTGACCTAGAACGCAATCTCAAAGGAGGCATGACCTTCTTTGTTGCCGAGGTTGATGGAGAAATAGCAGGGGTCTTGGATTTTGGTCCCTACTATCCTTTCTCCGCTGGCAAACACGTGGCGACTTTTGGGATACTCATTGATGAGCGCTACCAAGGGCAGGGACTTGGCAAAGCTCTCTTAGCAGCGCTGCTGACTGAGGCTAAGGCTCAGGGGTACACCAAAATTGCCATGCACGTCATGGGTAGTAACCGCACAGCTATTTCCCTCTATCAAAAATACGGCTTCAAAGAGGAGGCTAGACTGACCAAGGCTTTCCTGATTGATGGCAACTACGTTGACGGACTGATTTTTGCCAAGGACTTGGAGGAAGACCATGCCTGATAATCTTGCTCTTCGTATGCGTCCTCGTGATATTTCCGAGATTATCGGTCAGGAGCATCTGGTCGGTGAGGGGAAAATCATTCGCCGCATGGTGGAGGCTAACATGCTCTCGTCCATGATCCTCTACGGTCCTCCCGGCATCGGGAAGACCTCAATTGCTAGCGCTATCGCAGGGACGACCAAATTCGCTTTTCGAACCTTCAACGCCACCGTTGATAGTAAAAAGCGGCTGCAGGAAATCGCCGAGGAAGCTAAGTTTTCTGGCGGTCTGGTTCTTCTTTTAGACGAAATCCACCGTCTAGACAAGACCAAGCAAGATTTTCTCCTTCCCCTTCTTGAAAATGGCAATATTATCATGATTGGGGCAACCACAGAAAATCCCTTCTTCTCTGTCACACCTGCCATTCGCTCTCGAGTGCAGATTTTTGAGCTAGAGCCCTTATCCAACGACGACATCAAAAAAGCCATCAACAGAGCTATCAGCGACAAGGAGAGAGGCTTTTCCTTTGAGGTCAAGCTTGATGCTGACGCTCGTGACTTTATCGCCACAGCCACTAATGGCGACCTGCGCTCCGCCTACAATTCCCTAGACCTAGCCGTCATGTCCACCCCTGAAAATGACGACGGCCTTCGCCACATCACCCTTGACACGGTGGAAAATAGCTTGCAGCGCAGCTATATTACCATGGATAAGGACGGAGACGGGCACTACGATGTCCTGTCGGCGCTACAAAAGTCTATCCGAGGCTCTGATGTCAACGCCAGTCTCCACTACGCCGCTCGTCTGGTCGAGGCTGGCGACCTACCTAGTCTGGCGAGACGCTTGACTGTCATCGCTTACGAGGATATCGGACTTGCCAATCCAGATGCCCAGACCCACACCGTGACCGCACTTGAAGCCGCCCAAAAAATCGGCTTTCCTGAAGCTCGTATCCTCATTGCCAACGTGGTCATTGATCTAGCCCTGTCTCCCAAGTCAAACTCAGCCTATCTGGCTATGGATGCAGCCTTGGCAGACCTGAGAAAGTCAGGCAACCTTCCTATTCCACGCCACCTACGAGACGGGCACTACTCAGGCAGTAAAGAGCTAGGCAATGCTAAGAACTACCTCTACCCACACGATTTCCCTGAAAAATGGGTCAAACAACAGTACCTTCCTGATCAATTACTAGACAAAAATTACTTTGACCCCAACCAAACAGGCAAATACGAGCGTGCCCTCGGAGCCAACAAAGAGCGCATTGACAAGCTCTCGCGTTAACATTTTTCGGAAACGTTTGCATTTTTTGCGATTTTCTCTTGAAATTTCAAAAAAAAGTGGTATCATAAAAACATAGAAATCTTGCTGTGGTATACGAATTCACATCTAAGTGTTGACCGACTAATTTTTGTATTTTTCGGGAGACAAGGGTTCTCTAACAGTGTGCAAGCTGGCTCACCCAGAAGCAACTGAAGTTAGAGACGCGTCGCCCACCTGCTTTATACGTCGCGGGTTCAATACAAAACGTGAATTATCGGTACCAATACAGCTTTTTCTCAAGCCTCCTTAGCTCAGTTGGTAGAGCAGTGGACTCTTAATCCATGGGTCACAGGTTCGAGCCCTGTAGGGGGCATGATAAGACAAGAAAAGCCCTTTGTATAGGGCTTTTTTATCTTCTTTGATATAACAAAGGCTCAGAACTTCACGTTCTAGCCTTTGTTCTTTATTTCAATCCTAAAAATGGTTCATTCAAGTCAATTAAGACTTCCCCTTTATGCTCTGGGAAATGTGTCATGACTGTTTCCTTGTATTCACGGAAGGTCTCGACCTCAGCTAAGGTTTTTTCAGCAAGGGTCAAATAGTCCGTCATGTCTTTAAAGACAGCCTGTGTCGCTGGCAAACCATGACCTGGTAAGACAAGCTTCCAGTCACGATTGTTCAAGTCTGCCAAAACAGCTTTCCAATTTTCCAGCTGTTGTTGGGCAACAAAGAGGTGAACCCCGTTATAGACAATATCCTGTGTAATGATAACACCCTCTTCCACCAATTCAAGCGTCGTGATGAAGCCACTTTCGGTATCCGCTACTTTTGTCACACGGATAGTCACACCATCGATAGAAAAGTCTCCCTCTTCCAAAACCAAGGTTGGTACGAGAGCTTTATCTGGAATTAAGTCTCCCAAAACGGGTTTATTACGCTCGATAGCCGCCTGTCCAGTCTCTTGAATCTCATCCAAGACTTCTTGAATAGCATAGACACTCTCACCTTCAAAGACAGCTGTTCCAAACCAGTGATCTGGATGACCGTGAGAAATGATGATTTTGTCGATTGGTTTATTCAATCCCTCAACAAAAGCTTTCACTTCCTGAGCATAAGGCAAAATGAATTGTGTGTCCACCACAATCACATGAGCTTCAGTCTCGATGATGTGTGTATTAACTAAGGCTCCGTTTTCTGGAGCAGTATAGGTGTGAATCGTAACGTTATTAAATGTATTGCTTGTCATTGTCATATCAATGACCTCCTTCAAATTTTTCTTGCTTTTTTCAAGCTATGGTTATATACTAGCATCAATAGTTTCTTTTTGTAAGTATGCACCTTAATGTACTCTAGTTACTTAAAAGTGACTAATGTGTCATTTCAAAGAAAAACCATCAAAAATTATTTTGGAGAATATCATGACCAGTAAAAAACTACCCCAAGACTTACCAGCCTGCCCTGTTGAAACCACCTTACTCTTGATTGGCAGCAAGTGGAATATTTTGATTTTGCGTGATTTGATGGATGGCACCAAGCGTTTTGGCGAATTGCAGCGCGCCATCGGCACCATTAGCCAAAAGGTACTAACCAGCAATCTACGTGACTTGGAAGCCAAAGGTATCGTCAATCGCAAGGTCTATCCTGAGGTACCGCCTCGTGTGGAGTATTCCTTGACAGAGTTAGGACTCTCACTAAAGCCTATCCTCGATTCCATGTGGGATTGGGGAATAGATTACAAAAAAATGAGAGCAAACAACTAATAACCTTACCCAGATCAACAACATCTTTTTCAAAATTTTTTTGAAAAAATAATATCTGGTTTAAAGGAACTTTAAGCTTTGATCTATATACTATAACCATCCTAAAACTTTCACCGAACAAGTTCGGTATCCACCACTGTAAATGGGCTAAAGCCCAAACAGTGGACGTATCTTTTTCATAAATCTCCTGAAACCACTGACCTCGGTCGGTGGTTTCATTTTATTTTGAAAAAGGGTGACTTTTTTATTTCTAGGTCACCCCTTCAAAACTCCACTGGACTTTTGAACTACCTAAAGGTATCCGTAACCCCTCCTGAAATAGCTGACTTTGGTTAATATTTCTGTTTTGTCAAAAAATTTTTTAATAAAATATTTCAATCCAAGAAGAAAGCGCTTGCAATTCAATGGGGATTATTATATTATACTAATGAAGAACAAAGTATTCTTCAAATAACTCAATCCACGGAGGACGAATAGGAAAAAGAAAATTGGTCGCAAATTTTTTGCTATAGCAGTCGTAGGCGCTTTAGGTTTTGGATTTTCTAGTACAGCTAGTGCAACAACTGCAAATCCAGCTCCATATCCTATCATCGATGAATGGAATTATGGAGTTGATGCAAACTATGGTTATTCTAATTACTTTGTTAAATCTCCGAACAATATTGGTTCAAAATCTTCGGTAACTAATTATTGGGGAACAGTTAAATCATCTAGTTCTCAAAAATATGGATGGGCAATGTCAGGTTCTCAAAAAAGCTGGAATGATGTTCGCTTAAACGCACATTGGAATTACTTCTATTTTTAAAAAATGAATTATGAATAAAAGACCCATAATATACAGGGTCTTTTATAATATAGGTAGGTGCTTATGAAATTAAAACTATGTATCATTGGATTCTTCTTTTGCTTGATTGCTACAATTGGTATTATCAATATTAGCGATACTCAAAAGCCAGTACCTTTACCGATTGATGGAGCCTTTTCAATTCAGGGAAAAAGTAATCTTTCTAGTGAAGAAATATACAAAAACATACTAAGATTAGTAGTGAGGAAATCTCTGACGGGAGAGAGTACTCACTACTTTTTCTTTGTGTTAAAGTAGAGGTGTCCTGTTAAG
>NZ_JAFBEI010000042.1 GCF_016908655.1 Streptococcus saliviloxodontae
TTGAATAGAGTTCATCTTGTGGCTCCCCTTATTACTTTTTATACCCTTATTGTAATCGCTACACTTTCTATTGAACATGACATTTATGTCATGTTCAATAGAATAAAAAGAACCATCACTCCAACTAGAGCAATGGTTCCTTCTTACTTATCTATCATTTGACGATAATCATCTATTTCTTTTTGATTTCCCCAAACGTAATGACCTGGTCTGATTTCTACCATCTGAGGCTTATCTTGGCTATAATCATGTTGTTTTGGATCATATACGATTAGTTCTTTTTGTCTTTCCAAAATTGGATCTGGAATTGGAACTGCAGAAAGAAGCGATCGAGTATAAGGGTGAAGAGGATTCGTAAAGAGCTCCTCAGTCTCCGCCACTTCGACGATGATACCTTTATGGATAACTGCTATACGATCTGAAATAAAACGAACTACTGAAAGATCATGGGCAATAAAGAGATAGGTTAACCCTTTTTCTTCTTGAAATTTTTTCAATAAATTCAATACTTGCGCACGAACAGAAACATCTAGCGCTGAAATAGGTTCATCTGCAATAACCAACTCCGGCTCCATAACAAGAGCACGCGCAATTCCGATACGTTGGCGCTGGCCACCTGAAAATTCATGTGGATATCGCGTTAAATGTTCAGGCAAAAGACCAACTTCGGAAATAATGTTACGGATTTTAGTTTTTCGATCTTCCTCATCTTTAAAAAGGTTAAAATTGTAAAGGCCTTCCGAAATAATGTAATCCACTGTAGCACGCTCGTTAAGACTTGCAGCTGGATCTTGGAAGATCATCTGAATTTTACGGATAATCTCTCTTTCATCTTCTTTAGATTTAGCCCCGTTAATTTTCTTTCCATCATAGAGGATATCACCTGCGCTCGTATCATTCAATCCAATAATTGCACGACCGATTGTTGTTTTACCACTACCTGACTCACCTACGAGGGAAAAGGTCTCACCCTTATTGATAAAGAAGTTCGCATTTTTGACAGCAACGAACTTTTTACTTCCTTCTCCGAAAGAGATTTCTAAATCATTAAGTTCAACTAACTTCTCAGACATGTTCCCCTCCTTTTTGTTTTCCTAGTTTTTTTGAAATTTTTTCATGTAAATTTTGAATGAGTTGCGGTTTCTCTACCCGTGGAGCATCTGGATGAAGGAGCCATGTTTTTGCCCAGTGGGTATCGCTAACTTCAAATTTCGGTAC
Source organism: Streptococcus saliviloxodontae (assembly GCF_016908655.1). Taxonomy (GTDB): domain Bacteria; phylum Bacillota; class Bacilli; order Lactobacillales; family Streptococcaceae; genus Streptococcus; species Streptococcus saliviloxodontae. The sequence goes on from NZ_JAFBEI010000042.1 coordinate 1,219, forward strand.
ATTCTCTTCAAAATCAATTGCCATTGCGTACTGCGAACGTGGTGCAAAAGCATCACCTACAATTTCTTTATATAAAGATGGTGGGGTACCTGGTATTGAGAAGAGCACACCACTTTCATCAGCTAACTGAGGTAAACTTGATAACAAACTCCAAGTGTAAGGGTGACGTGGGTCGTAGAAAATATCTTCTACAGTACCATATTCAACAACATCACCTGCATACATCACCGCTACCTTATCTGCAATACTTGCCACAACACCAAGATCGTGTGTAATAAAAATAGTAGTAAATTGGTATTCTCTCTGGAGACTCTTCAAAAGTTCAATAATTTGCGCTTGAATCGTTACATCGAGAGCTGTAGTAGGCTCATCACAGATCAATATATCTGGTTTACATGCCAAAGCAATAGCAATAACAATACGCTGACGCATCCCTCCAGAATACTGAAATGGATACTCATCAAAACGACGATCTGCTTCTGGTATACCAACCTTATTCATATAGTCAATCGCCATCTGTTTAGCTTCTGACTTGGATTTACCTTGATGTTTAATGATAACTTCTGTAATCTGGCTACCGATTGTTTTGATTGGATCAAGGCTGGTCATAGGATCCTGAAAAATCGTAGAAATTTTAGCACCTCGAATACCATCCCAGTCTTTATGGCTTTTAAACTGAGTAATATCTTGCCCTCGATAAGTAATCTTACCTGAGGCAATTCTACCATTTGATTCCAACATACCTGTAAATGTTTTTGTTAGAACGGATTTTCCTGAACCAGATTCTCCAACCAAGGCCAAGACTTCTCCTTCATAAAAATCAAGTGAAATACCTCGAATAGCCGTTAAAATACGGTCACGTACTTCAAATTCTACCACGACATCTGAAGCACTCAATACGATATTTTTAGTTGTCGTCATGTGGGGTCTCCTATCTATGTGAACGTGGATCGCTGGCATCTGCTAAGTTTTGTCCGACAACAAAGAGAGGTAGAGATACAAGAATCAAAACAAAAAGCGGAATCCAGAACAAGTAAGCATTAGTTGTAATGTTTGATGAATAATTGGAAATGAGACGCCCTAAACTTGGCTCTGTTGCTGGCAAGCCCAAACCAAAGAATGACAGAAAGGCTTCATAAGAGATATAACTTGGAAGCATCTGACTTACCATAGTCACAATAACAGAAACCAATTGTGGCAAAATATTCTTGATAACAATCTTATAAGTTGATGTTCCTAAAGTACGACTTGCCAGGTTGTACTCTCTATCACGATAACGCATAACTTGAACACGAATCGAATAAGCAATACCCAACCAACCCGTTAAACAGATAGCTAAGATCAAATTCCAAAAGCCTGCACCAATTGAATAAGTTAAAACGATGATAATCAAGAAGGCAGGAATATTAGTGATAACATTATATACTTCTAAAAGAATACGATCGACCGATTTGGAAACACCCCAAATACCACCAACAATTACTCCAATCACGGTATTGATAACTGTTGCAATGACCGAAATTAAAATCGAATTGCGAGCCCCATACCAAACCCCATCAAAAAGAGATTGTCCGTTTTTATCCGTACCAAACCAGAAGGTTGCATTAGGGCTAATGTAACGACGAGAAAAGTCATTGATATGGCTAACATCATTAAAGTCAAAGTTAGCAAACATCGGATAGACAAAGCTCATCAGAATCACAGCCACCAAAATAGCTGACATTATTACAGTAGACTTTTTAGAAAAGAATTGTCTAAAAACAGATTTCCAGTAAGAATACTCAGGAGCATCAATAGACTCAGATGCTAAATTATCTAAAGTGACAAATTCAAATTTTTGTTTATCAATTGATGCCATTATTTCTTACCTCCTTTTGTTGACAATTTAATACGTGGATCAATAATACTCATCAAGATATCACCAGCAAGGAGTGACAAGACAGCAACTAGGGTAAAGATAAGAACTAGTCCAACAACCATAGAGTTGTTAGCTGCTTTGATGGAATCAAGCATCATTTTACCCATACCAGGAAAGGCGAAGATTGACTCTGTCAAAGTAGCTCCACCGATAACACCAACAATAGCTCCAGGGATACCATTAGCAATTGGAACCATGGCATTTTTAAATAAGTGATTTTTAGAAAGCTCTGCCTCTGAAAGACCTTTTGCACGGGCAAAACGAATGTAATCGTTATTTTGTTCATCAACAAGATAACGACGGAACCATACCGCTGTACCTGGCATTCCTAACACTCCAAGAACAAGCGCTGGGAGAACGTAAGATCTCATATCTGCAGCTCCTAATAATGGGAAGCTATCTGGTAATCCAACGAGTGTTCCAAAGTAACGAATGATATAGATTGTTGCCACACTTGGAATAGCCAACATAAAGGTTAGCATTCCTGTTGATAGACGGTCAAACAGACCATTTTTAAAGCGCGCCATCAAAAGTCCCAATGGCAATGCGAGTAAGTAGGATAGGATAACCCCGACAATACCAATTTTGAAAGAATTGGATATCATTGATGGATCCGTGTAATTGCTAGTTGTCTCGGTATAGGCATCCCCATTTCCGAAGTTTGCTTTATCTTGTGCATCTGCTTTAGATGGTGATTTATATGTACGAGAATAGATATTAATAGAAGATGGTTTGGTAATTCCTGTTGGGAATGTCACATCTTTCAAAGCAGTTGTTCCTTGCCCTTGAGAAATAACTGTCAAAACAGGAATACCACTATACGTAGGATAAGAAGTTCCTAGATTAAATGTGATGAAGTTCTGGTGGATATATGGGAATAGCCCATTAAAATACAACAAATACTTGTGTTGTGTTCCTGAACCAACTACAGACCAACCAACAGATTTATCATTTTCGATACGAATGTAACGTTCGAGATTAGGATTGGATGCATCTTTAATTTTCCATGGGTGATCTATCTGAATCAAATTAGCATAGAAATGCCAAACGCGCTCATATACAGGAATTTCACGGACTGCATAAAACTGCTTGCTATCTTTAAATCTCTTGAGAATCCAACCGTGACCTAATGAGTTGATGTATTTTTTATAAATTTTTTCATTAGTCTTGGTCGCATCCGTCGTAACAGTTTTATCTAAACGAGATGCCTTTTGGCGAAGCTCTTTACTCCCGTAATAGTCGATGTAGCCCATACGTTTATAAACTGTATTTTCGTAATTTGTTTTCTTATCAGGTGTTGTAACTTGCTTAGCATAGTTGGGATCCTGCTTGAAAATCAGTTTTCGTGGAACCATCGTATAGACAATGGTATAGGTAAGTGTAATTACCAAAAAAATTGATAATAAGGAGCGTAGCGTTCGCATAAGAACATATCGTTTCATAACTTTCCTCTGAATCTTGAAAAGAGATCCGTTTATCTTTCATTTATTTTTTGTAATGGTTTTCAAATTTGAAAATCTATGTCATCTATTATACCATAAAATAACCTTAAAATGCTTAATATTCAGAAATATCTGACTGCTCTATAGACAAAAGAACCCACCTTAAAGGTAGGTTCTTAGAGCCTTACTTGGCAACGTGATCAGCTAATTTTTTAGCGTATTCAGCATTTGATTTTTCTTTTTTGCTAAGCCATGATTTATAAGCTTTATCGTAATCTTTTTTGCTTACAGGATCAGCCTGAAGTTCTTTGTATTTGTAAGTGTAATTTCTATCACCTTTTGTACCGTAGTTGGCGTAAGGTGATGTAAATGGCACTTCTTTTGAAAGAGCTGGTGTTCCACCAAGTGAGTAGTATGGCATTGTAAGGGCGCTATCTGTCAACCAAGCCTGTGCTTTAGCGTATGCTTCATAGCGAGCCTTTGTATCTTGAGTGATAGCTGCAGCTTGTTGCAATAACTGGTCATATTCGTTAAGACCAACAGCTTCTGCAATAGCAGTGTCGCTACCTGCAGTAATACCGATATTTTTAATCAATGAACCACTTGTTGGGCTGAAGATATCAAGGTAAGTTGATGGGTCTTCATAGTCTGGTGACCAACCTGAACCAGAGATATCCCAGTCTTGAGCTGATGGAGACTCAGCGTAGTAAGTCGCATTGTTATAAGAATCTGTATCAGCTTGGATAACATTGATTACAACATTTTCTTTACCGAGTGCTTTTTCAACTGAATCTTTAAATGATTTTGCTTGGTTGACAAGCGTCTCACTTGTTTGGTCTGTGATATAATCCAACTGAATTGGGAAGGCAACCCCTTGAGATGACAAGGTAGCTTTTGCTTTATTGAACTCAGCCACTGCTTTCTCAGCATTGTAGAAGCCATCTTGTGCATCTGCAGTATTGATTGAAGTCCACTCTGAACCAAGTGAAGCCAAATCTTTATCAACTACTTTACCAAAATCTTGACCATCAACTTGGACGAAACTTGGGGGTGTCAAGGTATTACGAAGACTGTAAGTTGCAGCCTCTTCACCGTTTGCCTGTGCTGAGTAGTTTTTACGGTTAAAGGCAAAGTTAATGGCTTGACGGAAGTCTTTGTTCAAAAGTGCTTTTTTAGCATCTGATTTTTGAGCATCTGTCTTCTTAGAAAGGTCAAACTTCGTACGGTTGAGGTTGAAGTAGTTCATATAAGTTGAAGCATCTTGTTGTGCATAGTAGATGTCATCTTTATATTTTTTAGCCGCGTCTTTGTAAGAAGAGTCGTTAGGGAAGAGACGAGCCATAGTATATGAACCTGAATTAAAGCCGTTATAAAGGTCTCCAGGGTTTGAACCATCATAGTAAGTCCAGTTAACAGCATTGATATGAACATTCTCTTTATCGTAGTAATTTTCATTTTTCGCAAACTGAATAGAAGACTTAGAGGTAATTGATGAAATAGTGTATGGTCCGTTGTAGAGGATAGTTGATGGATCTACTGTACCAAACTTGTCACCTTGTGATTTAAGGAAGTCCGCATTGACTGGGAACAAAATTCCGTAAGTTGTCTTAGAGTTCCAGAAGCTTTCTGGACGTGTCAATGTGTATTGAACTGTATGATCATCAATAGCCTTAACACCTACTGTTGAGAAGTCTTTTGTTTCTCCTTTGACATAAGCATCCAAACCTTTAACAGAATTTTGAACAAGGTAAAGTGCATCGGCTTCTTTATCAGCGGCATGCTTCAAACCTGTTACAAAATCTTGAGCTTTAACTTGTGCATACTGTTCACCATCTGCAGTGTACCAGTAAGCATCGTCACGAAGTGTATAAGTGTAAGTCAAGCCATCAGCTGAGACTTTCCAATCTTTTGCCAATGAACCGACAAGATTTCCGTACTGGTCGTTTTCCATCAAACCATCGATAACGTTTGATGTGATATTACTTGTAGTAGCACGCATAGTCGCCAAGTAATCAAGAGACTCAGGGTCTCCAGTATAAACGTAATTATAAGTGCTTGTATTCTTTGAACTTGAGCTAGAATTGCCACAGGCTACAAGAACTGCTGTTGATGCAAGTGCAACACCTGCAAGAGTAAGAAGTTTTGCTTTTCTTTTCATAAATTTTCTCCTCAAAGCCTTTCATTTGATTTGTAAAGTTATTGTACCATAAAGTTTCCTTAAAGAAAACGATTTTATATCAGAAAATTCTATCAATTTACAACAATTACTTTTTAGCTTGTCTTATTTTGACTTATGATATAATAGAAACAAACTATGTAATAAGGAAAGAATAATGAAAAAATTATTACCTCTACTGCTCTTTTTCCTGCTATTATTGACGCATCAACCTGGTCGCGTTTCGGCTGATGATTTTGATGTCGCAGCAGAGCACGCTATCGCTGTCGAAGCAACAACTGGCAAAGTTCTCTACGAAAAAGATGCAACGACACCTGATGGGGTCGCTTCTATGACAAAGATTTTGACGGTCTATATGGTCTATCAACAAATCAAAGAAGGTCAGCTGTCTTGGGATACACAAGTAGATATTTCTGACTACGCTTATGACCTTACTGCCAATTCCGATGCCAGTAACGTCCCTATGGAAGCACGCCGTTATACCGTTGAACAGCTTGTTAATGCTGCTATGGTTGCCAGTGCCAACAGCGCAGCTATTGCTTTAGCTGAGCATATTGCAGGTAGCGAGCCGAAATTTGTTGATATGATGAGTCAACAACTCAAATCTTGGGGAATCAAGGATGCCACTCTAGTCAATGCCTCTGGCCTAAACAACAGCTATCTTGGTGACAATATCTACCCAGGATCTGCTAGCGATGCTGAAAATCTAATGAGCGCCCGTGACATGGCTATTATTGCACGTCATCTTATTACAGACTTTCCAGATGTTCTCAAAATCTCAGATCAGGTTACAGCCGATTTTGATGGAACAACAATGAACACCTACAACTATATGCTAGGTGGCATGCCCTATGAACGAGCTGGAGTAGATGGGCTCAAAACTGGTACGACAGAACTAGCAGGTGCTTCATTTGTCGCTACTTCGACAGAAAATGGCATGCGTATCATCTCAGTAGTCATGAATGCAGATGGGTGGCAGGATAATGACTACGCTCGTTTTGAAGCGACAAACGACCTTCTAAACTATGTTGCCAATAACTTTGAGATGGTTAAACTCATCAAGACAGGCGAATCTTACCAATCTCACAAAGCAACTGTACTAGATGGTAAAGAAGACTCTGTTACTGCCATTGCTAAACAATCCTTAAAAGTTGTTCATAAACAAGGATCGGACACCTCTAATGCAGTCACATTTAGTACATCATCTGGTTATACCGCCCCTATTCAAAAAGGAGAGGTAGTTGGTAAAGCTACTTATCACGATACCGACCTCGTTGGTACAGGCTATCTTGACAAAGCTCCAAGCGTTGATATGGTCGCTGCCAAAGATGTCAAGAAGAGTTTCTTCCTCCGTGTTTGGTGGAACCATTTCGTCAGATACGTTAACGACAACTTATAAACATAAAAGCACTCGAATCAAATTCGAGTGCTTTTACTATTGAATTGCTAATTTCCATAACCTTATTAACGACGCAAGTTACACTTGCTTCATCTCCAACCTCAGTTGGCAGCAAATTAGTTAAAAGAAACCTTTGGCTTCCTCATCCCATTACTTCAGTGGGGGTTTGTCGGTTTCAAACAACTTTTTTGTTGTTTGAAACTCGTTCTGTCCATCTCGGAGTAGAAAAGGTAGTTTGCGCTACCTTTTCTTTATTCGATAACTTCAGTTGGCAATATGATTGCATTCAATAGCTTTATAGCTATTGAATTGCTAATTTCCATAAACTTATTAACGACGCAAGTTACACTTGCTTCATCTCCAACCTCAGTTGGCAAATTAGTTGCGTCAAATAACGTTATAGTTATTTGACTGCTAACTAATTTAGCCAACTGAGCCCTCCATTTCATAGGCAATCAAGCGGTTGAGTTCGACGGCATATTCCATTGGGAGTTCTTTTGTGAATGGTTCAACAAATCCCATGACAATCATTTCTGTAGCTTCTTGTTCTGAAAGTCCTCGGCTCATGAGGTAGTAGAGTTGCTCTTCTGAGATTTTTGAGACTTTGGCTTCGTGCTCAAGGGCTACTTGTGAGTTGTGAATTTCGTTGAATGGGATAGTATCTGATTTTGAAATATCATCCATCAAGATGGTATCACACTCAATGTGAGATACTGATTTTTTAGAATCTTTGTTGAAGGTCACTTGTCCACGATAATCAACTTTACCACCATTACGGGCAATTGATTTTGACACGATGGACGATGAGGTATGTGGTGCATTGTGAATCATCTTAGCACCTGTATCTTGGTGTTGCCCTGCATTGGCAAAGGCAATTGAAAGCATGGTTCCACGTGCTCCTTCACCATCAAGAAGAACAGATGGGTACTTCATGGTCACCTCGGCACCAAGGTTTCCGTCAATCCACTCAACCGTCGCATTTTTCTTGGCAGTGGCACGTTTTGTTACCAAGTTATAAACATTATCCGACCAGTTTTGAATGGTTGAATAACGCATATAAGCATCATCCAAGGCAAAGATTTCAACGATAGCAGCGTGAAGGCTGGCAGTTGAATAAGTTGGGGCAGTACATCCTTCAACGTAATGAACACTTGCTCCCTCGTCAACAATGATCAAGGTACGTTCAAATTGACCTGTTCCTTCATTGTTGATACGGAAGTAAGTCTGCAAAGGAATATCTACCTTAACCCCTTTTGGAACGTAGATAAAGGTACCACCTGACCAAAAGGCTGAGTTAAGCGCCGCCAACTTGTTATCCGTTGGTGGAACTAGTTTTGAAAAGTATTGTTTGAATAAATCTGGGTATTCTTTTAGAGCTGAATCTGTATCTGTAAAGATAATTCCTAGTTTATCATACTCTTCTTTCATGTTGTGGTAAACCACCTCTGATTCATACTGGGCAGAGGCTCCAGCAAGGTAGGCACGCTCTGCCTCTGGAATACCGATACGCTCAAAGGTTTCTTTGATTTTATCGGGTACTTCGTCCCAAGTACGAGCTGGTTTATCTGTTGGTTTTTGATAATAAGTAATGTTATCAAAATCAATACCTGACAAGTCTGGTCCCCAGTCCTGCATAGGCATTTTATTAAAGGTTTCAAGAGATTTTAAGCGAAATTCTAGCATCCATTCTGGTTCGCCTTTAATACGAGACATCTCTCGAACCGCTTCTTCTGTTGGACCCTTACCTGTACTGGCAATTGGCTCCACATCATCGTGGAAGCCGTACTTGTATTCACCAAGGTCGATAGGCTTTGGTTCTACTTTTTCGTTTTCTGACATCTTATTTTCCTTTTATAAATAATATAACAACCACTCAGACAGTCTAGCCAAGGCTCTTAAGTTGTTATTCTAATCAATTCTTATACTCCAAAGAGCTAGTAACTCAAAAAACAGCCTTATCCTAAAAGGATAATCCTACTACAATAATCACAGGAGAAATATACTAAATATAAACGCTATTTTATCTTTGAGTCAGTATCAATAGAGAAGGCCCTTTAGGCTGTTTCTTCCTCATGACGTTGAATCGATTTTTTCAAAGCATTCCACGCCAAGGTTGCACACTTAACGCGTTGAGGAAATTTTGACACACCTGCCATAAATTCTGCTTCACCAAGTTTTTCGTAATCTGGATTTTGTTGACCTTGAACCATCTCAGAAAAAAGATTGGCAAGAGCAAGGGCTTCTTTAGTTGTCTTTCCAATAACAACATCTGTCATCATACTAGATGAAGCTGTTGAAATGGTACATCCGTCTCCTGCAAAGGCAATATCCTCAATGACATCTCCATCAAATTTGACAGAAAGCGCAATGACATCGCCACAGGTTGGGTTGTTGAGTTGAAGAGCTTCAACGCCTTCAATGACCCCATGATGATGGGGGCTTTTTGAGTGGTCTGAGACCACTGCCATATAGAGACTATCTAATCTAGAGAGTGCCATTGAAAAACTCCTTTGTTTTGATAATGGCTTCGACAAGTTTGTCGCAGTCTTCTTTCGTATTGTAAATGTAAAAGCTAGCGCGAGCAGCAGATGAAATGCCTAGATGATTGATGAGCGGTTGGGCACAGTGGTGTCCTGCACGCACAGCCACTCCTTCATAATCTAGTGCTGTTGCGACATCGTGTGGGTGCAAACCATCAATATTAAAGGCAATCACACCAGCATGTTGACTTGGATCCGAAGGGCCATAAACTGTCAGACCGTCGATTGCCTGCAACTTAGGCAAGACATAGTCGACCAACTCTTGCTCGTAGGCATGGATAACATCCATACCAATTTCAGTGAGGTAATCAACAGCTGCACCAAGAGCAATTGCACCTGCAATATTTGGCGTACCTGCCTCGAACTTCCACGGCAACTCTTTCCAAGTCGCTTCCTGTTCATAGACAAAATCAATCATCTCGCCACCAAATTCAACCGGGTTCATGAGATTGAGGACTTCTTCTTTACCATAGAGTACCCCAATACCTGTCGGTGCTAACATCTTGTGACCCGACAAGGTAAAGAAATCACAATCCAAGTCCTGAACATCAATGGTCATGTGAGGTGCTGACTGAGCACCGTCTACCACCATGTAGGCACCTTTTGCATGAGCTAGCTCTGCAATTTCCTTAACAGGGTTAACACAGCCGAGGACATTTGACACCTGGGCTAGGCTGACAAACTTCGTCTTGTCGGATAGCTTGGCTGTCAAATCATCCATATCCAGCTGACCATCCTTAAGATAGGCATAGACTAGCTTAGCACCCGTCTTGCGGCAAGCCTCCTGCCAAGGGATAATGTTGGAATGATGCTCCATGACCGAAATCAAAACCTCATCATCTTGGCTCAAGACCTGCTCAGCAAATTTAGCCACCCAGTTGAGACCAGTCGTCGTTCCTCGTGTAAAGAGGACTTCTTTTGTTGAATGAGCGTTGATAAAGGCACGCACCTTCTCACGACTGGCTTCGTACTTGGCTGTCGCTCGTTCAGCTAGGGTGTGAACACCGCGGTGAACATTGGCATTATCTTCGTGATAATAAGCCATCAAGGTATCCAATACCACCTGTGGCTTCTGAGTTGTCGCCGCATTGTCCAAGTAAACCAGAGGTTCGTCATTGACAATTTGGTCTAAAATCGCAAAATCCTGACGTATTTTATAAGCATCTAATGACATGAAGTCTCCTCTTTTCCACTCGTTTTTAGCTTTTAACGTTTGTCCAATTTACGGTCGAGTACTGCAACGATTTCGTCACGCACTTCCTTAACTGGGATTTCAGTGATAACTGCTCCCAAGAATCCACGGATAACCAAACGTTCTGCTGTTTCTTGGTCAATCCCACGGCTCATGAGATAGTACATATCCTCGGGATCCACTTGACCAATTGAAGCTGCGTGACCTGCTGTCACTTCATTTTCATCAATCAAGAGGATTGGGTTGGCATCTGAACGTGCCTTGTCTGACAACATCAGCACACGGCTCTCCTGTTGTGCATCAGCACCCTTGGCACCCTTGACAATATGTCCAATACCGTTGAACGTCAGCGTTCCACGTTCAAGGATAACTCCGTGTTGCAAGATGTGACCGATTGAGTTATTACCGTAGTTAGTTACTCGCGTATCAATCCCTTGTACCTGACGACCTGACGAAGCAGCAACAACCTTAAGATCAGCGTAGCTACCATTTCCAATCAAGTCTGAATCAAAGTCCGCAACAACATTTCCTTCGTTCATGACACCAAGTGCCCACTCGATAGTCGCATCATTGCCAAGACGACCACGACGGCTGATATAGGCTGTAACATTTTCGCCAAGACGATCGATAGCTGAGAACTTAATCTGGCTACCAGCCTGAGCGATAACCTCAACTGAGATATTAGCTGATACTTCCTCAGAACCTTGACCACTGGTTTCTAAATGTTCTAAGTAGGCAAATTTCGAATGCTTACCTGCAATAATAAGGATATGTTTGTTAAATGGCACAGCACTTGTGCTATCTTGGAGGAAAATACCTTCAAGAGGCTGGTCAATCTCAACATTATCAGGAACATAGAGGACAGCTGCGCTGTTGAAGTAAGCGTAGTTATAAGCCGCTAGCTTGTCTTCATCAAATGTAACAGCTGTTCCAAAGTATTTCTCAATAACTTCTGGAATCTCTTCCAAGGCAGAATGGAAGTCTGTGAAAACAACACCTTGCTCGATTAGCTCAACTGGCAACTGTTCAAGAACGGTTTGTGTCCCCAATTGAACTAATTTAGGATTGTTTCCAAGAGCAGTGAAATCTGGCACATTTTCAGAAAAATCACTCTCAGATATAGTACCGTCTCCCAAATTCCAACGGTGGAATTTGACACGTTCGATAGTTGGAAGTGCCAATTCTTCCATTTTATCAAAGGCAGCTAGACGACGTTCTTGCAACCAAGCTGGCTCTGCTTTTGCTTGTGAAAAGCTTAGAATAGTATCTTTTGACATGATGTACTCCTTTTCTCGTTAAATGAAGTACAAAACTTACACTTCTTCGTGGTACTCGTAACCGAGTTCTTCAGCGATTTTAGCATAACCTTCTTTTTCAAGACGGGCAGCCAACTCTGGTCCACCTGAAAGAACAACCTTACCTTCCATCATCACGTGAACAACATCTGGTGTGATGTAGTTCAAGAGACGTTGGTAGTGAGTGATAATCATGGCACCAAAGTTATCACCACGCATCTCGTTAACACCTTTTGAAACCACTTTAAGGGCATCAATATCAAGACCTGAGTCAATCTCATCTAGAAGGGCAAATTTAGGCTCAAGCATGAGCAATTGAAGAATTTCGTTACGTTTTTTCTCACCACCTGAGAAACCTTCATTAAGGTAACGCTCTGCCATTTCTTCTTTCATACCGAGAAGTTCCATGTTTTTATCCAATTTTTTGATAAAGTCACGGATTGAAATTTTCTCATCATCTTCTTTACCTGCATTCATAGCAGCACGGATAAATTCAGCATTAGTGATTCCTGGAATTTCTGATGGGTATTGCATCGCAAGGAAAAGACCTAGACGAGCACGTTCGTCAACCTCAAGTTCTAAGATATTTTCACCGTCAAGAAGGATTTCTCCTTCAGTAACTTCATAGTTCGGATTACCCATAATGGCAGCAGATAGGGTTGATTTACCAGTTCCGTTAGGTCCCATGATGGCAGCAATTTCACCAGTTTTAAGGGTAAGGTTAACACCTTTCAAAATTTCTTTATCTTCAATTGATACGTGAAGATTTTTGATTTCAAGTACAGACATTGTACACTCCATTTCTCTTTTTATTTTGACAGGAAAATCCTGATTATTTTTTCAATAACAATAATCATTATAACAAAAAAAAGCCCATAGGACTTTCTTTCTGTTTACTTTTCTTTCTTATTCTGCTCCCAAGAAAGCAGTTTGGCTTGTCGATAGTCGCTGTTACCGATAAATTTAAGAATTTTAAATAAAGGGGTACGACCTGCTCCCCAAATCTCTAACCCTTCTATAAAAATTTCCAAGGTAAAGGCGAGTCCTAACATCAGTAAAACGCCTCCCAGACGACTGGAAACATTGAGCAATAGAGCGATCAAAGAAAAGACAATCGCAATTCCATAAACGACCAAGACAGCTCCGCGATGAGTGAACCCCATGGCTAGGAGACGGTGGTGTAAATGCATTTTATCAGCTTCCATGGCTGGACGACCTGATAATTTTCGTCTGATAATCGCAACCACCGTATCCAAAATCGGAACTCCTAAAACAATAACTGGCGTTACTACTGCCACAGCGGTTGAGTTTTTGAGTCCTTGGAGAGACAAAACTCCAATCATAAATCCGATATAAAGAGCTCCTGTATCTCCTAGATAGATAATAGCAGGGTGATAATTATAAGGAAAGAAACCTGCAATCGCTGCAATCAGAACAAAGATTGTCATGGTCAAAAACATATCCGTCTGAGGCAGGAAAAAATAAGAAACCAACCCCATAGTTAACAAGGAAATGATTGAAACGCCACCAACCAGACCATCCAAACCATCAATAAGATTGACAGCATTAGTGATCGCTACAATCCATAAAATGGTTAAGAAAAAGGTCAAGATTGGTCCAAAGTGGATCATAGGCCCACCAAAAGGAATCTTGAAGCTATCAAACCTAAAATCCGTGAATGCCCAGACAACAACTGACCCCATAATGATCCCCAGTAATTTTGGTTTTGGCTTCAATTCGTAGATATCATCAATATAACCTGTCACCGCTATAATTAGACCACCGATGACAACTGGTAAAATGTAATAAAAATAAGAGGCTTGCCACCACATCGTATGAATAACACGTGGCATCAAAATCAAGCTTCCAATCATAAAACTAAGAACAATAGCTAGCCCACCTGCACTAGGCATAGGTACCTTGTTGATTCGTCTAGCATTGGGATTATCAACGGCACCAACCCTAAAAGAGATAAAACGTACAATTGGTGTCAAGCAAAGGCTAATAAGGAAAGTTCCTATTAGAACCAGAACATATTCAATTGAGAATGGCACCATATCAATCTACCTTCACCAATTTCAATTGCTCAACAGCATCTGTATAGAGTAACTGAACGCCATGCTCTTGCAAGTAAGCACGTGTCTTATCAGATTCCTTAGCAAACTCCAACATACGTGCATACATCATATTGGCGTGTGAGCTTGGTTTATCTTGAACATTGAGCAAAACTGTCATGTAGTAACGATCTGCCAATTTATACAATTCAGAGGCCTCCACAAGAAAGTCTACTGCCTTAGAAAAAATCAGTACTTCTTCCAAACTGTCGAATGACAAAACATAGTGAACGTAGTCAGAGACAGCTTCTACCTCTTCTTCCAAGTCCATGTTTTCAGCTTCCTCTAGACGCTCCTGAGCCACGGTATCACTCTTGTCACGCATAGTTTGTTCCAATGTTTTGAAGAAATCTTCTGGAGACATATTGGCAATATCTTCCATATCACCAAAATCCTCTAAATTTAAATCAGTGTCTAATTCAGATTTTGTGACAAAAACGTCCAAACGATCCTTGCGTGGTGTCACACGGAAACTTAACATGCCACTGTTTTTAAAATTATCAGGAAGATCTAGCTCATCCATCACTGAGTAGAAAAACTCCTCTGTCTTCTCTTGAGGAATCAGAAAGTCTTTTAGCTCCATACCACGCTCTTCTAAATCCTCCATACTAATGGTAATTTTTAGCGTCGTTTCGCTAATTTGCTTCATTTCCATAGTAAAATACCTCTTACGCGTCTTCTATAAAGAGAATCTGGGACTAGGGTCTCAGATTCCTTCTCTTCTCATTCTATTCGTTTACTTAGGATAAAATCCCTAAAAATAGGGATTTTACTTTTATATTATACAGGAAAGCAGAGCTTTTAGCAATTTGAAAACAATAAGGGAATTCAAAGAAAAAAGAATCCAGACAAACAATATCCGAATTCTTTTCATTTCTTAGAAGATAAGAGTAATCAACCAGTATGCTAAAATGATAAGCCCCAAAACAATACGGTATTTCCCAAAAATGGTGAAATCATGTTTTTTCACATAATCGGTCAAGAACTTAATCGCATAGAGACTGAGTACAAAAGCAGTCACACTGGCTACCAAAAGGATCAAAAACTGTGCCATTGTCAAGCTATTACCATCGAGGAAGAACTTAACAGCCTTCAGACCACTATAACCAAACATAGTTGGAATCCCTAAAAAGAAGGTAAAGTCAGCAGCAACAGTACGACTTGTTCCTACCAAGATTCCACCTAAGATAGTAGCTCCTGAACGACTTGTCCCTGGGACAATGGCTAAAACTTGGAAACAGCCAATCAAGAAAGCAGTCAAATAAGACATACGATTCAAATCAGTCACTTTAGGTTCCACGTGTTCGTTACGCTTTTCAATCCAGATAAAGGCAATACCATAAACAATCAAAGCGATTGCAATCGATACCATAGAACTCATGTGAGCTTCAAACCAATTATCAAAAGGAACAGCGATAATGATAGACGGGATACAGGCAATAACAACCTTAAGCCACAGTTGCCAAGTCAGACGCACTTCACGTGCAGTCTTGCCAGGCTGAAAAGGATTTAGACGTTCAAAGTAGATCACCATAACCGCCAAAATAGCTCCCAGCTGAATAACAATGTTGAAGAGTTCAACAAACGACTTGCTTTGATTCAAGGTCATAAACTGCTGAACTAAAATTAAATGGCCTGTACTTGAAATGGGCAACCACTCGGTAACCCCCTCTATAATACCAAGAACAAGAGCCTTTACTAATTCAATTACTAACATGATAACTCCTAAATTATTATACTGAGACTATTATATCAGAAAAAACAGACTCTCTACTCACCTTTTGATTATTAAGTCATCAATCTCTCTAAAAGGCACCGCCTCCGCCTCCTCCTCCGCCACCAGAGAAGCCACCACCGGCACTTCCACCAGAAGAGATTGAAAAGTGCGATGCTGATTGAGCAGAGCTAACCGAATGATGAAATTGTCTGGTCATTTGATGAAGATGAGGAGAGATATAGACGTAAGACTCTGCTAAATGGCTGTCCAGAAGCTGAATTTGATGAATCTTCATATAATGAGTTACCTTATCTGCCTGTCCAAATAGAGTAGCATAGACCAACATCCGATTCCAAATAATCAAACTCTCGAGTTCCGCCTCTTTAAAAGTACCAATATCAGACATCATGCGCTCAAAACTGTCCCACAATTGTCTCATCTGTCCTCCTTCTGCTGTCAAAGCTCCATTGTTTTGCCAGATACTAACCTTTCTAAACATTACGACTATTGCAAGCATCGATAAGAGGGTCACCACCATATATAACCATAAGATCTGCTCATAGTAAGAGCGTGTCAATAGATAAACAATCGAACAAACAGATAAAATCGTATTAAGCCCTAACAAGCCCATGGCAAGCAGGCTGAGAGCTTGCTCTCTCATCGTAAGGTCTCGATAGGTCTCAGGGTAAGACGACAAGCTGGTTTTTACTGATTCTGAAATACTACGACTAATTTTTCGTAAACGTTGAATCAAGTGATTCCCCGCTTGACGCATTTTCCCTTCAAGACTTGAGCCACTGTATTTTTGACGTAGTTGCTTTTCAGTATTCTCATCGAAATAATAATCAGAAAAAAGGTCTGATAGCAAGACACTATCACGATTGCCAAAAGCCAGCGTTATGAATTCTTTTTCATAATCCAGCAAATCAGTCCGACTGAGTAAACGAAGCTGATCCCCTTCCCAAATAAGAGCACCGCGATCAATCAAATCCAGCACCTCTGCTTGCACCAAATGGTCAGACCGAATCTTTCCCTTAGCTTTGCCTTTAGACGTAAGGATCAAATCCTCAAAAGACTGATTGTAAACCAACTGAGCCACTCCCAAAGGAGAAAGATCATCTGGCATTTCGTAGAGACGAGCTGGTTTCAGGTAAAAACGATTAACAAAAGCTCTATAGGACTGGTAAACTAGACCTGCCAACAAAAACAAGACAAAACATAGAATTGGTAGGTAGGTATTGAAAATCTTAATCAACTGACTATTTCTTTGAGTAATCCCCTTCTCTAATTGTAAAAAAGCTGACAGGCGCTTCTCAGGTAAAGAAGTACCCCCTATCACATCGCTGTCCCAGTAAGCATGTAATTCGAGTTTTCCTGTGACATGATTTGCCGTCACCCGATAAGTCTGATTGAGATGTTCAATGTTAGATGAAGGTGCTAAGTAGCCCCTATGAACAAACAGCTGAGACTGACGTGACGCCTTATCTGTCTCAATAGAAAAAGATACCTTCTCAAGAGTCTGATCCCAGTCCGAAATTGGAACCCAGTTTAATTCCGCGATGTCATCATACTTGAAAAGAATGTTTTTTAACTGCCACACCACTGTTAGAACAACATCATCGGATTCTTGGCCGGCATTGTAAACCTTGAGACGATAACCATCTCCAAGATTTTCCATTTCACTTGTTACGTCAACCTGATTTCCATTTTTAGTAGCCGTAACTGTTGGCTCACCAACGATATCAAACCCTTCTGGCATTTTACCAGAGGTTCCTAAACTAAGGTACTGACCGTTATAATCTGAGTCAAATTGATAGTCAACGCTTTCAATAAAACTAGCTGTATTATCCTCATGTATCTGCAACTGACCTCTGTAAGAAGCGATACGATAATCCACATCATCCGCCTTCACTGGTAAAAGCAACAAAAAGAAACCTAATAAAACACCTAATCCTAAAACGTAGTATTTCTTCATCTATAGGAACCTCCTTTTTAGTGACCCTTAAGGTTTTTCTTTATTTTATCACAAAATAAAAGCTTTCCAGAGCTTTAAAAAGCACGACAAACGCATGAAGAAAATATCGTTTTCAGAAATTAATTTCATAAACTAGATAAACGACCTCCGGTATAATAGTAGTGGAGGTCGTTG
>NZ_JAFBEI010000043.1 GCF_016908655.1 Streptococcus saliviloxodontae
TTTTCATTATAAGTCATGTGGGACTTTTTGCATACCGTCAAAAAGCCCTACAATATCTGAATGAGATTTACCCACTACAGAAATTATAGAGCCAATTTTTTAAACTTAATTGATTTTTGAAAGGGATTGCTGATTAATTTTAATGTCGTCATATAAACTTCTCCATTCTTATTTTTTATTATATCACAGAAAGCGCTTTTATTACTAGTTGCTTTCAAAATGAGACTATTCTAATCATCAAAACAATTCCGATACACTTAAGTACAAAAAAGCAATAAGTACTCCTTTCCAATGAAAATTTCCTTATTGCTTATTTTAATTTAACACTAGTTATCAGACCAAATCGTTAAAGTCCCAAACTTCTGTCCAACCTTCGTAAAATTCAGGCTCGTGGCAGACCATGAGAATGGTTCCTTTGTAGGCTTGAAGCGCTCGGCGAAGTTCGTCCTTGGCATCGACATCAAGGTGATTAGTCGGCTCGTCTAGCACCAGAACGTTATTTTCACGGTTCATCAATAGGCAGAAGCGAACTTTAGACTGCTCGCCACCAGAGAGGACTTGAATTTGACTTTCGATATGCTTTGAGGTCAAGCCGCATTTGGCAAGGGCTGCACGCACTTCTGCTTGATTGAGGGCAGGAAAGGCATCCCAGACAGCTTCGAGCGGCGTTTGACGTGAGCCTTCTGCTTCTTGCTCAAAATAACCGATTTCAAGGAAATCTCCTGTCTCAACTTCTCCCTCCAATGGCTTAATCACACCAAGCAAACTCTTAAGAAGCGTTGATTTCCCGATACCATTGGCTCCAACGATAGCGATTTTTTGATTACGTTCAAGAGTCAAATTCAGTGGTGCTTTTGTTAGAGGACGGTCATAACCGATAACAAAATCCTTGGTCTGGAAGATAAAACGTCCAGGGGTGCGCGACTCTTTGAAATGGAATTCGGGTTTTGGTTTTTCAGCTTGAAGCTCAATAATATCCATTTTATCCAGCTTCTTCTGACGAGACATTGCCATATTTCGAGTGGCAACACGCGCCTTGTTTCGGTTAACAAAGTCCTGCAAGTCAGCAATTTCTTTCTGCTGACGCTCATAAGCTGCTTCCAGCTGAGCTTTTTTCATGGCATAAACGGACTGGAAATTATCGTAGTCACCAGCGTAGCGCACAAGGTCAAGATTCTCCACATGGTAAACGATATTGATTACATCGTTAAGGAAGGGAATATCGTGAGAGATGAGGACAAAGGCATTTTCATACTCTTGGAGGTAACGTTTGAGCCAAGCAATATGCTCTGCGTCCAAGTAGTTGGTCGGCTCGTCAAGGAGCAGAATGTCAGGCTTTTCAAGCAAGAGCTTAGCCAACAAAATCTTCGTCCGTTGCCCACCAGATAGCTCCGTCACGTCCGAGTCCATTCCAAAGTCCATGACACCCAAAGCACGAGCAACCTCATCAATCTTGGCATCCAAAGTGTAGAAGTCACGAGACTCCAAACGGTCTTGAAGCTCACCGACCTCTTCCATAAGAGCATCGACATCTGCTCCCGCTTCCGCCATAGACATATAAATGTCATTGATTCGAGCTTCCGTTTTAAAGAGTTCATCAAAAGCTGTACGCAAAACATCACGAACAGTCATTCCTTTTTCCAGAACCGCATGCTGATCCAAATAACCAACAGAAACATAACGTGACCACTCTACCTTACCCTCATCAGGCTGTAGACTACCTGTCACAATAGACATAAAGGTTGATTTCCCCTCACCATTCGCCCCGACAAGACCGATATGCTCCCCTTTCAAAAGACGGAAAGAGACATTCTCAAAAATAGCACGATCACCAAAACCGTGACTGAGATTTTTAACTTCTAAAATTGACATAAGTTCTTCCTTATTCTAAACAGTTTAAAAAGCCGTTGAAACGGCTTTTAATGTGATTTTATTATGGCAAAATCTAGGGACTTTGTCAATTAACTCCCCACTGTTTATTAGAGTGATGACTCCCAGAATTTTTTAAATTCTTTCAAAAAACCTGTATGATAATAAATGACATAAGCTCCAACAATTCCCAAAACAACGCCCAGTATATCAAAAGGCAACTTTAAAATAGCATAGTCAGGCGTTGCATAAACAAAGGATCTTCCAAGATAATACCCAATAATGTCAACAACTCCACCTACTAGCAAAGCTAATAAAACAAGCCCCTTATGATAACTACCTGTCTCTTTTTTAGTTCTTAAAATAAGAGAAATAAGCAGGACTTGCAAACTA
Source organism: Streptococcus saliviloxodontae (assembly GCF_016908655.1). GTDB lineage: Bacteria > Bacillota > Bacilli > Lactobacillales > Streptococcaceae > Streptococcus > Streptococcus saliviloxodontae. The sequence goes on from NZ_JAFBEI010000043.1 coordinate 2,263, forward strand.
TGAGTAACCAAGGTTACAAACATCGGAGCAGGATAAAAGAAGAAATCGCCTAAAAAAGATCCTAAACCAGCAATTATAACTGCCTCTAACGGTGGAAAAATCAATGCTACTAGAAAAATCAAAATAGTATTGAAATAAAAATGCCCTCCCGGAACAGGAATAGAAAACACACTAGCACTCAAAATAGTAACAAGGGACATAAAAAGTGCAGAAATTGTTAACTGTTTAGTTGACATAAAAACCTCCTAAGTCAATCTCATAGAGATATCATGATAGTTTTATTGTAAGAAAATTCTGTTTATTGTACAATAGAATTATCTATCATCTGTATGGGGACACCTATGGCTATTTATCACACAATCATTTCCGACATAAAAAAACAGATTCAGGCTGGAGACTTAAAAAAAGGCGACAAACTCCCTTCTATCCGACAACTAAGTCAGTATTATCATTGTAGCAAAGATACCGTTCAAAAAGCACTCTTAGAACTAAGCTACCAAAACGATATTTACGCTATTCCCAAAAGCGGTTATTATGTTTTGGAAAATAAAGCAGAGCACATTGAGCCCGTGATAGTTAGTATCTCTGACTATAATAATATCGCTTATGATGACTTTCTACTTTGTATGAATGAGAGTTTAGTAGGGAGGGAACTCTACCTTTTTAACCAGTATGATCATCCTGAAGGATTATTAGAGCTCCGCCAATCTTTAAAAAACTACCTCGCTAACACAGGGGTTTATACCAATATTCCTAATATCATTGTCACATCTGGAACTCAACAAGCACTCTATATCTTGAGTCAGATGACCTTTCCTAACTATAAAAAGACGATTTTATTGGAGCAGCCAACCTATCATCGTATGAATACGCTGGTCAAGTCTCAAGGTTTAGCCTATCAAACAATTGACAGAGGGTTTGAAGGATTAGATTTTGGTGAACTTGAAAACTTATTTAAAGAAAGGGATATCAAATTTTTTTACACCATTTCACGCTACTCCAACCCTCTAGGTCTTAGCTATCATCTAAAGGAACAAAAGATGTTACTCGATTTAGCTGAGAAATACGATGTGTACATCATTGAGGATGACTATATGGGAGACTTTACTAAAGGAAAAGAGGCACCACTCCATTACTATGATACCCATGAACGTATTATCTATTTAAAATCTTTCTCGACAACACTGTTTTCAGCACTCCGGCTCGGTATGATTGTCCTACCTAATAAACTTAAATCGGAATTCCTCGCCTATAAAAAACTACTCGACTACGACACTAACCTCATCATCCAAAAGGCCATGTCTCTCTATCTGGATAACGGGATGTTCGATAAAAATCTCCGCTACCTTAAAAAAGTTTTCCAAAAAAATCAAGCCATTTACCAAGATGTCATTGATGCAATACCCTCAACAATCCCTTATCAATTAACACCTAAGCAAGTCATTCTTCAGCTACCCAAAAACAGCCTCATCCAGAGACGCTTTTACCTCAAGTCAATCCCCTCTCCATCAGAATCTTACATTAATTCTGGAGAGGTGACATACATCAAGCTAGATATTGATGAACAGCTCCCTAAACATCTTAATCAACTCTTGGATAATCGAGCCAACAAAAAATCGGACTAACAAAGCAGTCCGATTTTTATTATTTTACTTGTTCAAAACGTAGGTGAACCACAATATGGTCAGCATAACCGTTACGCTCCAAATCACGTTGAAGACGATAAGAAATATAATGCTCTGCAATCGTAATATAACCTGCATCCATTAAACGGTTTTCAACACATGATTGGACCATACTGATAGTTGGGCGTTCAACTTTGGCTTCTTCCAAATCAATAACAACTTTTTTAGTAACATTAGCCAAATTTTCTCGCCACGTGTCATCAATGACATAAACAGTCTGAGCTGCTTTTAAAATCGCTTGATAGATTTTGTCTGGATCAAATTCCACAACTTGACCACTTCGTTTAATAACTTGCATGATATCGCCTCTTTTCATGTATTTTCATCTTATTTCCATTATGCAAATGTTTTCATAATTTGTCAAGTAAAAATGATTATCTAGGCTAATTGAAAAAAACGACGAACTTTCTGATATTGCTGATAGGTCAATTTTACCTCAATCTGACGATCATCGCCATGGTTAAGGTTCTTAAAATCTATCATAACTTTACGAGAGTGGGTATCATTTTGCTTTTCCCACCAATCGCCAATAATAGCACCTGTCAGAACATCTTTATCCATCATAGCAGCAGCAAAAGCGCCTCCGATAGCTCCCTCTGAAATTTTGCCTCTCTCTTCTGCAGCTAAATAAAGATGAATATCTTGAAGGCGAAAATGTTGTTCAGGACTTTCATAGAACTGCACAATCCCTTTACGATCACGACTAAAAGTGATTCTACTACGTTCTTTGTCTGCTAAAACAAGAGTCAATTTTCGAGGTGGAAATAATAAATCTAATAGTTTCGGCATAGCTTACCTTATTCCCTTTCTAGTTCCTATATCATACCATACAATCTAGGGTATCGTATCATCAAAAGACTTAACCCTATTATTAAAACCCTCCATGCCTGTAGACGTGAAGGGTTCAATTTGTTTTCTAAATATAACTCATCATAAATAATGTCAATCGCTCTACGATGAAAGTCTAAACATTATTTAGATTTGATGTAGTTGACACCATCTGCTTTCGGTGCAACTGCTTTTCCAAAGAAGGCAGCTAACACGATGATTGTCAAAATATAAGGTGCTACTTGTAGGTAAACTGATGGAATACTTGATAAACCAGGGATTTGACTACCGATAATAGCAAGTGATTGTGAAAGTCCAAAGAACAAGCTTGAAAGCATAGCTCCAATAGGACTCCAACGACCAAAAATCATCGCTGCCAAGGCAATGAAACCTGGTCCAGCAATAGTCGTTACTGCGAAGTTTGTTGAGATAGACTGCGCATAAACAGCACCACCAATCCCCCCAAGAAATCCTGAAATCATAACGCCGTAGTAACGCATACGATAAACGTTAATACCAAGAGTATCGGCCGCCTGTGGGTGTTCCCCTACAGAACGCAAACGAAGACCAAAGCGTGTTTTAAAAATAATATACCATGATAAGACAGATACCAAAATAGCAACATAGGCTACCAAAGAAGTATTTTCAAAGAATATTTCCCCTAAAAATGGAATATCTTTTAAAATTGGGAATGAGTATCGACCAAATGATGCTTGAATAGTAGAGGTTTGACCAGCACCATAGATAACGCGTGTCAAAAAGACAGCTAGGGATGGTGCAATCAGATTTAGAACCGTACCAGATACCACATGATCTGCACGGAAATTTACAGTTGCTACAGCATGTATCAAGGAATAAAGAATCCCTACAAGACCTGCTACAAGTGCTGCTACCCAAGGAGTTGCTTTTCCTAATGAGTCAGCAAAAAAGTTATTAAATACAACACCTGAGAAAGCACCGATGACCATAATCCCTTCAAGACCTACGTTAACGACACCACCACGCTCTGAAAACGTTCCACCAATACTAGTGAAAATCAAAGGTGCCGAGTAAATGAGCATAGAAGAAACTAATAGGGTTAAAATAGTTGTAAAACTCATCTTAGTTTTTACCTCCTTTTACTGCTTTTTTTCGTGGCTTCAAGTAATGTCTGATGATGTAGTTAGAACCAACAAAGAAGATAATCAAAGCTGATACGACATCAATGATTTCCGACGGAACACCAATCATACCTGTTTTACCGATTGATAAGACACCATACAATAATGCTGCAAACGGAATTCCGATTGGAGAGTTTGAAGCAAGCAAGGCTACTGCCATTCCATCAAAACCAATACTTAGAGAGCTTCCTTGAACATAGGCATTTTCGAAAGTACCCAAACCTTCAACAGTCCCACCAAGTCCTGCTAAAGCACCTGAGATAATCATTGACATCACGATAACACGTTTTGATGACATCCCTGCATACTCCGCTGCGTGTGGGTTTAGACCAACTGCTGTAATCTCATAACCAGTTGTTGTTTTCTTCATCATGAACCAAATCACTGCAACAGCAATCAAGGCAAGGAAGAAACCAATATTAAAGCGTGAACCATCAAACAAACCAAGCTGGTATGACGCTGCATCGACAACTTTATTAGTCGCATCAGATGAACGCATGAACGAATCTGGGAAGACATCACGGATAACTGAATTGGCAGAGTATAGGATAATGTAATTCATCATGATTGTTACAATGACTTCACTCGTCCCCAGATAGGCACGAAGTAAACCAGGGATAGCTCCCACGATACCACCTGCAATTAAACCTACTGCAACCGTACAGATAATTGATACTGCGCGTGGTAAATCTGGGAAGGCAAGGGCAAACCCTACAGATGCTGTCCAACCTGCCAAAGCCTGACCTGGTAAACCTACGTTAAAGAATCCAGCTTTAGATGCAACTGAGAAGCCTAAGGCAATCAAAACAAGTGGACCCATTGCTCGTAAAATCTCACCGATGTTTTTTAGAGAGCCAAAAGCTGTGCTAAAAAGATCTACATAAGCCCAATAAGGATCATATCCTGATGCTAGCATCAAAACTGCTCCAAGTAGCATACCGAGAAGGACAGCAATAAGTGGCACTGCCCAGTTCTGTGTTTTCTTAGACATTTGTACCCTCCTTATTCAATTGTCCACCTGCCATAAGTATACCAAGTTCTTGTTTATTCGTTTGCTCAGGATCAAGAATACCTTGAATAGTACCATCATACATAACAGCAATACGATCTGACATATCTAAAATTTCATCCAATTCAAAGCTTACGACAATAACTGCTTTTCCTTTATCTCGCTCACCGATAATACGTTTACGTATATACTCTATAGCTCCAACATCTAGACCACGTGTCGGTTGGCTAACCACTAAGAGTTCTGGATCGCGATCAATTTCTCGAGCGATAACCGCTTTCTGCTGATTACCACCTGAAAGATCACCACCTGCAATCAATTCGCTAGCGCCACGAACATCAAACTCTTCCATCAATTGACGTGCTTTTTCGTTGATGTAGCCGTAATTCAAAATACCGTTCTTAGAATTTGGTTCCTTGTAGTAGGTTTGAAGTGCTATATTTTCAGCAACAGTCATTTCTAAAATCATACCATCACGATGACGGTCTTCTGGGATATGACCAACACTCAGCTCTGTAATCTGGCGTGTTGACATGTGACCGATAGACTGACCTTGGATTTTAATATCTCCAGACTTGATCTTACGCAGACCAGTAATCGCTTCAATTAGTTCAGTCTGACCATTACCATCGATACCAGCAATACCTACGATTTCACCTGCGCGAACGTCAAGTGAAAGATTTTTGACTGCTGGAACACCGCGGTTTTCATTAACTACTACATCTTTAATTGATAAGACGACTTCCTTTGGATTTGAAACAATCTTATCTGTCTTGAAGGAAACAGAACGACCAACCATCATTTCAGCTAAATCAGCGTTGGTTGAGCCTTCAATCGTAACCGTCTCAATTGATTTTCCTCGGCGGATAACTGTTACACGGTCTGAAACTGCTCGAATTTCATCCAACTTGTGGGTGATCAAAATAATTGATTTGCCTTCTTTAACCAAAGATTTCATAATTTTAAGAAGCTCTTCAATTTCAGAAGGTGTCAAGACTGCAGTGGGTTCATCAAAAATCAAAATATCAGCACCGCGATAAAGTGTTTTCAAAATTTCAACACGCTGTTGTGCTCCAACAGATATGTCCGAGATCTTAGCACTTGGATCTACTGCTAAACCGTACTTTTCAGATAAGGCTTTGATATCTTGACTTGCTTTTTTAAGATCGAGTACGCCTCCTGCTTTTGTTACCTCAGAACCTAAAATAATGTTCTCTGCAACAGTAAAAGCTTCCACTAGCATAAAGTGTTGGTGTACCATACCAATACCAAGTTTTGTCGCTTTAGACGGGGAATCAATTGAGACAACCTCGCCATTCACCAAAATCTCGCCACTAGTTGGTTCCAAAAGACCTGCTAGCATATTCATCAGGGTTGATTTTCCTGCACCATTCTCACCAAGAAGGGCATGAATCTCACCAGGTCTGACATCCAGATTAATCTGGTCATTTGCTACGAATTCACCAAATTTTTTGGTGATATTACGCATTTCAATGACATTTTCCTTTGTCATACTAATTCCTTTCAAGAATAATTTTTATGTCAGTAAAGAGAACCAACTAATGATTCTCTTTACTGAGACAAAAATGTCTCAGTCTTGAAAAAAACGACCACTTAGGGCCGCTTTCGTTAATAAGGCTTATTTTGAAACGCCGTCATTAACAGTAAGTTTACCATCGATAATATCTTGTTTAGCTTTTTCAATAGCAGCTTTTGTATCATCTGAAAGACCTTTTGTGACAATGTCAACACCTTTATCTTTTAGACCATAAGTTTTTGTTTCACCACCGTTGAAATCTTCACCTTTAAGTTGAGCGTTAGAAATATCTTTAACAACAGTACCAACTTCTTTGATTGTTGACGTCAACACAAAGTTAGAATCTTTGTTGTCTGATGATTTGTAGTCGCCTTCAGCAGATTGGTCGCGGTCAACACCGATAACCCAAACTTTTTTGTCAGAATTAGCTGGAAGTTTTTCGTTGATTTCTTTAGCTTGTGAGAAGACACCTGTACCAGTACCACCTGCAGCATGGTAAACAACGTCTGCACCTGATGAATACATTGTTGCAGCAATAGTCTTACCTTTAGCTGAATCTGAGAAGCTTTCTGCGTATTGTACTTGAACTTCGATTGAGCTATCTACAGAAGCAACACCTTCTTTGAAACCTGTTTCAAAACGTTTGATTGTGTCTGAAGTCACACCACCAACAAAACCAACTTTTTTAGTTTTTGTTTCTTTGGCAGCAGCAATACCAGCTAGGTAAGCACCTTCATTATCAGCAAAAAGAACACTTTCTACATTCTTTTGGTCACTGATAACATCATCAACGATAACGTAGTTTACTTTTTCATTTGATTTAGCTGACTCAGCTACTGCATCATGAAGTGAGAAACCAATACCAAAAATCAAGTTGTAACCTTTAGAAATTGCTGAGTCAAGGTTAGTTGCGTAATCTGATTCAGAGTCTGATTGGAAGTATGTGTATTCAGAGTCTTTTGAGAATTTGTTCTCTTTACCCCAAGCCTGAAGACCTTCCCAAGCAGATTGGTTGAATGATTTATCATCAACACCACCAGTATCAGTAACGATAGCTGCTTTAACTTTTGAATCTGAACTAGATGTCGAGTTAGAACGACTGCATGCTCCAAGTGTCAATGCTGCCGTCGCAACAAGACCCAAACCAATAAGTTTCTTGTTCATCTAAATGAACCTCCCCTAAAAAAACTTTCTGCAACTCATAAGTTGCGACTTTACCAATAGTTACAGATTTAGACTAAATCTGTAAATGAATATGGAAGTAACTCCCCGACCGTCATCTCGACCGTCTTACCACTTTTAGCAATCAATGTTACCTTACAATCTTGATCAAAAAACTCCGTCATCACTTGGCGACAAGCACCACAAGGTGAGATTGGCTGAGCTGTTTCACCATAAATAGCAATTTCTTTAAACTGCCTATGTCCTTCCGAAACAGCCTTAAAAATCGCTGTCCGTTCAGCACAATTTGTTAGTCCAAAACTAGCATTTTCCACATTGCAACCCTTAAAGATAGTATCATCATTAGTCCTTACCGCAGCTCCTACTGGAAACTTTGAGTAAGGAACATAAGCATGTTGGCTAGCTTGTTTGGCTACTTGTATCAAATCAGTAGTCTGAGTCATTAGTTTGCCCTTTCACGATAGCAACTCCGGCAGATGTTCCAATTCGAGTTGCTCCTGCTTCGATGAAAGAAACCGCATCTTCAAACGAACGTGCTCCACCGGCAGCTTTGACACCCATATCAGGCCCGACTGTCTGACGCATGAGTTTTAAATCTGAAATATTAGCACCAGCTGTCGAAAAGCCTGTTGATGTTTTCACGAAGTCCGCACCAGCTGCCTTGGCAAGCTGACAAGCTAGAACCTTCTCGTCATCAGTAAGAAGGCAGGTTTCGATAATAACCTTAACTAATTTAGTACCACTTGCTTGTACCACTGCTTCAATGTCCTCTTTAACCAAATCAGTTAAGCCAGACTTCAAGGCACCGATGTTGATGACCATGTCGATCTCATCTGCACCATTTTCGATAGCATTCTTTGTTTCGAAAGCTTTTACTTCAGGAGTTGTTGCTCCCAAAGGGAAGCCGATAACAGTACAAACTTTTACTGAAGAATCCTGTAATTTATCTGAAGCATAAGCAACCCAAGTTGGATTTAAACAAACACTAGCAAATTGATGCTCTTTTGCTTCTTCGATCAAAGCTGCAATTTGTTCTTGTGTACTCTCAGGTTTTAAGAGTGTGTGATCAATATATTGATTTAAATTCATAGTAGCCTCTTACTAAGAAATAATTTTTATGATTTCTTTAGGTTTTATTTGCACTCCACCTATTTTAACATTTTTTTGGAATTCTGTAAGCCTATTTTGGCTAATTTTTTCGTTTGAGTAGATTTGAGCAATTAAATCACCTGTTTTCACAGCATCTCCGACCTTTTTATCGAACACTATTCCTGATTCGTAATCCAAAGGGTCGGTTTTTACAGCTCGACCCGCACCTAATTTCATGGCAAAGAGTCCAAATTCAAGGGCAGGTAATTCTGTAATGTAACCATCTGTCTGAGCGTAAACAGGAGTTATATACGGTGAGCTTGACGGACGGTAGAGATCTTTGAGATCACCACCTTGAGCAAGGACCATGGCCTCAAATTTTTCCAAAGCTTTGCCATTTACCAAATGATCCTCAACGTCATCAAGCGACTTGTCAACACCAGCTAATCTAAGCATAATCTGGGCAAGTTCGCAGATGAAGTTTGTCGTGTCCACTCGTCCTTTTCCTTGCATAATTTCTAGGGCTTCTAATACCTCTAAACGGTTCCCAATCGCACGACCTACTGGTTGACTCATATCTGTAATCACTGCTACCGTCTGACGACCAACCTCTTTCCCTAAGTCAACCATCGTTTGAGAGAGCGTCTCTGCCTCTTCTAGAGTCTTCATAAAAGCCCCGTCACCAACAGTTACATCTAATAAAATACTATCTGCACCAGCAGCGATTTTTTTACTCATCACAGAGCTAGCAATCAAAGGAATAATATCAACAGTAGCTGTCACATCACGTAAGGCATACAAGAGCTTATCTGCTTTTACCAGGTTATTCGATTGGCCAATCACGGATACTCCAATATCTTGAACTTGCTTGATAAACTCTTCTTGGCTTCGTTCGATTTGATAACCCTTGATTGATTCTAGTTTATCGATAGTCCCTCCGGTATGGCCCAATCCACGTCCACTCATCTTGGCCACAGGAACGCCAAAACTGGCTACTAAAGGTGCTAAGATGAGAGTCACTTTGTCACCCACTCCACCTGTCGAATGCTTGTCAGTCTTGATGCCATCGATTGCTGACAAATCAATCTGCTGCCCTGAGGCAACCATCGACATCGTCAGATCACGTGTTTCACGGACACTCATGCCTTTAAAGTAAATGGCCATTGCTAAAGCTGACATTTGATAATCTGGTACACTTCCGTCTGTATAGCCAGAAATTAGCCATTGAATCTCTTCGGTACTCAACTCTAAACCATCTCGTTTTTTTTGAATTAGATCAACTGCACGCATCATTCTCTCCTACTTCTAAGGATATAATACCCTTTATCTTTCTTTACAATATCAACATTTCCAAAAACAGCTTCCATTTTTGCCTTAGCACTAGGTGCTCCTTGTTTTTTTTGGATAACAATCGTCAGATCGCCCTGATCCTCTAGATAATCAAAAGCTTCTTCGATAATAGCATGGACAACCTGTTTCCCCGCCCTTATAGGAGGATTACTAATAATGTGCTGAAAACGTCCTTGAACGTTTTCGTAAATGTTAGATTGGAAAATCTGTGCAGAAACACCGTTGCGTTCTGCATTTTGCTTAGCCAAATCAACGGCTCGGTTATTAATATCAACCATCGTTACAGAGACTTTTTGTACCTTAGCCAGGGATATTCCTAACGGACCATAGCCGCATCCCAAATCAAGAACCGAATCCCCTTGAGAAAAATCCAAACTGCTGAGCAATACCTGACTACCAAAATCAATCATTTTTTTTGAGAAAACACCAGCATCTGTCAAAAAACGAAACGGCTCACCTAATAAGGTTACCGAGAGGTCGTGAATATCGTGAGCACTATCTGGATTTTCAGCATAATACATTTTTGCCATTCTTTTTCCTACACGTTCTAAATATAATTTACTACTCTTATTTTATCACATCTTCACTAAAAATTCTATTTCCTTGAAACTGTTTTCAAAGCTCAGGGAAAATGTTATAATTACCTTCACATAGGAGGACGCGATGCTGAACGAATTTATTAATTTTCAAAAAATATCTCGTAAAACCTGGCAAAGATTACACCAAGAAACAACTCCCCTCTTGACCCCACAAGAGCTAGAATCCGTCAAAAGCCTTAACGATAACATTAGTCTGCAGGATGTCAACGATATCTATCTTCCTCTGATTAACCTCATTAGGATTTATAAAAAATCGATTGAGGATTTGGCTTTTTCAAAAAGTATCTTTCTTCAAAGAAGTGATGTTAAAAGACCGTTCATCATTGGTATCTCGGGATCTGTCGCTGTAGGAAAATCAACAACCAGTCGCCTTCTCCAACTGCTTTTAAAACGGATTTTCCCAGATACATACGTTGAGTTAGTGACAACTGACGGCTTTTTATTTCCTAATGAGGTTCTAAAAGAGCGAGGAATTCTCAATCGTAAAGGATTTCCTGAAAGCTATAATATGCCCTTGCTGCTCAACTTTTTAGATACAATTAAAAACGGAGATGTCGCTAAAGCTCCTAGCTATTCCCACGAAATCTACGATATTGTTCCTGATCATTTTCAGAAAATATCTCAGCCTGACTTCCTCATCGTTGAAGGAATCAATGTTTTTCAAACATCGCAAAACGAGCGCCTTTACGTTAACGATTATTTTGATTTTTCTATCTATATAGACGCTGATGTCAATCACATCGAAAACTGGTATTTTGAGCGATTTGAGGCACTTTTAGACCTCGCCCAATATGATACGTCAAATTATTATCATCGATTTACAGAAATCCCACGTGCTGAAGCCCTTGCTATTGGCAAGAATACTTGGCAATCGATTAATCTCATTAATTTAGAGGACTATATCGAACCAACACGGAATCGCGCTGACGTCATTCTTCATAAAGCACATGACCATAAAATCGACTATCTTTTCCTTAAAAAATAAGGTTTTTCAACGAAAGACTTGCCAAAAGAACAAAAATTCTATATAATGATATAGTTAGATTAATATGGAGGTGAAAACATTGGCAAATATTAAATCAGCTATCAAACGTGCTGAACTTAACGTTAAACAAAACGAAAAGAACTCAGCTCAAAAATCAGCTATGCGTACTGCTATCAAAGCATTTGAAGCTAACCCAACTGAAGAGCTTTACCGCGCTGCTTCTGCAGTTATCGATAAAGCTGAAACAAAAGGTTTGATTCACAAAAACAAAGCAAGCCGCGATAAATCTCGTCTTGCAGCTAAATTAGCTAAATAATTAAAGCCTCTTCGGAGGTTTTTTTTGTTTGAATCATCCGTTGCGACTGCTACTAAACCATCCTCATTTCACAAGATATATAAAAAACACACCTGATTCTAGTTTCTTAGAATAGGTGTGTTTTGTTGTCTGATAACAATTGTCACTATAACGTTTCCTTAAAGCTTTACTTCAAAAAGACTTCCTTTGGGGTGATTATCCTTAACCACTATCTGCCCTTTGAGTGCATCCACAATCTGTTTTGCAAGTGATAAGCCTAAACCAAATCCTCCTTTTTGCCTTGTCCTAGCCTTATCAACTCGATAAAAACGATCAAAGATTTTTTGCTTATTGGCATCAGAGATACCAGGACCATCATCTGCGACCTTAATGCATAGATTTTTTTCAGTCGTTTCCACCTCGATAGTGATACTGCCTCCAGAATCGGTGTATTTAACGGCATTATCGAACAAAATAGTCAGAAGCTGCTTGAGAAGCGTTTTATCTGATTTAAATGGACGACTAACATGATTGACACAAGTCAACGTTTTATCCGTCTCTTCAGCGATCATCTCATAGTTACTGAAGATATCTTCAAAGAAACTAGGTTGTAAAATTTCGATCTCTGGAGTAATGCCATCGTCACGACGTGCTAGATTCAATAAGTTTGTGGTTAGAATTCTCATGTTTCTGACCTCATCAAGACTCGCTGCAATACTTTCACTGTTGTCCAAAATAGTCTCTTGAGGCTTTCTAAACAACGATTCCAAACGATTTTGAAGTACCGCCAACGGCGTCCTGAGTTCATGGCTGGCATTTTCCACAAAAGCCTTCTGCTTCTCATAGCTAGCTACAATCGGCCTACGACTCCATTTGGCAAGATAGACACTCGCAAATACTGAAATAATCCAAAAGGTCAACATCACCACAACGATAATCTTGATGTAGCGGTCGTTGGTTGATTCTACTTGAGTTGTATTAACAACGATGGTCACATAAGCTGCATCTTTATAGAAATCATTATCGACTGCCACTGTTATCGCATGGTAACTATCTTCAAGTCCATAGTCATTTCCTACCCCTTTGATAGCGTAAACCTGACCAAGATTCTTTTTATTTAGCTTAATGTTTGATGCCGTCGAAAAGACATCGAAAAGATTAGCATTTAATAGATTGCCCTTCTTATCATAAATCAAAAAACTGGTATTAGCAGTTGTAGAGGGCTTAAAGAGGTCACGGTAGGTTTTCGCCTCCGAAGAAGAGCTAGGACTTGTCGTATCTGTAGAGGAGCTACTACTTTGACCCTCGTAACTCCTAAGCAATGACATCGTCACGTAATCATTGGCATTTTGACTGTTTGCTTCCAATGAAGTGTCTACGGATGTGTACAAGCCGTAACGAAGAACATTTAAGATAATGACTGTCATAATGACAAAAATACCTGTAAATACCGCTAAAAAATGAACAAAAGTAGAGAAGTTTTCTGATTTTGTCTTTTTAAATAGTCTAGTTAGCATCTTTTAAAATATACCCCACACTACGTAAGGTTTGAAGGTTCTCCGAGAATTTTGTCCCTTTTAATTTCTTACGAATCTTAGACACATAGACCTCAACAACTGAAAGTGTCGTATCACTATCAAATCCCCACAAGCGGTCAAAAATCTGAGTTTTAGGTAAAATGACATTTTGATTTTGTAGGAAATAAACCAGTAAATCAAATTCTTTTCCGAGTAATTCGACTTCTTGCCCATTAACAGTTGTGACATTAGTTGATGTGTTCACAACGATGTCCCCATAAGTTAGATTGTTGTCGCTTAATTTACCAGAACGTTTCAATAAAGCTTGAATACGCATTTTCAACTCTTCCAAATAAAAAGGTTTCGTTAAATAATCGTCAGCACCTAACTCAAAACCATGTCCTTTATCATCCAGACTTTCTTTGGCTGTCATGATCAAAACTGGTGTGGTGACCCCTTTGTCTCTTAGTTCTTTTAAAACCTGGAAACCATTTTTCTCAGGTAGCATCAAATCCAATAAAATGAGGTCATAAACACCACTTTCAGCCTCATAGAGTCCTTCCTCGCCATCAAAAACCTGCATAACATCTGCAAAGTCATCTAAAAAGTCAAACACCGAATTCGAAAGACTTAAATCATCTTCTACTAATAACAGTTTAATCATATTATCTCCTTTTGTCTCATTATACCATTTTTGCCATTTATTTTGATAACCAGACTTCCCAAATTAGGAATATGGCTACTTTAGGTGACAGCTCTATCCGAAATACGAAGAACGCCTGTGCATTCTTATCTCAACTGGTATTATCTTAACCTATTTAACTTAAGGAAACCTAAACAAAACAAAAAAGAAACCTAAACTTTCATTTAGATTTCCTTTTGATACGATGTCATTAGGATTTTAAAGCTTGTTCAACAGCTTCTTTTTCAGTTGATAACAGTTGAATACGAGCGGCAATCTCTTTCAAGCCCATTGTGATGTTACGGCTAATCGCTAAATCATCCAATTGTGGCTCAAAGAAATTCTTGAACTCTTCTAAGCGTTCTGGTGTTTTAAAGGTTGCTGCTGGGTAGATGACAAAGCTGTCAAATGACATATCACCACCGAGAGCCGCCTTAATCCAAGCCCAGTTCTCACGTGCCCAAGTCCAAACCGTCTCTTGAGAAGCTGGTTTCATCAAGAAGATAGCGTACCACGTTGCTAAATCTTGTGGTTTAATCACATCTTTGTTTTTAAATTGTTCTACTACTAAAGCGATTGTTTCAACATTTTTGGTATATGACAAGGCTCTTGCTAGCTGGCGACGGAAATTACTATCGTTTGTCTTGACGTAAGCATCAAGGTAAGACTGTGCAAGTGCTACCGTATCATCCTGCTTCATTTGGTTAATCAGAACCACTTGTCGGATGGCGGCTGGAATCGTTTCGATACTTGTTTGGTAGTCTTGATAAATAGCTGATGCAGCTTTGGCAGCCGTTTCGTCTGAAGCAGCAATCATGTGAGAAAGTACAATTTGACGAACCATCTCATCTTCATCTGCTTCACCCTCATTGGCTTGGAATCCAAGACGGTCAAAATTCTCTTGGAAAATATCAACAACCAACTTATCGTAAGCTCTTTCAGTATCTGAACCTTCGTCAACAAAGCGTTCCAATCCAGCAAGAACTTGATTGATAGCTGAGGCAACTAGATAAGAATCCTCATGCTTCAACTCTTTCAAGATAGCGACAAGACCAGCATAAGAGATACGACCTGACTCTGCCAATAAACGACGTTCTTGAATAACCTGCAATTTAGATGTTGTATCCAATACTGTCAATTGTGACATTAATGCAGTCAAGAGTTCACCCTCATAGTTAGTGATGTAGTGAGCTGTGTTCTCAGTGTTAAAGCGCAGAGCTCCTTCATTTTGAGCAGCTAATTGGCTAAAGTTAGGTACGACTAATTCACGCTCTGACATGGTCTCTGGTAGGCCGACCCAATTCGTATTAAGAGGAATCTCCCAAAGACGATCTTTATCTTCGTGTTCACCAATAAAGAATTGGCTCTGTGTCAAAATCAAACTGTCATTTTCTACCTTAGCAGTCAAAACGGGGTAACCTGGTTGTTCCAACCAAGCATCCATAAAGCTAGCAACATCTTTACCAGAACTTTCAGAAAGAGCATTCCACAAGTCGCGACCGACTGTATTGCCATACTGATGACGTTCGAAATAGATTTTAAGACCAGCTGCAAAGCTCTCATCACCCAACCAACGGCGAAGCATGTGCATGAGACGGCTTCCTTTGGCGTAAACAATAGCGCCATCAAAGAGCGTGTTAATCTCATCTGGGTGATTGACTGCAACGTGGACAGACTGAACACCGTCAGTTGCATCACGTTTAAGCGCTGCAGGAACACCTGTCGTTTGGAAATCTTCAAAGATATTCCAACTTGGTTCAATAGCATTGATAGATACATATTCCATCATGTTAGCAAAGCTTTCATTCAACCAAAGGTCATCCCACCACTTCATTGTGACAAGGTTACCAAACCATTGGTGAGCAAGTTCGTGAGCAACGACAAGAGCAACTTGTTGACGACTCGTAACCGTAGAGTTTTCATCAACCAAGAGATACACTTCACGGTAAGTCACAAGTCCCCAGTTTTCCATCGCACCTGCTGAAAAATCAGGTAGGGCAACATGGTAAGACAATGGAATTGGATATTTCACTCCAAAATACTCTTCGTAGAAATCAATGACACGAACAGCAATATCAAGAGCAAAATCTAGCGACGATGCAGGATGTGCCTTAGTCGCAAAAATACCAACCTCAGTACCGTTCAGTGTTTTTGCTGTTTTTCCTTGAAGGTCACCTAAGGCAAATGCCAATAGGTATGATGACATACGAGGTGTCGTCTCAAAAGTCCAGATCCCAGTCTCTTGACGACGTTCCACATTGCACTCAGGCATATTTGATAAAGCCACTTCGCCTTCTTCTTGGTCAAATTTTACAGAAAAATCAAAAGTTGCTTTTGCTTCTGGCTCATCGACACATGGAAAGGCTTCGCGTGCAAAATGACTTTCAAACTGTGTTGAAATCACTTCTTTTTTGACACCATCTACTGTGTAATATGATGGGTAGATACCAGTCATATTATCTGTAATCTTACCTGAAAATTCAATGACTAGAGTCATACTTCCTGTTTCTGGAAGATTAATGCGAACCGCCTCATTAGCATGATCAAGTTGAAAGTCCAAGGCTTGATTATCTAATAAGATAGACTGGATGACCAAATCTTTTTGGTGAAGAGAAATTTCATTATCTAAAGCTTCTCCAGAAATGGCGACATTACCTGAAAAGAGTTTCTCTGAACGGCTAATATCTAAGAAAATATTATAATTTTCAGGGATAAACTTTTCAACTAAACGTTCTACTTTACTCATAATTCTCCTTTTTAATGACATATATGTCCAAAGCATAAAATAGAGTCTGTAAAGACAATTACAGACTCCATTATATCATAAATTTTATTATAATTCGATGATTTTTCCAGTATTCCACGACAAACGCATGAGATACTCCATTTCATTTTCTGAACGACAGAACCTTTTTTGACCTAAAGTAGTCGGCTTAGATATTTGTCAAAGGATAA
>NZ_JAFBEI010000044.1 GCF_016908655.1 Streptococcus saliviloxodontae
GCTTTTCATTATAAGTCATGTGGGGCTTTTTTCATACCGCTAAAAAGCCCTACAATATCTGAATGAGATTTACCCACTACAGAAATTATAGAGCCCTTTTTTGCTGTTAAATTTCAGAATTAGGTAATTGCGCTTATTTTTGCTATAATAAGAGTTATGGAAATGGTAACCTATCTAACGACACTCATGTGTCATGTTATTTTTATCTTTATGAGTTATCAATTGTTGACAGAGCTTTTTGATTGGTCTAAACTCATTAGAAATTATATTGAAAATAGTAGACGTCTAAATGTACTATTGATGTTTGTGAGTATTGCCATAGGTTATATGGTCAGTTCTTTTTTCCTCTCTATCATTCAGATGAGTCAAGATATTTTCAGAGCAATACACTAATCCTGTGATGGAGTTAGTTACAAAGGAGTTAAAATGGAAAAAATTATCATTACAGGTGGAAATACCCGCCTACAAGGTGAGGTTGTTATTGAAGGAGCTAAAAATGCCGTCTTGCCTCTTTTAGCAGCGACTATTCTACCAGAAGAGGGACAGACAAAGTTGACAAATGTTCCGATTTTGTCTGACGTTTTTACAATGAATAACGTGGTCCGTGGTCTTGATATTGCGGTTGACTTTGATCAAGAGACTAACACGATTGTCGTGGATGCACA
This sequence comes from Streptococcus saliviloxodontae, assembly GCF_016908655.1. GTDB lineage: Bacteria > Bacillota > Bacilli > Lactobacillales > Streptococcaceae > Streptococcus > Streptococcus saliviloxodontae. The sequence continues at coordinate 666 of NZ_JAFBEI010000044.1, forward strand.
AGGTGAAATTCTAGACGAAGCACCTTACGACTATGTCAGTCAAATGCGTGCTTCTATTGTTGTTTTGGGGCCTATTCTGGCTCGAAATGGACATGCGAAAGTTTCTATGCCTGGAGGCTGTACAATTGGTAGTCGTCCTATTGATTTGCACTTAAAAGGTTTAGAAGCAATGGGGGCTGAGATTACTCAAGTTGGTGGTGATATTACCGCAAAAGCAGATAAACTTAAAGGGACAACAATTTATATGGATTTCCCATCCGTTGGCGCGACTCAAAACCTCATGATGGCAGCTACACTGGCTGAAGGAACGACAATTATTGAAAATGCAGCGCGTGAGCCTGAGATTGTTGATTTAGCCTTGTTATTGAATAAGATGGGGGCAGATGTCAAAGGAGCAGGTACCGAGACCTTGACGATTAATGGTGTGTCTAAACTACATGGTGCAGAGCATTCAGTGGTTCAGGATCGTATAGAGGCAGGTACTTTCATGGTAGCGGCAGCAATGACATCCGGAGATGTTCTGATTAAAGATGCTGTTTGGGAACACAATCGTCCGCTGATTTCTAAGTTGATGGAAATGGGTGTCGAGATTACTGATGAGGAGAAAGGTATCCGTGTTAAGGCTGACACAAGCAAACTTAAGCCAGTAACAGTTAAGACCTTACCGCATCCTGGTTTTCCAACAGATATGCAGGCTCAATTTACGGCTCTTATGGCTGTCGTAAAAGGAGAGTCAACCATGATTGAGACAGTCTTTGAAAATCGCTTCCAACATTTGGAAGAAATGCGTCGTATGGGGCTCCATTCTGAAATTCTACGAGATACTGCTATGATTCATGGTGGTGAAGAGCTTCAAGGTGCTCAAGTGATGTCAACCGATCTACGAGCGAGTGCTGCTTTGATTTTAACAGGAATGGTAGCCAAAGGAACGACAACTGTTGGTAAACTGACTCACTTAGATCGTGGTTATTATCAATTCCATGAAAAACTAGCGTCTCTAGGGGCGACAATTCGCAGAGAATCAGGTGAATAATATGAAACATTTTAGTGGTCAATATGTTTTGAGGCAGTACCTATTTATTTTATTGGTAGTTGCTCTTAGTTTTCTTTGTCTCATCATTGGTTTAATGATAGGTTACTCTGTTATTGGAGATGGTAGTCACCCTTTGGCAATCTTATCTCCAGCTAAATGGGTATCTTTAATCAATAAATTTACAGGGAAGTAGGCGAGTCCTACTTTTTCTATGAAAGAAAGGGTTTTATGGCAAATAAAAAACGAAAGTCTTCTTCGGGAAAAAGGTTGCTGTCACTTGTTGGCTTAATTTGCATTATGGGATTGAGCTACATCGCAACAAGTGACCGTATTTCAGATAATAATCCTATTAAAACAGTAGCGCATTTGGTAACTGGACAGTCGCAATCTGCAGCGGATACTAAAAAGGTGGTCTCTAATGGGTCGCAAAGTAGCGAGGATAGTCCGAGTGAACAACTGGCTCAAACTGTTTTAACGGATAGCATTAAAAATCAACTAGGATCTTCTATTGAGTGGAATGGTGCTGGAGCTTACATTATCAATGGTAATAAAACTGATTTGAATGCGAAAGTTTCGAGTGCTCCTTATGCAGATACTAAAACCAAGCGTGTACAAGGGCAAACAGTTCCGACGGTTGCTAATGCCTTATTATCTAAGGCGACGAGACAATACCGAAGTAGAGAAGAGACAGGAAATGGCTCCACGTCATGGACGCCAGCAGGTTGGCACCAAGTTCAGCACTTATCAGGTAGCTATAGCCATGCAGTAGATAGAGGTCACCTGTTAGGGTATGCTTTGGTGGGGAGTTTGAAGGGATTCGATGCCTCAACTAGTAATGAAAAAAATATTGCAACCCAGACTGCTTGGGCAAATGAAGCTAATAGCTCAGATTCGACAGGTCAAAATTATTTTGAAACACAGGTTCGAAAAGCATTAGACAATAATAAGCGAGTGAGGTACCGTGTTACTTTGCTCTACGAAGGTAACAACATCATTGCAAGCGGTAGCCATATTGAAGCAAAATCTTCAGATGGTTCTTTAGAATTCAATGTGTTTATCCCTAACGTTCAATCAGGACTAACCCTAGATTATTATTCTGGTTCAGTTACAGTTAATTAAAAATCAAGCAAGGTTATCAATCCTTGCTTTTATTATTTCAAGGTTTTCAATTTTCAGAAAATTTGATACAATATAGGTAGAAAAAGCATTAGACAAGGAGGTTATCAATCCTTGCTTGTTCTAAATGGAAAAAGGAGTCCTTATTATGACAAAAACAATTCATACGGATAAAGCCCCTGCAGCAATCGGACCTTATGTTCAAGGTAAAGTTGTAGGTAACTTACTTTTCGCATCAGGTCAAGTCCCACTTTCTCCAGAAACTGGAGAAATCATTGGAGAAACAATCCAAGAGCAAACTCAACAGGTCTTGAAAAATATTGCTGCTATTTTGGAAGAAGTAGGAACAGATTTTGACCATGTAGTTAAAACAACATGTTTCTTAAGCGATATGAATGACTTTGTTCCATTTAACGAAGTTTATGCAACAGCTTTCAAATCGGAATTTCCAGCTCGCTCAGCGGTAGAAGTGGCAAGATTGCCAAAAGATGTTAAAGTGGAGATTGAAGTAATCGCTGAATTAAATTAAGTTTTATTAATGATAAAAAAGGTTTGGAATAGTTGATTCTGAACCTTTTTTAGTTAGGTATATCAAAAGACGGAAGGGCTAGTATATGTTATAATATAGTCTAGAAAGAAGGGGTGTTCGTGACGGTTAAAAAAATTAAAGAAGCACTGGATGGAAGTGATTGTCTTCTTATGGATGGCAATTTTTTATCTGAATTAGATCCTCAACTGAGAGAGTTAGTTACAAAAGATTACCCTCATCTTAAGTCTACTGATTTTATCTCCAATATCCATCTTGCTCACTATCGTCTGATTTTTATGAATAGTGTCATCGAAAAGGCTAATCGTAAGAACGATTATATTAAGGACCTAGTGTATAATGTGACCAAGGATATGGTGTTTCCGAATCAGGACATCCAAGAAGAATTGGATAGTAAGATCACCTTTGGCCAGCGTGTGGCTGATATTGTGGCCCGCTTTGGAGGGTCTTGGACATTTATTATTTCCTTCATTGTTTTTATGGCTATTTGGATGGCTATAAATGTGATTAAGCCATTTGGTATTTCATTTGACGAGTATCCTTTCATTTTATTGAATTTAGCTCTGTCGACAATTGCTGCTATCCAAGCCCCTTTGATTATGATGAGTCAAAATAGAGCTTCTGATTACGACCGTTTGCAGGCGAAAAACGATTATCAAGTTAATCGTATTTCCGAAGAGGAGATTCGTCTATTGCACACCAAGATTGATCACTTAGTTCAACAAGATCAGTCGGATTTGCTTGAAATTCAAAAGTTACAAACTGAAATGTTACTATCCTTAAATCAGCAGATAAGTGGTCTGGAAGAGGCATTAAAAGAAGTGAAAAGAGAAAAGGAGTTGTGATTGGACATGGATGCACAAAAAATTGACCTAGTTATTGTAACTGGGATGAGTGGGGCAGGAAAGACTGTAGCAATCCAGTCTTTTGAAGATTTGGGCTATTTTACGATTGATAATATGCCGCCGACTCTAGTTCCTAAATTCTTGGAACTGGTAGAACAGGCAAATGATAATAATAAAGTCGCCTTAGTTGTGGATATGCGTAGTCGCCTGTTTTTCAATGAAATCAATTCTATACTGGATAAGTTGGAAAGTCATGAAAACATCAATTTTAAAATTTTGTTTCTTGATGCGACCGATGGTGAACTGGTATCGCGTTATAAGGAAACACGTCGCAGTCACCCCTTAGCTGCTGACGGGCGTGTTTTAGATGGTATCAAGTTGGAACGAGAACTCCTTGCACCCCTTAAGAGCCTCAGCCAGAATGTTGTTGATACAACAGAGTTAACACCAAGACAGCTTAGAAAGGCTATTTCAGAAAGTTTCTCATCAGATAGTAATCAGGCCTCTTTCCGTATAGAAGTCTTAAGCTTTGGTTTTAAATATGGTTTGCCTTTAGATGCAGATTTGGTTTTTGATGTGCGTTTTTTACCTAACCCTTACTATAGAGCAGATTTGCGTGAAAAGACAGGTTTGGATTTTGAAGTGTCGGACTATGTGATGAATCACAAGGAGTCAGAGAGTTTTTATCAGCATCTCTTAGCTTTGATCAATCCGATATTGCCAGGCTACCAAAAAGAAGGCAAATCTGTCTTGACGATTGCTATTGGATGTACAGGTGGTCAGCATCGTAGCGTTGCTTTTGCTCATCGCTTAGCAGAAGACCTGAAAAGTAGCTGGTTGGTCAATGAAGGGCATCGTGATAAAGATAGACGCAAGGAGACGGTGAACAGATCATGAAAAAACCCAAAATAACTGTTATTGGTGGTGGAACTGGGATTCCGGTCATTTTAAAAAGCCTACGTCGAGAAGATGTGTCGATCACAGCTGTTGTAACGGTTGCTGATGACGGTGGTTCATCAGGAGAATTACGTTCTGTGATGCAATTGACACCGCCGGGAGACCTACGAAATGTCCTTGTTGCCATGAGTGACATGCCCAAGTTATACGGTCAGGTGTTTCAATACCGTTTTAAAGCAGGTGATGGCTTATTAGCAGGTCATCCACTTGGTAACCTTATCATTGCAGGAATGTCTGAGATGCAAGGCTCTACCTATAATGCCATGCAACTCTTAACTAAATTTTTTCACGTGACAGGAAAAATTTACCCAGCTAGTGAAACCCCACTAACATTGCATGCAGTGTTTCAAGATGGACACGAAGTCATCGGAGAGAGTTCAATAGCTGGTTACGATGGCATGATAGATCATGTTTATGTGACAAATACTTACAATGATGAGACACCTAAAGCGAGCCGTAAAGTAGTTGAAGCCATTTTATCTAGTGATATGATTGTTTTAGGTCCAGGCTCACTTTTTACCTCTATTTTGCCAAATTTGGTTATTCCAGAAATTAAGCAAGCGCTTTTAGAAACCAAGGCTGAGGTAGCCTATGTTTGTAACATTATGACGCAATATGGTGAGACGGAGCATTTTACAGATGCAGATCATGTTGCAGTTCTTAATCGTCACCTTGGTCAAGATGTTATTGATACGGTGTTGGTTAATATTGATCAGGTACCCCAAGACTATATGGAGACGAATCAATTTGATGAATACTTGGTTCAGGTAGAACATGACTTTCAAGGCCTTCGACGTGAGGCTAAACGTGTCATTTCTTCGAATTTTTTACGGTTGGAGAATGGCGGAGCCTTTCACCATGGCGATCTTGTTGTTGAGGAATTGATGAACCTACTAAGGAGTAAGCGACTATGAGTTTTACAGTAAAGGTTAAAGAAGATTTGCTGAACCAAGAAACACATAGTAAAAGTGAACTATCAGCTATTATTAAGATGTCAGGGAGTCTTGGTTTGACCAATTCAGGACTTACCTTATCAATTACCAGTGAGAATGCCAAAATCGCTCGACACATCTATGCGCTTTTAGAGTCAATCTACGGTATCGATCCTGACATCAAATACCATCAGAAAACCAACTTGAAAAAGAATCGTGTCTACACAGTGTTTGTTGATGAGGATGTTAATGCGATTTTATCTGACTTACAACTAGCAGATTCTTTCTTTGGATTTGAAATGGGAATCGAGCCTAGTATCCTAGATAATGATAATAACGGTCGAGATTATTTGAGGGGAGCCTTTTTATCAACAGGAACAGTCAGAGATCCTGAGTCTGGTAAGTATCAGCTTGAAATTTTCTCAGTCTATCATGACCATGCGGAAGATTTGGCTAAGCTGATGCAAAAATTCATGTTAGATGCCAAGGTTATTGAACATAAAAATGGAGCAGTGACCTATCTCCAAAAAGCAGAGGATATCATGGATTTCCTATTGGTTATTGGTGCTATGGCTTCTAAGGAAGCCTTCGAAGAAGTCAAGGTGATGCGTGAGACACGAAATGACATTAATCGAGCCAATAATGTAGAGACAGCCAACATTGCACGTACCATTAATGCTAGCATGAAGACCATCAATAATATTATCAAAATCATGGACAGTGAAGGCCTGGATATCCTACCTGTCGAGTTGCGTCAGATTGCTCAGATTCGAGTAGCTCATCCTGATTATTCGATTCAACAGATTGCAGATAGTTTAGAGACCCCTTTGACTAAGAGCGGTGTTAATCATCGTCTTCGAAAAATTAATAAAATAGCAGATGAGCTATAGAAAGAAGGAAATACTGTGGGATGTACAACAATTCTTGTCGGAAAGAAAGCCTCTTATGATGGCTCAACAATCATTGCACGCACGGAAGATTCTCAAAATGGTGAATTTACAGCTAAAAAATTTATCGTGGTGAAACCAGAAGATCAACCACGTCATTATAAATCTGTTTTGTCGTCTTTTGAGATTGATTTACCAGAAGAGCCGATGACTTACACGGCAGTTCCTGACGCTTTTGGCAAGGACGGCATCTGGGGAGAGGCAGGGATTAACGCTGCTAATGTAGCCATGAGTGAGACTGAAACGATTACGACTAATGCGCGTGTGCTAGGTTTGGATCCTTTGGTCCCATCAGGTATCGGTGAAGAGGATATGTTAACGCTAGTCCTACCTTATATTCATTCAGCCAAAGAAGGTGTCGAGCGACTAGGAAAACTCCTGGAAGTGTATGGAACCTATGAATCAAATGGGATTGCATTTTCAGATGAGAACGAGATTTGGTGGATGGAAACAATTGGAGGTCACCACTGGATGGCAAGACGTGTTCCCGATGATGCCTATGTTACCAATCCCAATCAATTAGGGATTGATTATTTCGAATTTTCAAATCCATCAGACTACATGTGTTCTGCTGATTTAAAAGCTTTTATTCACGAGAATCACCTAGATCTGACTTATTCAGATGAACATTTTAACCCACGCTATGCTTTTGGTAGTCAAAGAGATAAAGATCGTCATTACAACACACCTCGTGCTTGGGCTATCCAAGGATTCTTAAACCCTGAAATCAAGCAAGATCCTCAAAGTTTCTTTATCCCTTGGAGCCAAAAACCTTATCGTAAAATAACGATCGAGGATGTTAAATACGTTTTGAGCCATCATTATCAAGATACGATTTATGACCCTTATGGACCTGAAGGGGATCATAGAAGCCAACGAAGTTTCCGCACGATTGGCATCAACCGTACTAGCCAGACAGCCGTTCTTCAGATGAGACCTGGTAAACCAGATGCTGTCAAAGGTATTCAATGGTTAGCATTTGGCTCAATGCCGTTTAATACCCTGGTTCCTTTCTTCACCCAAATCACAACAACTCCAGATTATTTTGCTAATACACCTGAAAAGGTATCGACAGAGTCATTTTACTGGGCTAATCGTTTGATTGCTGCAATCGCTGACCCTCATTTTAAACAGCATGAAGGCGATATAGAAGACTATGTACAAACTACTATGGCAAAAGGTCATGCAATGATTCATGCTGTTGATAAGGCATTGGCAGAAGGAAAAGTTGTTGACTTTGAATCAGAAAATCAAAAACTGAGTGATTTTATCCAAGAGGATACAGATGCTTTACTCCATAAATTGTTATTTGACGCTAGCAATCTGATGACAAATCGTTTTAGTGTCAGTGATTAGGCTTATCGGATGATAAGTTTGGAAGGCTATCAGCTCTATGTGATAACGTTAGTTAAAGTGACTGGACATTTGTATTTGTCCAGTTTCTTTTTTTCAAAAAAAGACTTGCAAAAATCATATATTGTGATATACTTAACTGGTAAAATATTAACCAGTTAATAAAAAGGAGGATGTATGAAAAAGAAATTATTTGCTGGATTGGCAACTGTAGCAGTTCTAGCTGGAGGAGCCTATATTTGGCAATCTTATCAAAACTATCAAAAAGAATCGTCTCATTCAGGAAAGCTAAATGTTGTGACCACTTTTTACCCTGTCTATGATTTCACAAAAGCCATCGTTGGCGATCAAGGTGAGGTGAGCTTGTTGATTGGAGCTGGAACAGAGGTCCATGATTACCAACCGACAACCAAACAAATTTCACAAATTGAAGATGCAGATGCCTTTGTTTATATGGACAGCAACCTAGAGACTTGGGCTAAAGATGTCACTAGTTCAGTTGATAAAAAGAAAACAGCGATTATCAAATCAACAGGTGATATGCTACTAATGGCTGGAACAGAAGAAGAAGGACATGATCATGGCGGTGAAGGACATCATCATGACTATGACCCTCATGTTTGGTTATCTCCAAGTCGCTCAATCAAGCTAGTGGAAAATATCCGTGATGGTTTGACTAAAAAATACCCGAAATATAAAGAGCGTTTTACGAAAAATGCAGCAGCCTACATTGAAAAATTGCAAGCCTTAGATAAGGAATATGCAACAGCTCTTACAGCAGCAAAACAAAAGAATTTTGTCACACAACATGCTGCCTTCGGCTACCTTGCCCTAGACTATGGATTGACACAAATTCCGATTACAGGTGTTACTGCTGAATCCGAGCCGAGTGCTCAACGTTTAGCTAGTTTATCAAGCTACATCAAAGAAAATGAGATTAAATACATTTATTTTGAAGAGAATGCCTCAGCTAAGGTAGCCGCAACTTTGGCTGATGAAGCTGGTGTTAAAACAGCTGTATTGAACCCAATTGAAAGTTTAACAACGAAAGAACTTAAAGCGGGTGAGGATTATTTTTCTGTCATGCGTGAAAATTTAAAAGCTCTCCGATTGACAACAGATGTAGAAGGAAAATCAATCGCACCAGAGGAAGATACTAGTAAAACAGTAGCGAACGGTTACTTTGAAGATAAGAAGGTTACTAATCGCAGCCTTTCAGACTGGACAGGTAATTGGCAGTCTGTGTATCCTTATCTTCAAGATGGGACTTTGGACGAGGTTTGGGACTATAAGTCTAAACTATCAAAAGGGGCAAAAACAGCTGCTGACTACAAAGCTTACTACACAACAGGTTATAAGACAGATGTTGAAAAAATCATTATTGATGGTAAGAAAAACACTGTTGAATTCATTCAAAATGGGACAAGCCATAAGTTTACCTATAAGTATGTTGGTTATAACATTTTGACTTACCAAAAAGGGAATCGAGGTGTTCGTTACCTCTTTGAAACAAATGATGCTAACGCTGGAGAGTTTAAGTATATTCAGTTTAGTGATCATAATATTTCTAAGACAGATGCAGAACATTTCCACCTTTTCTGGGGTTCAACTAGCCAAGAGGAAATCTTGAAAGAAATGGATAATTGGCCAACGTATTACCCGTCAAGTATGACAGGTCATGAGATTGCCCAAGAAATTGTTGCTCACTAATCTCTCCCTTTTATTAATGACAATAATGATAACGAGAGGCATTGTATCTCGTCAATTTGAGAGGTTGGGGATTTTGTGCTCAACCTCTTATTAGGTATGATCATCAATGTGGTGATAGACAATAGGAAAGATAGAAGTTTTTCCTTAGTTAAATCTCTGAGTAATTTAACTTGTTTCATAAAATTAAAAGTTCTTCGATATTGTATCGAAGAACTTTTAATTATAGTTGATCAACAGAAATAAGGTTTCCGAAATTTGGCCAGATGGTCTGAGTATAAAAATCAATGATTTCTTGACCAGATATGGTAGCACGATCAAAGGTTGTGACAGCATCTGCTAGGATAGTCAGCTTGATTTCTTTTTCAAATCCGACGGTTAAGGTTGCATTGAGGCAGTATTCCACTTGCATACCGCAGACGACAAGGTGATCGATTCCTTGTTTGTTTAGATAATCTTCAAGATTGGTTCTTCGAAAGGCAGAGTTGAAGTATTTTTGAATGCGAGTATCCTGAGGTTGGACATCAAGACCTGCGTATAGTTGCCAATTGGGACTATTCAAAGCCAAGAGTCCTTCTTTTTCGGTATGCTGGACAAAGATAACCTCCTCTTTGCTATCTCTAAAGTGTGAAATCGCTTGATTAACCTTAGTTAGGTAAACTTCTGTGTTGGTTGGTTTAAGGTCAATTAATCCTTGTTGGATATCAACGACCAAAAGTGCACGTGTCATAAGGACTCCTTTATTAGTTAATGAGACTATTATAGATTTTTGTGGGATATTATCAAAATATTTGTTTAGATTGTTTCAATAATAGATCTGACCTAGGAGTTATAGTAGCTTCGTAATAGACGAACTTGCAAAAAATGATTGGTGTTATATCCAAAAAAGCCACTTCCGATGATTCGGAAATGGCTTTTTGATCAATCGTTTTAGTGATTGAGGGTTTCTTATTTGAGACCGTATTTTTTGTTGAAACGATCCACGCGTCCGTCTGCTTGAGTGAATTTTTGACGGCCTGTGTAGAATGGGTGTGAATCTGATGAAATTTCTACACGGATAAGTGGGTAAGTTTCACCTTCGAATTCAACAGTTTCTTTTGAAGATTTTGTTGAACCGCTAAGGAATTGGTAACCAGTAGTAGTATCAAGGAATACGACTGGACGGTAATCTGGATGGATATCTTTTTTCATGTTAAACTATTTCCTTTCTGCCATGGTACTGTCCGCACCATAGTTCGTTAACTATTCTAGTTTATCAAATAGCTTTTTATTTGACAAGCTTTTTAGCTAAAAAACTGACTTAATTTGCCAGGAGCTCTTGGATTTCTTTGTAAATTTGTTCGTTTTCTTCTAAGCTATAAGAATTTGCACCACTAGCGAGTGGGTGTCCTCCGCCATCGTGTTTTTTAGCAATATCGTTGATAACTGCTGTTTTACTACGAAGGCGAACACGGTAATGTCCCTCGGGTTGCTCAACGAAAATAGCCCAAGATTGAACGAGGTCAATTTTCCCTGGTGTTCCAACGATAGCAGAACTCTCAGCATCACTTACCTGGAATTTCTCCAAAATATCTCTTGTTAGGGTGACACGCGCAGCACCATTGTCATCAACGTCGAGATTGTCAAAGACATATCCTTGCAGTTTGGCAATTTTGAAGGAGAAGCTGTCCATTTGGCGAGCCATGGCTGAAAAGTCAAAGTCAAACTCACGCAATGTAGCAGCAATGTGTAGGGTTTGACTTGTTGTTGCTGGATATAGAAAGCGCCCAGTGTCACCAACAATACCGGCATACAGGAGGCGCGCAGCTGCCGCATTTAGCTTGAGATTTTTTTGCAAAGCAAAGTTTGTGACAATCTCACTGGCTGATGAAGCTTTTGTGTCAACGTGATAAATGTCTCCGTAGACGTCATCGTTTGGATGATGGTCAATCTTAATCAGGAAGTCACCACTGTTATAGCGGGCGTCATCAACACGTGGGCGGTTGGCTGTATCTGTCACGATTACCAAGGCTCCTTGATAGTCGCTATCAGTGACCTCATCCATCTGTGCTAACCAAGTTAGGGTAGGCTCATCCACTCCAGTTGCCTTGATGGTTTTATGAGGGAAATTGTGGCGAAGGAGTTCTCTAAGACCACACTGACTACCGATAGCATCAGGGTCGGGTCTTTGGTGACGGTGAATGATAATGGTATCGTAGGCTTTGATTTTTTCTAAGATATCAGTAAAAGTAGTCATATATATAAATCCTTTAATCTATTGTTGTCTATTATTATAGCATGAACATGACAAAGATATGAAAAAGTGATGTTTCTAAAGGTCATTTTCATCATTACTTCGTTTCTGTTATAATTAAGTGTAACAGAAACGACATTAGTAACAACAAGATCATTTTAGTCTAAAATACCTCAATAGAGTAGATCTTCTATTGAGGTATTTTTTATATGGCTTGATAATCAACTTCAAGTCCACGTTTGACAGCTGGGCGGTTTGCAATCTCTTTAGTCCAACGTTGTAAGTTTTGATACTCTTGAACGTTCAGAAAGATACCAGCCTTGTCCCAAATCTTATCTTGAGCTAGGCGACCATACCATGACCAAATGGCAATATCTGCGATAGTATAGTCATCGCCGGTGATAAAACGCTTATTAGCTAGCTCCTTGTCCAATAGGTCTAGTTGACGTTTGGCTTCCATAGTGAAACGATTGATAGCATATTCAATTTTCTCGGGTGCATAGTGGAAGAAGTGTCCGAATCCACCCCCGAGAAGAGGTGCTGCACCAGTTTGCCAAAAGAGCCAGTTAAGAACTTCTGTACGTTTAGCAAAATCAGTTGGGATTAGCTTACCATATTTGTCTGCCAAATAAAGTAGGATTGAGGGAGATTCGAAGACGCGAACCTTATCTTCTCCAGTTTGATCAATCAGGGCAGGAATTTTAGAGTTAGGGTTGATAGCGACAAAATCTGAACCAAATTGGTCGCCTTCGCCAATTTTGATTTGGTAGAGGTCATAGGTGATATCTAGACCGAGTTCCCTTAATTCCTCCATCATAATGGTAACTTTGATACCGTTTGGTGTCGGGAATGAGTAAACTTGAAAATCGTTTTCTCCGACAGGGAGATCTTGTTCAAAGCGGCTGCCAGCTGTTGCTTGGTTAAGGCCTCCCCAGGCACCACCCATTTGTTCAGGTGTTTCCCATATTTCTGGTAATGTGTATGATGACATAGTAGCTCCTCCTTTTAATTCCTATATGCTATCAAAAATAGTATGGAAAGACAAAAATCTGCTCCTTTATTTGATAGCTATGACTAAAGTTCGGATTTTTAACTTGCAAAAAGCGTGTTTTGTGTTAAGATAGATAGCATTATATTTAAAAATCAAACGATAGGAGAAAAAATAATGGAAACATCAGTTATCAAAAAACTGGCAAAGACCGAGTTACACTGCCATTTAGACGGTTCATTATCTTTAGAAGTTATTAGAGATTTGGCGAAGATGGCAGGTAAAGATTTACCTCAGGAAACAGATTCTTTGAAGGCTTTGGTAACGGCTCCAGAAGAGACAGAAAGTCTCAATGATTATTTGAGAGCTTTTGATGTTATCCGCCCGCTCTTACAGACAGAAGAAGCTTTGGAGTTGGCTGCCTATGATGTTGCCAAACAAGGGGCTATGGAGAATGTTCTTTACATGGAAATCCGCTTTGCTCCTGAATTGTCCATGGATGAGGGGCTTACAGTAGCTCAGGTCGTCTCAGCGGTCTGTCGAGGTCTTAAAGCAGCTTATGAGGACTTTGGGATTTATGCCAAGGCTTTGGTTTGCGGAATGCGTCAATCTAGTCTTGATTTGACGAAGGCTATTTTTGCAGAGAGTAAGGCGTCCAATCAAGATTTGCTTGTAGGGATGGATTTTGCTGGTAATGAGGTGGATTATCCTGCTGAAATGATGGCTGAGGGTGTGGCCTTCGCTCAAGAACTTGGTTACCCAATGACCTTTCATGCGGGAGAGCAGTGTGGCTGTGCTATGAATATCGCTCAAGCTATTTCTTTCGGTGTTAAACGCACAGGTCATACAACAGCTATTTTTAACCAGCCTGAAATGATCAAAGACTTTGTTGCTAAAGGGGTAGCTGCGGAGTTGGCTTTGACTAGTAACTTCCAAACAAAGGCGATTAAGTCAATAGATGAGTTTCCTTACCTTCCCTTGAAAAAGGCTGGCGCTAAGATAACGATTAATACTGATAATCGAACAGTATCAGACACTAATTTAACTAAGGAATACAAAAAATTTGTTACTTATTTTGACCTGACTGTTGCAGATTTTTTGCATCATAACCTAACTGCTATCCAGTCCTCTTTTGCCTCTACGGCTGAAAAGGAATTATTGTCGGCGAAAATCAAAGAAGCTTATAAAGAATACCTATAAACAAGGTGCATTTTAAAGGATTTTATGGTAAAATAAGGATATTAACTATCAATGGAGGGAACTATGGCATTAGCAAAGATCGTTTATGCCAGTATGACTGGAAATACTGAAGAAATTGCAGACATTGTCTCAAATAAGTTGCAAGAGTTGGGACACGAAGTAGAGGTTGACGAGTGTACAACTGTTGATGCAGCAGATTTTGAGGATGCAGATATTGCAATCGTGGCTTCTTATACTTACGGAGATGGAGATCTTCCAGATGAAATCGTTGATTTTTATGAAGACCTTCAAGATGTTGATTTGTCAGGTAAAGTCTTTGGTGTAATCGGTTCAGGAGATACCTTCTATGATTATTTCTGTAAATCAGTTGACGAATTTGAAGAACAATTTGCTTTGACAGGTGCCATCAAAGGGGCTGAATCTGTCAAAGTTGACTTAGTGGCAGAAGATGAGGATATTGAAAACCTTGAGCGTTTTGCTGAAGAAATTTCTGCAAAGGTTGGTTAAGTCAGCATAAGTTAAAGATGGGAGTTGGGATTTTTCAACTCTCTTTTTGATAGGAACATGCTAATGGGTTATTGCTTAGGAGAGTAGTGTGATACAGGGTGAGTTTCAAGCGAGTCAGAAAAGTTTATTGGTGTCAGTTTGGCGAGGCGTATTAGTTGGACTGAGTGCGGGTGCAATTGTATCAGCTTTTAGGTGGTTGATTGCAAAGTTATTTATAGTCTTTGTTCACCTCTATCACCTTGCTCAGAAAGAAGTGGTCTATCTAGTCCTTTTGATAGCAGTGAGTACTTTTCTTATCTTTTTTGTTGGGCTACTTGTCAAACAAGAAAAAGATATTAAAGGTTCAGGAATTCCACACGTTGAAGGTGAATTGATGGGATTGATGCATCCGAGATGGTGGTCTGTCCTTTGGAGGAAATTTCTGGGAGGCATCTTATCTATTTCAATGGGCTTGATGTTAGGGCGAGAGGGTCCTAGCATTCAGTTGGGAGCAATGACTGCCAAAGGGGTAGCCCAAGGTTTACAACTAACCAAGCGAGAGCAACGTATTCTAATCGCTAGTGGTGCGGCAGCAGGGCTATCAGCAGCTTTTAATGCTCCTATAGCAGGGCTTCTATTTGTTGTGGAGGAAGTCTATCACCATTTTTCTAGACAGGTTTGGATAACGGCTCTAGTCGCTAGTTTGGTAGCTAATGCTGTTTCATTGGGTGTTTTTGGGCAGACACCAGTCCTTCATATGCCTCATAATTTACCTGTATTTCCGTTAACGTCCTATTGGGTTTTACTAGTAATGGGGGGTGTTATGGGGCTCTTAGCCTACAGCTATGAGTGGGTAGTCTTACGTATCGGTAAGTGTTTTGAGGTTGTTGGAGGGTTTCTACACCTACCACCTCATCAGTATGGTCTCCTAACAGTACTTGTGATGATTCCTCTAGGACTTACTTTCCCAACCTTATTAGGAGGCGGAAATGAGATAATTGTTAATCTTCCTAACTCTCCTTTACTCCTAAAAGCGGCTCTATTATATTTTGTCTTGCGTTTTATCGGAAGCATGCTGAGTTATGGCTCGGGTTTACCAGGAGGAATATTTTTACCCCTTCTAACTTTGGGAGCACTATCGGGCTATACTTTTGGTTTAGCTATGATTCAGCTGTCAATAGTTGATAGCTCGTTAGTTATTCTCTTTTTGATTTTGGGAATGGCCGGTTATTTCGGTGCGGTGTCTAAAGCTCCTCTAACAGCTATGATTTTAGTAACAGAGATGGTAGGAAATTTGCAGCAATTGATGCCTTTAGCAGTTGTGACTGTCGTTGCCTACTTAGTTATGGATTTGTTAGGTGGGGAGCCTGTCTATGAGGCTATGTTAACGAAGATGATTGCCGTTCATCCTATGGAGAGTGGAGAACCGACGATGATTGACCTTCCGGTATCGGATAAATTGGCTGGTAAGATGGTCAAAGATTTGAATCTCCCTAGGGATGTCTTGATTTCGACACAAATTTATCAGAAAAAAACAGAAGTGGTAACAGGGGCAACAGTTCTGAAAGCGGGCGCTCAAATTTATCTTGTTGTTAACGAGTCAGATATTAGCCAAGTGAGGCACTATCTGCTAGAGTAATACTAATACAAAAACATACTAAGATTAGTAGTGAGGAAATCTCTGACGGGAGAGAGTACTCACTACTTTTTCTTTGTGTTAAAGTAGAGGTGTCCTGTTA
>NZ_JAFBEI010000045.1 GCF_016908655.1 Streptococcus saliviloxodontae
GTGTAAAAGAATATGAAGATCCATTTTCAGATGGAGGCTTTAGAACATGATAAAAGCCCGTTGTTACGGGCATTAGTCTAGTAATCAAGCAAGACTTGAACAACGTTCAGCAAGCGTCTTTAGACGCTGCTGGTTTTCAACGCCTTACAGGCGGTGTACAAGCCACCTGTTTTCACGGGTGGTTATGACTTATTATTAATAAAAAGTTAAGGTTTAATTAACGATAGAGCTAACATCTGCAAGAAAGCCAATTTACCTCGTTCTTTAGAAGGTTCTTTAGCTATCTGTCTAGCAAAATCAATAATTTCTTTAGGAGCTTGATATTTATTTGTAACAAGATACCATGATATATCATTACTCAATCTTGCTAAAGCATCTCTTTCCCCTTTTTCTATAGATTCTTTAGCACTTAAAAACACTCTTCTCAATTTTTCATTATCTTTAATGACATCTGAAGATAAAATTTGTTCAATTGGCTCTAAGTAGCCATTCATGTCATTTTTATTTTTTTTTATCATGGTATAATCACCCCAAATTTAGGACGAGGCTGCCATGGTCCATAATTTACCCATCCATTTACAATTACTCGACCCGTTTGTCTTCGTATTGCATTATAATCAGGTGTACATACCGCTCTGCCGTTTTTGTTGACACAATTAGCCCAACCACCTATGCTAGTAGCTGCATGAACTCGACAACCTGCAAACATTGCCCCTAGAAACGAAGTAGCAATAAAAATTTTTAATATAGATTTTTTCATAACTTACCCCCTAATCTAAATCAAATTATATGCTTGCTTAAATTAAATGTCAATACGTAACGCGGATAGTAAATAACTGTTTTTATTTATTAAATTACAAGGTCAACTTGCTTATGCTCATGAAAAATGCACCCATGCCAAGATAAGCAACAACATAAAAAGCATCCCAGCTATTGCCGTAGCAATCCAAAACAATCTAGTTGCATAAACAGCAAAATTATAGTTTGTCTCTGCCCTCTGATTAGCCTGATTATAAGAGTTTTGATATCTTAATACCGAGTTTTCAAGCCTGCTCTTTTCTTTCTGCCATTCTGCTGGTTCATCGTTTTTGATTTCCAAAAGCAGCTGGCTTTTTTTCTGCTCATTCAGCAAAAGTTGCTGGGACTGATCCAGCAACTTTCTAAGCTCCCTAATTTCTTCTTCGTAAAACTCAGTTGACTTCACACTGGTTTGCGGTTGGTTTGCGCCTAAGTTTTCGGTATGATTTCTACCTTGAAATATTGATTTTAAGGCTTTTATACCCTCTTCGGTAATAACTAAGGTTTGCACCCCGTTTGCGGTATAAGTTTGCACCCATTTTGACCGAAATTCTTCGGTCAATTTGTTATGGCTTCGAGCCAGTTTTTCTCTCAGAGAAAAACAAGAAAATCACCAGCTATGCTGGTGGCTGACAAGGCTTTGAGCTTCCATTTATTTTTCCTGTATAATCTAAGTGTTCAGGTCAGATAAGGAGGAGTAAACTAGTCCAGTGGACTAGTTTAGCATGGCAAAAACCAGTTACAGTTTATCACACACGAAATGGATGTGCAAATATCACATCGTTTTCACACCAAAATATCGCCGTAAGGCGATATACTACAAGGTTCGAGAGGATCTGATAAGTATTATTCGTCAACTTTGTCAATATAGAGGAGTTGAAATTATTGAAGGACATATGATGCCAGACCATGTTCATATGCTTGTTCTTATTCCACCAAAACTTGCGATTTCCGATTTTATGGGATATTTAAAAAGCAAGAGTTCATTGATGATATTTGATAAGCATGCCAATCTGAAATATAAGTATGGGAATCGCAAGTTTTGGGCAAGAGGGTATTACGTCAGTACGGTCGGACTGAATGAAAAAACTGTTGCGAAATATATACGAGAACAGGAGAGAGATGACATTGCTCTTGATTCTTGAGTGTAAAAGAATATGAAGATCCATTTTCAGATGGAGGCTTTAGAACATGATAAAAGCCCGTTGTTACGGGCATTAGTCTAGTAATCAAGCAAGACCTGAACAACGTTCAGCAAGCGTCTTTAGACGCTGCTGGTTTTCAACGCCTTACAGGCGGTGTACAAGCCACCTGTTTTCACGGGTGGTTATGACTATTGTCTAGCTTCATTTTTTCAATAGAAATAAAGGGATTCAATGATAATATCTTGATCAGCATAGTTTGTCTTGATGTCCTGGACAATGTCATTGTAGAGTTGTGTGACACGTTCTTTTTTCTCAGGAAATTCATAGCCAATGTAGAAAAATTGACATTCGATGGTGTGGAATAGCTCATGAAAGAGACGATTAGCTTCTTCAAGTTTGGCAATCAATGCCTTATCTTGGGCGATAATATCAGGAATAGCTCTACGATTATCTGCGAAATCATCAACAAGCTTTAAAGGAAAACTTCCATATTCAAGGCTCAATTCATAGGTCATATCATATCTCCAATCTTTTTTCATAGTCTAGCATAAGTTTGATAAAATCGCTTTGGAGATGCTCATTTCTTTTAATAATCAAATGATTTCCCAAAAACTTTTGAAAACGGTATAATCTTATTCTAAACTATTTAGAAATTAGGAGACGCTATGTCTAAAGATATTCGAGTTCTACTCTATTATAAATATGTTCCTATCGAAAATGCTAAGGAATACGCACAAGTTCACCTTGATTTTTGTAAATCAATCGGTCTTAAAGGGCGTATCTTGATTGCCGACGAAGGGATCAACGGTACCGTTTCAGGTGACTATGAAACGACTCAAAAATACATGGATTGGGTTCATAGCGATGAGCGTTTTGCTGACCTCTGGTTCAAGATTGATGAAGAGCCTCAAGATGCCTTCAAGAAAATGTTTGTTCGCTATAAAAAAGAAATCGTTCACCTTGGTTTAGAGGACAATGATTTTGATAGTGATATCAATCCTTTGGAGACAACAGGTGAGTACCTTAACCCACAACAATTCAAAGAAGCCTTGCTCGATGAAAACACGGTTGTTCTTGATACACGAAATGACTATGAGTACGATCTCGGTCACTTCCGTGGTGCGATTCGCCCAGACATCCGCAACTTCCGTGAGTTGCCACAGTGGGTCCGTGATAACAAGGACAAGTTTATGGAAAAACGTGTTGTTGTTTATTGTACTGGTGGAGTCCGTTGCGAAAAATTCTCTGGCTGGATGGTCCGTGAAGGCTTCAAAGATGTTGGTCAGTTGCATGGTGGTATTGTGACTTACGGAAAAGACCCAGAGGTTCAAGGTGAGCTTTGGGATGGTGCTATGTATGTCTTTGACGAGCGTATCTCAGTTCCAGTTAATCGTGTTAACCCAACTGTTATCGGACGTGATCACTTTGATGGCAGCGAATGCGAACGCTACATCAACTGCGCTAATCCTTTCTGCAACAAACAAATTTTTGCTAGCCCTGAAAACGAAGCTAAATATGTTGGTGGCTGTTCAGCTGAATGTCGTGCCCATGAACGTAACCGATATGTTCAAGAAAATGATTTATCAAAAGCTGAATGGGCAGCACGCCTTGAAGCAATCGGTGAAAGCCTCACCACTCTTGCTTAAAAATAAAAAACTCTCATAAACGCCGAAATATCAATGTTTCTAAGAGTTTAATGACTTGCTATCTTTCGCAAACTTCTTCAATTTTTAATATTTTTAGGAGTTTGTCTACGTTCTGAAACTGTTGAGATTTGCTCAACAGTTTTTTGTGTCAAATAAAGAGAATGGCGTTGTCCAAACATCATAGTAGGGCTGTATAAGTTGATTCATCAACGAAATAGAGCCCACTCAACCACTGTGTCTTGTAACATTTAACTAAAAAATGAGAGACTAGGACTTTTGTCCCAGCCTCTTCTGACTTTTTAGTGACTAACGCGTTTACGTGCTGCTTTTTTGCGGTTTTCTTCAATAAAAGCAATTTTCTTTTCTTCAGGTTCAATCACTTTTTTCTTGATAGCATAAGCAGCTCCACCGACTGCAGCAGCAGAAGCGATGACGCCTGTAACAAGACCTTTAGCGAATGTGAATTTTTTAGCCATAATAATATCCTCCCTGATTTCAAGTCTTTTTCTAAGACTTCTTATGATATAATAAGCATAGCGTAAAAAGGTCTAAATAACAAGTGAAAGACTATGCTTTCCTTAAAAATCAGACCTCAGACCGATAATAAGGAGAAAAGAAATCACAGTGAAAGAAAAAATTCTAGTCATCGTGGGTCCAACTGCAGTTGGTAAGACTGCTTTGGGGATTGAGTTGGCAAAACGTTTTAACGGGGAGATTGTTTCTGGAGATAGCCAACAGGTCTATAAACAACTAGATATCGGTACAGCCAAAGCTTCACTAGAAGAGCAAGCGCAAGCCGTTCACCATTTGATTGATGTGCGTGAAGTCGATGAAACTTACTCAGCCTTTGACTTTGTCTCTGAAGCCAAACAAGCTATTCAAGATATTTGTCGCAGAGGCAAACTTCCTATTTTGGTTGGAGGGACAGGTCTTTACCTTCAAAGCCTGCTGGAAGGCTATCATCTAGGTGGCGATTTGGATCAGGAAGAACTGCTAGCTTACCGTAAGGAGTTAGAATGTTTAGAAGATGCTATTTTATTTGACAAAATAGCAGAGCTATCAATAGACATCCCTCAACTCAATCGCCGTCGTGCCATGAGAGCCTTAGAATTGGCACGATTTGGAAAGAATATGGAGAATACTCAAGACCCCTATGAAGCCTTGCTTATCGGATTAAATGACGACCGTCAGCTCATCTATGACCGGATCAATCAGCGTGTGGACCACATGATAACAGCTGGATTATTGGAAGAGTCAAAATGGCTTTATGAGAATTATCCTGAGGTTCAAGCTAGTCGAGGAATTGGCTATAAAGAACTCTTTCCTTACTTTGCAGGTCAAGTTAGCCTGGAAGAAGCTATTGAGACCCTCAAACAAAATACACGCCGCTTTGCCAAGCGACAACTAACCTGGTTTAGAAACCGTATGTCAGTCAATTTTTATCAGATAAGCGACCCTGATATGTTAGATAACATAATACAAGATATCGAAGAATTTTTATCATAGTATCCGCTATTCCTCAAGTATTGCATTGAGGAATTTTGTTTCGTAACAAATATTACAAAATATTTCAAAAATATTACAAAATGACTTGATTTTTATTTCATAGAGCGTTATAATAATTTCAGAAATTGAAAGGGGCATCATTATGAAAAAGAAAAGTTATTTATTAGGGTCAGTATTGGTATTAGCACTTTTTGCTAGAGGCCTTGCAAATAACCAGTTGGCGTATGCCGAGGATAGTCAGACAGAATCTAGCCAAGTGACAACAGTAGTTGATACCGGTGATACTAACTCACTTGAAGCTGGTGAGGAAGTAACAACTCCATCAAGTATGGCGCTTGATTATCTTCCAGCAACTCTACAAGGGACTTGGGAAAATGATTATGAGAGTGATGGTATTTCCTACAATGTTCGCTTAATTGTGAGTAACACCGGTTTATTTATTCGGATCAAAACCGATGACCAAGACTCTATTGACGATATCAAAGTTGGGAATATCAGTCAGTTAGCGGAAGGTGTTTATGGTTTCGATGTGACATCTGCTTACTCTCAACTCAATGATGTAGCTATTATCGGAGGAGTTGATTATTCTCAATTAAAAGGTCTTGTATTGGAGGACGGTAAACTCTATCTCCAATTTGCTTCAGACTTTTCAGCTGATAACTGGTCTAAAGACTCTGCGTTTTCGAGTATCGATTTGTCAAATGTAGATTACAAAACCATTGATTTTCCAAAGGAACTAGTAGGCACATGGCAAACAACTGTCAGCTGGGGTGGCAATCAAGATGTCTTGGAAACATATGTCATTTCTAAAGATGGAAAAGTATCAAAAAGATTTGTCGACCAGAAAGCAGGAATTGATTTATCTGAGGATATGACACTTTCAAAGGTTCAACAAGTTGGAGATAATCTTTACCGTCTTGTGGATCCAGAGGGCTCTTTCTTAGAAGCAGGCATTGGAGGATATGGTATCCAATACCAAGAAGGTTTCTATTTAGATGGCGATGTGATGAAAATTGCCCTATGGTCTTCTAGTGAATTTGATAAGATGACCTACGACAATCCTACATTCGGTAGTGAATTTAAACGAGTGTCTGCTGATGAGCAAACAACAGAACAACAAAATCAATCAGATTCAAATACACAACGTTCTACAACGTCCTCTTCTAATCAAACACCTTCAAATACACAAACTTCATCATCACCTAGTTCAACTCAATCTAGCTCAAGTACAACTAAGAAAGAAGGGAAAACAACAAACTTACCATCTACAGGTGAACGTGCTTCTATTTTAGGTGTTGTCGGACTTGTTATCTTGGTAGGTGTAGGGCTTTATCTTGTTAAAAAGAAAAAAGATAGCTAAGAGATAGGTTCAAAAAATAGTGTGTTATCAGAGTATTGTTTAACAGAACGCTCTGTCACTAAACTAATTAAGCAAATGTTTGCTTAAGGTAGTAAATGATTAATAGACACTTCCAGATGGATGGAGGTGTCTTTTGTTGTTAGGACCTATCTGCTGTTGTAGTGGTTTGAGCATTTTCTACTTTTACTATGACCAAGACAGCTTAAGGTTAAGGAGGAAAGGAGATTGTTTGATAGGGTGGGGGAGTAAGTGTCGCTCAAATATTTTCTACCTTTTTCAGTTCAGCTTTTTGCCATTTTTTGGTATAATATGACAAAAAGAGGGTGAATAAGTCTAGTGGTTCTTTTGCTAGGCTCATTTTTATGATTACAGCCTAGGTAAGGGAGTTACTTGAATGATTGAGACTCAAACAAAGCAAGAGCGTGTTATCTTGATTGGTGTCGAACTACAGTCTAGCGAAAATTTTGAAATGTCTATGACAGAATTGGCGAGTCTTGCAGAGACAGCAGGGGCTGAGGTCGTTGCAACTTACACACAAAAAAGAGAACGTTATGATAGTAAATCTTTTATCGGCTCAGGAAAATTAGAGGAAATCAAAGCCATGCTTGAGGCTGATGAGGTGGACACGGTTATTGTCAATAATCGTTTGACGCCACGTCAAAATTCGAACTTAGAGGCGGCATTTGAGGTTAAGGTTATCGATCGCATGCAGTTAATCTTAGATATTTTTGCGATGCGAGCACGAAGTCATGAAGGGAAATTACAGGTACATTTGGCTCAGTTGAAGTATATGCTTCCACGATTGGCTGGACAGGGTGTTATGCTTAGTCGTCAGGCGGGCGGCATTGGTAGTCGAGGTCCTGGTGAGAGTCAGTTAGAGCTTAATCGCCGTTCCATTCGTAATCAAATTGCAGATATTGAGCGTCAACTCAAGATTGTCGAGAAGAATAGAGATACGATTCGAGAACGCCGTTTGGATACAGAAACCTTTAAAATTGGGCTTATTGGCTACACAAATGCAGGTAAGTCAACCATCATGAATCTATTAACAGATAATCGTCAGTATGAGGCTGATGAGCTTTTTGCCACACTTGATGCGACGACTAAGCAGATTTATCTTCAAGACCAGTTTCAAGTGACATTGACAGATACAGTTGGCTTTATTCAAGATTTGCCGACGGAGTTGGTGGCAGCTTTCAAGTCAACGCTTGAAGAAAGTCGTCATGTTGATTTATTGTTACATGTGATTGATGCTTCGGATCCTAATCATGCAGAGCAAGAAAAGGTTGTTTTCGACATATTGAAGGACTTGGAGATGACAGATATTCCTCGTCTTGCAATTTACAATAAAATGGATGCTACGGAACATCTCAGGGCAACAACTTTTCCAAACGTCCGTTTTTCAGCTCGTTCAGAAGGAGCGAGAGATTTGTTGCGTCACTATCTTATTGATGAGATCCGTCATGTCTTTCAATCGTTTTCGATTAAAGTATCTGCTCAAAATCTATATAAGTTGTATGATTTGAATAAATGTGCCTTGTTAGATCGTTATACTTTTGAAAATGAGGTCGAGGATATTACAGGCTATATTTCAGAGAAGAACAAGTGGAAGTTGGAGGAATTTTATGACTGATATGATTGAATTAGCGGTGACTTATGGTGGTTATACAAGTTTGGATAAGGTTTATTTGAGCAACAAGTTGAAGAACTTGTCTCCGGCAGAGCAACTGGCTTTCATAACTCCTCCACCTAGTGTAATCAATGCTTATTTTGCAGAGTTGTATCAAAAACAAGGGCCGACAGCTGCGACAGATTATTATTATCAGTTATCAGAAGCTCTCGAACTTTGGAATAACCAACCTAGTTTTGATGAAGAAAAGCCCTTCGTTCGCTTGAACCTATCAGGGAAATCATACGGTTTTTGTTTTGAAGAGGGAGGTCAGGTAGCACGTGTCTTTTCAGAGTTACAAGAGCAATCAACGCAAGACTTGTTGTTTGAGCTTGCTCAGATTTTTCCGCAATACGGGATTTATCAAGAACAAGATGGTATCAAGATGAAGCCGCTAGAGTTTGATGAAACGATTGTAGCTAATGTGACACCAGAAACAGCCTTGTTAAGCCAAATATTACGCTTGAAATCAGGTTGGATCAAGCTGAAAAGTTTTAATAAGGAAGAATTGCTGAGTTTGTTAACAAGGTATAAGAGTTCAGAGTGCTATTATACATTTGAACAAAGAGAGTATATTGCTTACATTAAAGAATAGAAAGGACGGCCGTCGTTACTCAATTTCACGTATTCTTTACAGTGATACTGAATGGGACGGCTTTAGTCATAGTAAAGTATGGAATTACAATTTTTAGGAACAGGTGCTGGTCAGCCAGCCAAACAACGAAATGTGTCAAGTTTAGTCTTAAAACTCCTAGATGAAATCAATGAGATATGGATGTTTGACTGTGGCGAAGGCACTCAAAGACAGATTTTAGAGACGACCATTAAGCCACGTAAGGTCAAAAAAATCTTTATCACTCACTTGCACGGAGACCATGTCCTTGGTTTACCTGGTTTTTTATCAACGCGTGCTTTTCAAGCTAACGAGGAACAGACAGATATTGACCTTTATGGTCCAGTTGGAATCAAGCAGTTTGTGATGTCTAGTCTGAAAGTGACCGGTTCACGATTACCTTATCATATTCATTTTCATGAATTTGACGAGACATCACTTGGAAAAATCATGGAAACGGATAAGTTCACAGTTTATGCTGAAAAACTTGATCACACGATTTTTTGTGTTGGCTACCGTGTGATGCAAAAAGATCTAGAAGGAACTTTGGATGCAGAAGCATTGAAGGCAGCAGGCGTACCTTTTGGACCGCTTTTTGGAAAAATCAAGAACGGTCAAGATGTTACCTTGGCAGACGGCAGACAAATTATTGCTAAAGACTATATCTCCGCCCCTAAAAAGGGTAAAGTGGTCACTATTTTGGGAGATACTCGTAAAACAGCGGCCAGTGTCCGTCTCGGTTTAGGTGCTGATATCCTGATTCATGAGTCTACTTATGGTAAAGGTGATGAGAGAATTGCGCGCAGCCATGGGCATTCAACCAATATGCAAGCAGCTGAAGTTGCCAAAGAAGCTTCTGCTAAACGACTTCTGCTAAACCATGTCTCTGCACGATTTTTAGGGCGTGATTGCATCCAATTAGAACGTGATGCGGCTACCATTTTTGAAAATGTCCATGTGGTCAAAGATTTAGAAGAAGTGGATGTATGAGTTTAAAAAGGAATGAGCGACGTGTCATTGTAATTACAGGAGCAACTGGAGGTCTTGCCCAAGAGTTAGTCAAGCTGATTCCAGAAGATGATTGCTTGATTTTGCTAGGGCGTTCAGTTGAAAGGCTAAAAGCGACCTTTGGAGAGCGGCAAAATTGCCACTTGGAGGGTCTAGATATTACAGATGACAGTGCCCTTCACGAGTGTGTTTCTAGCATCTACGATCGCTTTGGGCAGATTGATATCTTTATCAATAATGCAGGCTTTGGAGAGTTTAAACCTTACGATGATTACACCGATGAAACTATCCGTCAAATGTTCGATGTCAATACACTGGCTATGATAAATTTTTCACGTTTGGTTGGTAAAAAAATGGCAGAGCGAGGTCAAGGTCACCTCATTAATATTGTATCTATTGCAGGTTTGGTTGCTTCGGCTAAATCAACCATTTATGCTGCGACAAAGTTTGCCATGATTGGTTTCTCTAATGCCTTGCGTCTGGAATTGGCGGACTACGGTGTTTATGTGACAACAGTCAACCCTGGACCTATCTCGACTAAATTTTTTGATCAAGCTGATCCAACAGGTGACTATCTTGCCTCTGTTCAGCGCTATACGATGCAAGCTGATGAGGTTGCTAAACGTATTTATCGAATCTTCGGAAAGAATAAACGCGAACTGAATATGCCTTTTGCTTTAGCACTAACGGCTAAGTTCTATAACCTTTTCCCCAAGACAGGTGACTTTTTAGCACGTAAGGTTTTTAATTACAAATAGAAAATGTGACAAGTTAACGATATGATTACATCAAAATTTGATTGGCATCTCAATGATATGGCAGTTGACGATGCCTTTTTGAAGTTGGCGAAAGAAGCCAAATTAACAAAAACAGCTGCTGAACTCCTCTATCATAGAGGTATTAAGGAGAAGGACTCCTTAGATGATTTTTTAAGCGCAGATTTATCCCATTTGCATGATCCTTATCTCTTGCATGATATGGAAAGGGCAGTTGAGCGTATTCGTCAGGCTATTGAAAACTACGAGCAGATTTTGGTCTATGGTGACTACGATGCAGATGGGATGACAAGCGCCAGCATTGTTAAAGAGACCTTGGAGATGATGGGAGCTGAGGCTCAAGTTTATCTACCCAATCGTTTTACAGATGGCTACGGCCCAAATCTTAGTGTCTATAAATATTTCATTGAGCAGCAGGCTATTTCCTTGATTATCACGGTAGATAATGGCGTAGTAGGACAAGAAGCTATCGCCTATGCACATGAGCAAGGGGTGGATGTCATTGTGACTGATCACCATAGTATGCCAGCAGAGCTACCAAATGCTTACGCTATCGTCCATCCAGAGCATCCAGAGGCAGACTATCCCTTTAAGCACTTGGCAGGTTGTGGCGTTGCTTTTAAATTAGCGACAGCCCTTCTTGAAACCATTCCAACTGAATTTTTAGACTTGGTGGCTATCGGAACTATTGCGGATATGGTCAGTCTTACTGATGAAAATCGCATCATGGTCAAAGTAGGTTTGCAGCTCCTCAAAGACACGGAACGAGTAGGACTTCAAGAGTTGATGTCTTTGTCCGACGTAGATTCTAGCACACTCAATGAGGAGACTGTTGGTTTTAAAATTGCTCCCCAGCTTAATGCCCTTGGTCGTTTGGATGATCCCAATCCTGCCATCGAGTTATTAACTGGCTTTGATGATGAAGAGGCCCAAGCTATTGCTATCATGATCAATGCTAAAAATGAAGAGCGGAAGGAAATTGTTCAGGCTATCTTTGATGAGGCCATGGCTATGGTTGACCTTGATAAGCCTGTTCAAGTCTTAGCTAAAGAAGGCTGGCATCCAGGTGTTCTAGGGATTGTTGCCGGTCGTATTATGGAGCAGATTAGTCAGACCGTTGTTGTTTTAGCTATTGAAAATGGCTCTGCTAAGGGTTCTGCCCGAAGTCTGGAAGCTATCAATATCTTCCAAGCACTGGATGATCACCGCCATATTTTTACCGCCTTTGGTGGGCATGCTGGCGCTGCTGGAATGACTTTGCCGGAAGAGAATCTAGAAACGTTATCAGATTTACTTTGCCAATTTGTTATTGATAACGAGATTGATACCAGTCTTAAGAACTCTCTGACAGTGGATGAGGAATTGGTCTTAGAAGAGCTTAGTCTTGAGACGATTAAATCATTGGAGAAACTAGCTCCTTTTGGAATGGATAACAAGAAACCTGTCTTTTGGTTACGGGATTTTGAGGTTGTTCAAGCTAGGACAATGGGACAAGGCAATGCCCATCTCAAGTTGAAAATCAAGCAAGGCGATGCTAGTTTTGATGTGGTGGCTTTTGGACAGGGAGCTAAAGTACAAGAGTTTCAGCAGGCACAAGGTTTAGAACTTGCAGTTACTTTATCTGTCAATGTTTGGAATGGAGCAACGACCTTGCAACTCATGTTAGAAGATGCGCGTGTTGATGGGGTACAGCTTTTTGATATTAGGTCTAAAACAGCTACCATACCAGCTAATATCCCTCTTTATTCGCAAGGCGGTCAGGCACCTATCTTGGTGTTAGATGAAATTCCAGATCAGTTGGCAGAATTGAAAGAACGTTTTTCAGGTCAGGAATTTGAGGCAGTTTATTTTAAAAATACGATTAAGCAAGCCTACTACCTGACTGGCTACGGCACACGTGAGCAATTTTCGAAGTTATACAAAACGATTTATCAGTTTCCTAATTTCGATGTTCGCTACAAGTTAAAAGAGTTGAGTCATTACCTAAAAATAGATGCTATCCTTTTGGTTAAAATGATTCAGATCTTTGAAGAATTAGGATTTGTTACCATTGAAGATGGGGTTATGACAGTTGTTAAGGATGCTCCCAAACGTCGTTTTGAAGAGAGTCAGATTTACCAAGAGTTAAAAGAATTGGTCAAATTCCAAGAATTGATGGCTCTAGGAACACCGCAAGAAATGTACAGCTATCTGACATCTGGAGACTCTCTAGCTTAACACTTTGAGATTACCTGTATTATATGTTATAATAAATAGTAAAAACATTTTTTGGGATTCTCCCAGCTTGAAAGGAATGACACTTGGGTTTTTACCCAAGATATTAATTATGGATTTAACAAACTATATCGCATCAATTGAAAACTACCCTAAAGAAGGTATCACTTTCCGTGATATTTCACCTTTGATGGCAGACGGAAAAGCCTACAGCTATGCAGTTCGTGAGATTGCTCAGTATGCATGTGACCACGATATTGATATGATCGTTGGGCCAGAAGCGCGTGGTTTCATTATCGGTTGTCCTGTGGCAGTTGAACTCGGTATTGGTTTTGCACCAGTTCGTAAACCAGGAAAATTACCACGTGAAGTTATCTCGGCTGACTACGAAAAAGAGTATGGCGTAGATACCTTGACTATGCACGCAGATGCAATTAAGCCAGGCCAACGTGTGCTTATTGTTGACGACCTTTTGGCAACAGGTGGTACGGTTAAAGCTACCATCGAAATGATTGAAAAACTTGGTGGTATTGTTGCAGGTTGTGCCTTCTTGATTGAGCTTGATGGTCTTGGTGGACGCAAAGCCATTGAAGGTTATGACTGCAAAGTCTTAATGAACTTTCCAGGTTAAACTAGGTTATAGTTATAAACTATAGCTAGCTAAAGAAATTATATAATGGAAAACTATATCTCCATGTTTTATAATATTAGGATAGGATATTATAAGAAATGGAGATGTTTTCATGCCTATTAAACTTGATAAACAGTTACCTGCATTAGATATTTTACGTTCTGAAAATATCTTCATCATGGACGATACGAGGGCATTGCATCAAGATATTCGACCAATGGAAGTCTTGATCTTGAATTTGATGCCCACCAAAGAAGCAACCGAAACGCAGCTTTTGCGACTTTTGGCTAATACGCCTCTACAAATTAACGTTGATTTTCTCTACATGGCTAGCCATGAGTCAAAAAATACTCATGCTGATCATATGAAGACTTTTTATAAGACTTTTTCTGAGATTAAAACCAATTATTATGATGGCTTGATTATAACAGGTGCTCCTGTTGAGACCTTACCTTTTGAAGAGGTTGATTATTGGCAAGAGTTGATGCAAGTATTTGATTGGGCCAAAACTCATGTTTATTCGACGCTTCATCTTTGCTGGGGAGCACAAGCAGGGCTTTACTATAAATACGGTGTGGATAAGGTTCAGATGTCTGAGAAATTATCAGGAATCTATGAACAAGAGGTTAACGATATGCTTAACCCGATGATGAGAGGTTTTGATGACCTGTTTGTTTCACCGCATTCGCGTTACACAGATGTTCCTGAGGCTATCTTACGTGAAAAGACGGATCTTGATATCTTGGCATCTGGAAAAGAAGTGGGGCTTTCTATCTTAGCCAGCAAAGACCTGCGTGAAATCTATAGTTTTGGTCACTTAGAGTACGATCGTGATACCCTAGCAAAAGAATATCAACGGGACCAAGAGGCAGGTAAGAATCCTCAAATTCCTGTTAATTATTTCCCTGAAAATGATAGTCAAAAGACACCTAAAATGCGTTGGAATTTAGCGGCAGCTACCTTTTTCAGCAATTGGCTTAACTACGCTGTCTATCAAGAAACACCTTATCGACTTGAGGAGTTGGAGAATGATTTTTCATTCTATGGCTACCTCTAAAGAGGTTAGACTATGACATATTTAGAGACTGTGAAGTCAGGGCATCTTGTCTTGCCTGGAACTTTACTGATTCATTTTAAAGACATTTTTACATCTAGCGATGATTTTCTAGTTTGGCAATTTTGCTACCTGCAAAACACAAGTCAACTAAGTGAGATGGCACCTAGTAGTATTGCGGATGCCTTGGGGAAAACCGTGACAGATATTAATCGCTCAATCTCACGCTTAACGGCTTCTGGTTTATTAGCCATGAAGACAATTGAGCTTGATGGTGAAATTGAAGTGATCTTCGATGCTAGTTTGGCACTGGAAAAACTAGAGGAAATCTTATCGCCTAAATCAATTCCTTCTCAAGCATCATCACAAAATGACTTAAAAACATTAGTTGCTGATTTTGAAAGAGAATTAGGGCGTCTGCTCAGCCCGTTTGAGTTGGAGGATTTGCAAAAGACCATTCGAGAGGATCAAGCAGATCCAGACTTGATTCGTGCAGCACTGAAAGAGGCGGTTTTCAATGGTAAGACGAATTGGAATTACATCAATGCCATCTTGAGAAATTGGCGTAGAGAAGGCATTACCACCCTACGTCAAGTCGAAGAGCGCCGTCGTCAACGTGAAGAAGCTAATCCACAAACGATTCATGTTTCGGATGATTTTCTATCAGCTATGGACTTGTGGAGCGATTAGAAACTTTCGTTTATGGGTTGATGCCGTTTGAGAATTATCAACTAAATTAAATAGAGTTCATTTTAACATCTTAGAGAGGTGGTTGGGAGCTGCTAGGTTATTTTGATTAACTTAGCCTTTTCTCTAACCTACTGTTGGCTAAGCTTTTGTTCGTTTATTTCGATTCGGATACAGTTTATTCAATTTGTACTAGGTTGTTAGGATGAGCTTTTTTGGCACGACAAACGCATGAAGAAAATATCGTTTTCAGAAATTAATTTCATAAACTAGATAAACGACCTCCGGTATAATAGTAGTGGAGGTCGTTG
>NZ_JAFBEI010000046.1 GCF_016908655.1 Streptococcus saliviloxodontae
CAACGACCTCCACTACTATTATACCGGAGGTCGTTTATCTAGTTTATGAAATTAATTTCTGAAAACGATATTTTCTTCATGCGTTTGTCGTGTTGATAATTTCCTTAGGTGGGAGGCTTTCTTTTTTAAACGTTAGCTTAGGTAGCAGGGACGCCAGCGACCTACTGCGTCGTTCCATAGCTAATTTCTGAGCCTAAGGTCTCAGAAATCCCCTCAGCAATCATCACATTGTGATGATTGCTTTCTTGCTACGGCGGTAACGTTTGGGTTTGTCTCGCTTGCGCTCACTTTTTGCTGGCGCTTCTTTCTAATTTATCCCTTGCTTTCTTCTATCAGCTTATCTAAGACAGCTTGGGCAACTTTTTCTGGGATGCCCAGTGCCTGCATGTCCTCGACGGTCGCTTTTTGGATGGCTGGGATGGACTTGTAGTGTTTGAGCAGAGCCTGCTTGCGTTTGGGGCCAAGACCAGCGATTCCGTCCAGCTGGGATGAAAAGCTGTTCTTGCTTCTGACCTGTCTATGAAAGGTAATGGCAAAGCGGTGAACCTCGTCCTGTATACGGTGCAGGAGGAAGAACTCCTGCGAATTGCGAGGGAGGTCAATGACTTCCAAAGGGTCGCCAAAGAGGAGCTCGTGCGTCTGGTGCTTGTCGTTCTTCTGCAGGCCTGCCACTGGAATGACCATGTTGAGTTCATTTTTCAGAACGTCTTTGGCAATATTGACCTGCCCCTGTCCACCGTCGATGATGATCAGGTCTGGTGTCACCAGTCCGTCACGCTTGACCCTGCTGTATCGCCTGCGAATAACCTCACGCATGCTGGCATAGTCATCAGGTCCCTCAACAGTCTGAATCTTATACTTGCGGTAGTCTTTTTTGCTTGGTTTCCCATTTTCAAAGACAACCATAGCCGACACAGGGCTGGTCCCCATGATATTGGAGTTGTCGAAAGCTTCGATACGAACCGGCGTCGGAATGCCCATGAGCTGACCGAGATTTTCAATGGCACCTTGGGTTTTGTGGAGGTCTTTTTCTAAAAGATCAAACTTTTGTTCAAGGCTGACGCGGGCATTTTTAGTAGCCAAAGCAACCAGTTGCTTCTTCTCACCACGTTGCGGTTTGACGACCTTACTGTCCACCAAGGCTTCCACAGAAGCTTGATCGATATCAGACGGAATAAAGACCTCTGCTGGCATAAGGTGCTTGCTATCACGGTAAAATTGCCCCAGGTAGGTCAAGAAGTCCTCTTCAGCCTCATTGTAGTAAGGAAAGAGATTGACATCCCTCTGAATAAGTTTTCCCTGACGGACAAAGAAGACCTGCACGCACATCCAGCCCTTGTCGACATAGTAGCCAAAGATATCCCTGTCCTGCATGTCTTGGCTCATGACACGTTGTTTGGTACGAAGCGTCGCTACCGCTGAAATCAAGTCTCGATACTCAGCAGCTCGTTCAAACTCCATGCTGTCGCTCATCTCCTGCATCTTGTCACGCAGTTGATTGACAATTTTATCGTCCTGACCATTAAGGAACTGTTTAACATCCATCGTCAAGCCTGCCCAGTAGTCCTGGGTCGTATGGCAGATGGTGTGAGCATTGCATTGCCCTAGATGATAGTAAAAACAGACCTTGTTGGCGGGATTGGTGCATTTTTTAAAGGGAAAAATGCGGTCAAGCAGTTTCTTGATGTCATTGGCAGCCCCAGACTCTGGATAGGGACCAAAGTAAGCTGCTCCGTCTTTCTTGACTTGACGAGTAATCAAAAGCCTTGGGTAAAGTTCCTTGGTGATTTTAATAAAAGGATAGGAAGAATCGTCCTTGAGCTTGATATTGTACTTAGGCATATTTTCTTGGATAAGGTTGATTTCCAAGAGCAGGGCCTCGATGTTAGACTCGGTGACAATAAACTCAAAATCCTCAATCTCAGATACCAAAAGCTCTGTCTTGGTATCGTGACTCCCTCGAAAGTAAGACCGCACACGATTTTTGAGATTTTTCGCCTTACCGACATAGATAATGGTACCATTTTTATCCTTGTGCAGATAGCATCCTGGGCTATCTGGCAGCAGTTCTAATTTGTGTTTTATCAGTTGATTCATGTCTTTTATTCTATCAAAAAAGCCAGAAAGACTAAAGCTAAAAAGCTACTAGCATTTCTGGTTTACAGAATTAGGTATTTTGAAGTAAGTCTAGGAGTTCTTGGTAAGAACTGACCATGTGAGTAGGCACAGCTCCACTCTTGTTTTCAAGTCCCTTGGGATTGAACCAGACGGTGTCGATACCAGCATTATTGCCACCTTGGATGTCGGATGACAGGCTATCGCCAATCATCAAGGCGCAGCTAGGGTCAAAATCGGCTACCTGCTCTGCGATTTTTTCAAAAAAAGCTAACTGAGGCTTTTGGGCGCCAATCTCATCTGAGATAAAAACCTGTTCAAAGAAGTCAGCGATGTCCGACTGAGCCAGACGCCCTTTTTGGATAAAGGGCACACCGTTAGTCGCCGCAAAAAGACGATAGTTTTGGGACGATAGCTGAGCGAGGAAATCACGAGCTTCTGCATAAGTCTGTCCCTGCTGGCTGAGGTAGTGCTGATAACGCTGGGCAAAATAGATACCATCAACCGTCTGACCAAAATGAGCAAATAGTTTAGCAAAGCGCGTGTTGAGCAGTTCAGACTTGCTGATACGTCCTTGAGCTAAATCCTCCCAGAGCGCCTTGTTCATGGGAACATAGTAGTCCTTGTAAGCCTCAATCGCCGTCACCCCAGCCTCCTCCAGCAGACAGGTCAGAGCAATCGCCTCAGCAGCATCAAAATCAAGTAAGGTGTGATCTAGGTCGAAGAGTAGAAATTTGTAATACAATGTAGGCTTTTCCTTTCTAGGGGGGTGCTTTATTTAACGATTGAATTCATTTCAAAATTTACCCCATTATACCATATTGTTGAAAGAAACTTTACTCTATGCTCTCTTATTGGAGCTTATTTTCTCTTAATGTGATAATAGCCAGTTATAAATTATATTTTCCGCTTGACGTGATGCTATTCTTAAAAAAATAATTAATTGTTGTCACTTGTTTGGTAATTCTTTAAAAGTTATCACCTACTCCTTTGTCTTTTCTTCTAAAAAGGTAATAAGTCTTTGAAAGGCATCTTGTGATATATCATCTTTTCTTAGATTGGAGATAAAACCATGCGACTTCGTGATGCCTTTTTCCGCAAAAGGATCGACAATTTTATTCACGACACCTACACGTTCCAATGCGTCGTGCAAACTCACCATATCTTTTCTATATTCGCTTCCTAATAAAAAGCTTGGTGGGTAATCCGTTGTAACATGTAAAATTGGATTGTAATCTGTAATCTCTTCTTGAGTAAGATAAATTGTTTCTGAAACATAATTACCTACCAACAATTTAGCAGCAAGTGAAAGTTTTTCGTATTCAAGAGGCGCATCATCAATTACCAAAGCTTTGATATTTTCTTTTACAATTTTTGGTGTGATATCTAATCTTTTTGCATATTCAGAATTTGAAACGATACTCCCATATTGTGCAACCATAATCGCACCTGCAGATGACCCCATTAAAACAACATTATTCATATCAAGATGATATTCTTTAGCATGATCAATCATATAAGAAATCGCTGCATTCATTTGGATAAGCGGGGTCGGAAAATGATATTCCGGAACAAAAGCATAATCAACATTTACAACATTATACCCTTTAGAAACGATATCATCTATTAGATATGTGGAACCATTCGCAACTAAAGGATCTCCCATGTTTTTACTGCCTCCAAAAAAACCACCACCATGAAAATAAAAAACTGTTGGTCGTTTCATATCAACGTTATTGTCCGGGTAGATAACATCTAAAAAACTGTTTGGATAGTCATTACTATAGCGAATGTCACTTTTCAGATATTGACCATTTTCTTTTATACCGTCAACAGGAGTATATAGCGGTTCAAATGTGTTCGGACTTTTATCTTGATATATTATCTTTTGAATTATTCCAACAGCTATTTGTGGATGATTGGTTACTAATCCATAACCCACTACACCTAAACATAGCAATATTACAAATGAATAAACTACATATTTTTTTGTTTTCTTCATTACAATTTCCTTTCATAGGTATTTTCTCTTTTCAAATACTTATACTTATTATAAATGACTCACAGCGTGAGACAAGTGTCTCAAGTGAAAATTGTAAACAATACAAATAAGACAATATGTCTCATGAAAAAACAAAATATCGAAATTCAGGCAAGTGAAGCGCTGATTAAACTTTTTCAAACAAATGCACTCAAGAATATTACAGTTAAAAAATTTTTTATCCTTTTGTCTTTACAAATATCATGCAATATCTATTACAGTTGATTTCCAAACTACTCATCATGCATATGACACTATCTCTATTTTTCAATTCTCATCCCTTTAATATCTTTTAGGAAATTCATGGTAATATCAAAATTCACTCTAGCTGATGTTCCATGATTACTATATGGGATTTCTGCTAATTGATTCTTGACACCTAATTTATTAAGTTCATTTATATAATCCCTTGAACCATTAATTGTCACCATCGTATCTTTTTGTCCGTGTATAATTAATACCGGTGGAAGATTTTTATTGACAAAAGTTAATGGGTTGACTGCTTTTACTCGTTCAGGATATTTCTCTAGACTACCTCCTATATATCTTTCAACAATTCCGGGAATATAGGATGGTGTCATAAATCTTGCATTTTCAGAAGTCCATTTCAAGTCTATAGCAGGATAGATAACGGTTAAAGCTTTTGGCATTGGTCCATCTAGGCTTCCTTCAGATACTCTGCCGCCATAAACTAATGCTAAATTACCCCCAGCTGATTCCCCAGATAGAAATATTCTCTCTGGATCACCTCCATAATTCTTTGCATTCTCGTAAATCCATTTCATAGCATCATTTACGTCTTCAATTTGCTTATCCCAAGTTGGTCTATCATCAGTTGCTAAACGATAATTGATACTAAAAGAAACATAACCTTCCTCTTTCATCATTTGATGATAATTGGCATTGCTTTCTGAATCACTGCTAGACCATCCACCACCATGAACATAGACATAAACTGGTCTTAGTTCTGTTAAATTTTCTTGTTTTGGCTTGTAAATAGAGATGCTTAACTCTTCTCTTTCTTTTGTCGCATAAACCATTTTTTCATCAGGAATTCCTTTTTTACCAACAGCATCCATGCTGGATAGAAGATTAATATTTGCTCCATTTTTTACGATAGCATTTCTATAATGTACAAACTCAATACTTGTAGCACTAAGACTAGTTGATGACATTAAAAGAAACGCAATACTCATTTTACTTAATGCTTTCAGATTCCATTTTTCTTTAGCCAACTTATATATACCGATTACTAAAGTCAAAAGTGAAATGATAAATACCCATGAAAACATCATTGGATAAAATATGGTTGCTATTTGTGTGACTAACCATTCATCTTTGCCTAAAACACCTAAACTAATGATCAACATTAATACTGATATAACAAGTGCTATTCCTTTTAATAGTTTTTTTAATATCATCTTTCTTCTCCTTTTTATTCATTTTCGACTTTACAAATGTAACACCTTTTGTTTGTTATCGCAATAAATATTGCCTAAAAATCAAAAATGAAACAAAGTCCCTGAAACTGTAAGGACGCAAATAGATAGCAAAAAAGACAGTATCCTTACCGTCTTTTTCAACTTATTGCATCTCATCATTCAACCATTTGATATAGTCTTTACCATAATTGTCGTAAGCAAAGCCATGTTGTCCACCTTTAACAAGGACATCTGTAACATCTATACCATTTTCTCTGGCAGTTTTTATGTAGTCCTCAGTTTCTTTCAATCCAACCATTTGATCATCATCTCCATAGGCGATGAATTGTTGTTTGGCTTTAGGATTCAAGTGATTTTTCAAGTCAGTCAGTTCGAGTAAATCTTCCCTTTTTCTCTCATCACGCACTTCCTCATCATTAAACATGGCAAAAAGCATCGGAACATTATTCTTATAGGATAATGCGGGATAGATCATGGCTGGAGCAATAACGTTGTCATCCACTGCATCAATGTCATCCTTTTGATAGTCATGAGGAAAAAGATCTTTTCCCATAATCATGTTAATATAAGTCCCGACCTGATTTCCACCTGCAGAAAATCCAATTAAACCAATTTTATCAGGGGAAATCTGATAATCCTCTGCATGATATCTCAAAAAACGGACAGCCCTTTGTACATCTATCTGTGGAATAGGATACTCATAGGGATTAGAGCGATAATGAAGCACAAAGGCTGAATAACCAGCTTTATTGAGTTCCATTGCAATATCTTTTCCTTCACTTGTTGAACCATCCATGGACTTGTATCCAAATCCACCGCCAGGAATAACAATCACAGCTCCCCTACTATTTTCTTGCAAATAAGGAATAAGGTAAGGCGCATCTTCGTAAGTTTCCTTTTCAAAGCCCTGTTTGATTTCAAAGAGGTAGGTAAAGGTATCGATTTTTTCTTCATTATCTTGGTAATCTTTTCCTACAATTCCTTGCAAAAATTGAAATGTTGACAAGATAAAATTCGCATTGGGAGATTTAATCGCCATGTCATCAAGTTTTGATTTCTTACTATTTCCAGCAACAGAATCCCAAATCCCAATACGTTTGTCATAATCTGCAACGTCACCACCTGCCATGCCAACAGATTTCATCATCACCTGTAAACCTAGATATCCAATTCCTCCAAGTAAAGAGATTGTAATAACCAAACCAATAAGTATTTTTTTCCATCGTTTCATGATTTCCTCCTTCAAGACTTTACAAATGTAACATCAATTTGGTATGATAGCAATGAGAATAACGCAAATAAGCTAAAATGAAACAAAAAGAGGGTATCTGTAACATCATGAACAATCAAGAAAAGCAAACTTTTGCCAAAAAATCGCTGACTAATGCACTATTAAAACTTTTAAAAGACAAGCCACTTCAAGAAATCACCATCAGTGAACTCTCTAGAGAATCACAAATTAGTCGGGTATCTTTTTACCGTAATTATCCAAATATGGAAGCGATTTTGGAAGAGCACATTTCTCATCTTCTCCACAAATGGAACGAGGAAAATCATCTCGCTTTTGAAACCGATCTCAAGGATAATGGTCGAAATGACTTGCAATTGGCTAGCTTATTCGGTCACATCAAAGAGCATGAAGATTTTTACAAGTTACTATTTGAGAGAGAGTTATTGCAATTAATGATTCCCCAACTCAAAATTGTTCTCATACCTTCGGAAAAATCCGATAATTTCGCTGCCTATTTAGAGTCCTTTTCTCTTTATGGAATTTATGGGTGGATCCAGGAATGGATAAAACGAGGAATGACCGAATCCGCAGAAGAACTAGAAGTATGGCTCAGAATGCGTGAAATTTGATAGGGTTGATAACAATTATTTAACGATTTGAAACAATCCAAACGATTACAGATATCCAGCAAATATTTCCAATCTGCTATTAAATGACAGTCACTACCTCTAAGATTAAATAGTTCCATAAAATACAAAAAGCCCTTGAAACCATATGATTTCAGGGAGTTTTAATCTTTTATTTGTATCACTTAACTTCTACTAATTTCGAATAGTAGAAATGTATACATAGTGGAGAGTTTTCTTTCTAGAAATAATCATATTCATCTATATTTATAATTAAAGTTCCTAGTCATTATACCATAAGAGTGATTAAAAATGGGGAAGTTATATTCTAAGATCGTAGTTCATTAGCATAAAAATATGGGAACATTTTTATTTCTATATCAAACTTCTTCTTGTCTGATTAATCCAAAGAGAGGAAGGAAAAATTTTTGCTACTCTACATTTCCTCATTATCTGGCTATTGTCACTTTTCATACGATAAAAAAACTCAAATCTTATTGATTTTGAGTTTTTTTGTTTATAGCCTATCCTGCAATTTCTCAACAAAGAGATAAGCCGCTGGACAGGTAAGGGTATTTTTGATGGTTAGGTGATTAATCTGATAGACTTTTTTGCGGTCTGTATGGGGAAATTCCCGGCAAGCCTTGGGTCTCACGTCATAGATTGAGCAGAGGTTATCTCCTCCTAGGAAAGGACATGGCATAGACTTGAAGACCTTATCACCATCTTCATCTACTTCCAAAAATTCCGCCTCAAAGGCTGGCAATTTCATCTTAAAATATTTCGCAATCCGAACAATATCTGCTTCTTTGAAATCGGGTCCTAGGGTCTTGCAACAATTGGCACAGGCAGTGCAGTCAATCTCTTGAAAAACTTCTTCATGAACCTGAAGAGCAATTTTATCCAGATTCTTAGGAGCTTTTTTCTTGAGACCTGCTAAAAATTTGCGGTGTTCCTTTTGCTTTTGAAGGGCTAATTGATGGTATTTTTCGATGTCAATTTCGTGTGTCATGATTTACTTTCTATCGCTTAGTATCCATTTATTATATCATACCCGCCTAAGTTATCAAAGACTCATTAGCAATAACCACGACAAACGCATGAAACAGTTATTTCCGAATTATAGTACAGTTTAAAATAGATACTTTTACTATTATTCCTATAGTAAGACGTTCAAAGTATTTTAGATTTTTTTGAAATACCTGAACTTTGAATTGCAGAAAGCTTTAGTTTCACTCTAAAAATCTTTCATGCGTTTGTCGTGAGCAATAACTGACAAGGATTGCTCGGTGCACAAAGTTATAGAAAACCGCTACTTTTTAAAACCCAATTTTTAATAAAAGCGATTGCTCTGCTTTTGGGATTCATGAAAGCTAGCAACTACT
This sequence comes from Streptococcus saliviloxodontae, assembly GCF_016908655.1. Classification (GTDB taxonomy): domain Bacteria; phylum Bacillota; class Bacilli; order Lactobacillales; family Streptococcaceae; genus Streptococcus; species Streptococcus saliviloxodontae. Next base: position 8,841 of record NZ_JAFBEI010000046.1, read on the forward strand.
GTTATGCTAGTATATCTGACTTTTGTTTAGCAAAAGTGAAGTCGATAAAAGTTATCATCTTGTCACTCCTACTCTTCTAACAAAAGCATAAAATCTTAATAAGTCGCTGATACAAGCAAATAAAGAATGACTACTTCCAACGGTTAACCTTTTTGAGCAAGATAGGGTAGGTTGCCTTTAGCAACCATTTTTGAAGGGGATTCCCTGGTCCTTGGGAGATGCCTTCACGTCCACGTGCCAACATCGCCTCATAACTACAGTTTGGTTGCGTAAAAGCACCGCCTTGATAACAGAGTAGGCAATAGGTTTCAGATGGTTGACCATCTTTTTCACTGCCACGCATATCTCCTTGTTTTCCTTGAAGTGGCATGGCACAGGATTGACAAATCGTTTTCATTATTCTTCCTTTACTAATAACTATTCAATCTATTATAACAAAAAATAGAAAAAAGATTAGATTAGGTCTCCTCTTGAACACCACAATAAGTGAGCATTTGCTTGACCATTTCCTCTTCAGTCAAATGACTACCCTCACGCAGCCACCAGATCAGGCTTTCGATAAAGACTGTACAAATCATCTGTTCAAGATAAGGATGAGACAACTGCTTTCTCTTCTCATCCATACCGTCAAAAATGCGAGGACAAACGTCATGCTTGAGCTCTGCTATTAGCATACGATAAAAATAATCATTCTTGCTCAGAAGAAGACTCGCAACCTTATCTTGATTGGTCTTAAAATGACCAAAAAGGTGCGCTAAGTAACCTTCTAGTGTCATTTCTTGGTTTTTGTTAAACAGGTGATGGAACAAGTCCTGGCAAAGTTCTTCCAATAGAAAATCCTTGCTCTCATAGTGAGCATAGAAGGTCGAACGACCGACATCTGCCTGATCAATGATTTCTTGCACTGTCATCTTATCGTAACCTTTTTCATTCAATAATAAAAGAAAGGCCTTATAGATAGCTTTTTTTGTTTTGTTAATACGTCTGTCTTGTCTTTTCATACCGTACAAATGAAACAATTTGTTCAAAAACGAACAAAGAGATCGTTGTTGCTTCTTCCTTTCCATGCTGTTATCAGCGATAATAAGTTTAAGAATACTACTATTATAACAAAAGGAGAAAACCTTATGGGTGCCAGAACCTCTACTTTGATTGCCTTTGTGCTAAATTTTTGCTTTGCTATTATTGAACTGTTCTTTGGAACTGCTTTTAAATCTAGCGCTATACTGGCTGATGCTGTTCACGATCTCGGTGATGCTACAGCCATCGGGCTTTCTGCTTTTTTAGAGAGAGTCGCCCATAAAAAAGCCGATCAGACATTTAGCTTAGGTTACAAACGTTTTAGCTTACTTGGGGCCATGATTACTGCTGGTATCTTAATGACAGGGTCTACTTGGGTTATTTTTGAAAATATTAGCAAACTCTTTCACCCAGAGCCTGTCAACTATAAAGGGATGTTTGTTCTAGGAATCGTTGCCATACTGATCAATATCCTCGCCTCACTTGTCGTCAGTCATGGAAAAACACGAAACGAAGCCATACTTAGTTTACATTTTTTAGAAGACATTCTTGGATGGCTCGCTGTTATCATCGTTGCCATCATCCTTAATTTCACGGACTGGTACTTCCTAGATCCTCTTCTCTCACTCATGATTTCATTTTTCATTCTGTCAAAAGCCCTGCCTCGTTTCTGGTCTAATCTCAAGATTTTTCTAGATGCTGTTCCTGATGAGATTGACTTGGCTGAGCTGACAAATGAATTGCTTGAGCTAGAGGAAATTTCTACCGTCAACCAATTCAACATCTGGTCTATGGATGGCTTAACTAACAATGCCACCCTACATGTCTGCATCAATCCAGCCGAAAACCCTGAAGACTGCAAGACAAAACTAAGACAGGTCTTAATAGATCATCAGATCGAAAATGTCACTATCGAATTGGATTCTTCCAAAGACGAACACCAAGAGTGCTGCATCAACTACTCCTCTCCAAAACAGGCAGCAAGCTATCACAAACACTAAAAGGTCAATCGCCTAGTCCTGGCGATTGACCTTTTTAAGTTATAGTCATAGTTCTGACAGTTACAATATCAATGGATTCTGATAAGCGATTTTGCCTCCTTTTAGTCCCTAAGAAAAATGGATAGCAAAATTCAATTGGGCTGACCTCTCTGACTTTTGGATAACTCCCCTAACCTCCCTTTGAAAAGCAAAAGCCCCTTCACTTTGGATGAGGCTTTTGCTCTTGTATATCCTAAAAAACAATCGAACTTCGGTCTTACTGATCATCTTTTTTTCGTCTACGACTAAAGAGACTCGCAAAAAGTAGACCTAGACCAGTCAGACTTGCTATGTTTGAAGTCTCCTCACCAGTACTTGGCAATCGTTTTTCTGACTTAGCAGTCGATTCAGCACTTGTTGACACGTATCGACTTAGACTTCCCGATTCTGACTCGGAAATGGATTCACTTAGCGATTCTGACACTGATTCACTTGTGGACTCGGAAACCGATTCGCTTAGCGATTCTGATATTGATTCACTCAATGACTCTGAGGCGGACTCGCTGGTTGACTCAGATACTGACTCGCTCATCGATTCTGATAACGATTCACTTATTGACTCAGATACTGACTCACTTAAGGACTCGGAAACGGAGTCACTCATCGATTCTGATAACGATTCGCTTAGCGATTCGGAGACTGAGTCGCTTAATGATTCTGAAACGGATTCGCTCAACGATTCTGAAGTTGACTCGCTGGTTGACTCAGATACGGATTCACTTAGGAATTCGGAGACCGATTCGCTTAACGATTCGGAAATTGACTCGCTCATCGATTCTGAGACGGACTCACTTAACGATTCTGAAACGGATTCACTCAATGACTCTGACACTGACTCGCTGAGGGATTCTGAGACGGATTCGCTTTGTGACTCGGAGACGGAGTCACTTGTTGACTCGGAAATGGATTCACTTAGCGATTCTGACACTGATTCGCTGGTTGACTCGGAAACCGACTCGCTTAATGATTCTGAAATGGACTCACTTAGCGATTCTGAGACGGACTCACTCAAGGATTCTGAGACGGATTCGCTGGTTGACTCGGAAACCGACTCGCTTAATGATTCTGAGACGGATTCGCTTAACGATTCTGAGATTGATTCACTAGTTGACTCGGATACTGACTCGCTCAAGGACTCCGAGACGGATTCGCTTGTGGACTCAGAAACGGATTCGCTGAGGGATTCTGAAATGGACTCGCTCAACGATTCGGAGACGGATTCGCTTAATGACTCTGACACTGACTCACTCAAGGACTCCGAGACGGATTCGCTGGTTGACTCTGAAATGGACTCACTCAAGGACTCCGAGACGGATTCGCTTAGAGACTCGGATAAGGATTCACTTGTGGACTCTGAAATGGACTCACTCAAGGATTCTGAGACCGATTTACTGGTTGATTCAGACACTGACTCACTTGTGGATTCTGAAACCGATTCACTTAGCGATTCTGAGACCGATTCGCTCAGGAACTCGGACAAGGATTCACTTGTGGATTCTGAAATTGACTCGCTTAGCGATTCTGAGATTGACTCGCTTGTGGACTCGGAAACTGATTCACTCAATGACTCTGACACTGACTCACTTGTTGACTCAGAAACGGATTCGCTGAGGGATTCTGAGACAGACTCGCTGGTTGACTCGGAAACCGACTCGCTTAATGATTCTGAGACGGACTCGCTTAGCGATTCTGAGATTGATTCACTAGTTGACTCGGATACTGACTCGCTCAAGGACTCGGAAAACGATTCACTTGTGGACTCTGAAATGGACTCACTCAAGGATTCTGAGACCGATTTACTGGTTGATTCAGACACTGATTCACTTGTTGACTCAGATACGGATTCACTTGTAGACTCGGAAACAGAGTCGCTTAGGGATTCGGAAATTGATTCACTCAATGACTCGGAGACTGACTCGCTTAACGATTCGGAAATGGACTCACTGGTTGACTCTGAAACTGACTCACTTAACGATTCGGAAACGGACTCGCTCAAGGATTCGGAAATGGATTCAATTAGAGATTCAGACACTGATTCGCTTAGGGATTCAGAGACCGACTCGCTCAACGATTCTGAGATTGATTCACTTAACGACTCTGACACTGACTCGCTCAACGATTCTGAAACAGATTCACTTGTGGACTCGGAGACAGACTCGCTTAGGGATTCTGAGATTGATTCACTTAAGGATTCGGAGACGGACTCACTCAAGGACTCTGACACTGACTCGCTCAAGGACTCGGAAACTGACTCACTTAACGATTTTGAAACCGATTCACTTGTCGACTCTGAAACTGACTCACTCAACGATTCTGAGACCGATTCACTCAGAGATTCTGAGACGGAGTCACTCAACGATTCGGAAATGGACTCACTTGTCGACTCGGAAATGGATTCACTTAGCGATTCTGAAACGGACTCGCTCAACGACTCAGAGACGGACTCACTTAACGATTCGGAAACTGATTCACTCAAGGATTCGGAAACCGATTCGCTAATTGACTCTGAAATTGACTCGCTTAATGACTCGGAAACCAACTCGCTTAGGGATTCTGATAATGATTCGCTCAGGGACTCGGAGACCGACTCGCTCAACGATTCTGAGACGGATTCACTTAAGGATTCAGACACTGACTCACTCAAGGACTCTGAGACGGACTCGCTCAACGATTCTGAGATGGACTCGCTTAGGGACTCGGAAACCGATTCGCTTAGCGATTCTGAGATTGACTCACTTAACGATTCTGAAACGGAGTCACTCAACGATTCTGAAATGGACTCACTTGTGGACTCGGAAATGGATTCACTTAGCGATTCTGAAACGGACTCGCTCAACGACTCGGAGACTGATTCACTTAGGGATTCAGACACTGATTCGCTTAACGATTCTGAGACGGATTCACTTGTTGACTCGAAAACGGAGTCACTCAACGATTCTGAAATGGACTCACTTGTGGACTCGGAAATGGATTCACTTAGCGATTCTGAGATTGACTCGCTTGTGGACTCGGAAACTGATTCACTCAATGACTCTGACACTGAGTCGCTCAGTGATTCTGAAACGGATTCGCTTAATGACTCGGAAATGGACTCACTTAACGATTCTGAGATTGACTCACTTAGAGACTCGGAAACCGATTCGCTCAACGATTCTGAGACGGATTCGCTCATCGATTCTGAAACCGACTCACTCAAGGACTCCGAGACAGATTCGCTGGTTGACTCAGACAAGGACTCACTTAACGACTCGGAAACAGAGTCGCTCATCGATTCAGAAATTGACTCGTTTGTGGACTCGGAAACTGATTCGCTTAACGATTCTGAGACGGACTCACTTAACGACTCGGACACTGACTCGCTCATCGATTCGGAAATGGATTCACTTAACGATTCTGAGACGGATTCGCTGGTTGACTCGGAAACTGATTCACTTAGCGATTCGGAAACGGATTCACTTGTCGACTCGGACACTGACTCGCTCATCGATTCGGAGACGGATTCACTTAATGACTCGGAGACTGACTCGCTCAAGGACTCGGAAACCGATTCACTTGTTGACTCAGAAACTGATTCGCTCAATGACTCGGAAATTGACTCGCTTAATGATTCTGAAACAGATTCACTTGTGGACTCTGAGACCGATTCACTTAGCGATTCGGAGACCGATTCACTTAGCGATTCTGAAACGGATTCGCTTAACGATTCTGAGACGGATTCGCTCAAGGACTCAGATATTGACTCGCTCAAGGACTCTGAAACGGACTCGCTCAAGGATTCAGACACCGATTCACTTGTAGATTCGGAAATGGATTCACTTAACGATTCTGAGACCGATTCGCTTGTGGACTCGGAATCTGACTCGCTCAGGGATTCGGAAATGGACTCACTTAACGATTCTGACACGGATTCACTCAATGACTCGGACACTGACTCGCTTAAGGACTCGGAAACCGATTCACTTGTCGACTCGGAGACTGAATCACTCAAGGATTCGGAAACGGACTCGCTCATCGATTCTGACACGGATTCACTTGTGGACTCTGAGACGGACTCGCTCATCGATTCTGACACGGATTCACTCAATGACTCGGAGACTGACTCGCTCAGTGATTCGGATATCGATTCACTTGTTGACTCGGAAACCGATTCGCTTAGCGATTCTGACACGGATTCGCTTAA
>NZ_JAFBEI010000047.1 GCF_016908655.1 Streptococcus saliviloxodontae
TTATCCTTTGACAAATATCTAAGCCGACTACTTTAGGTCAAAAAAGGTTCTGTCGTTCAGAAAATGAAATGGAGTATCTCATGCGTTTGTCGTGGGTATCCGCAGAAGAAGTTTTAATTTGTCAAAAAATATGCTATAATAGCAAGTAATTGTAGAAACCAAAGGAGATAAAAAATGGAATTAATCCGTGAGAAAGAATTTGTTAACCAGTACCACTACGACGCTCGTAACCTAGAGTGGGAAAAAGAAAATGGTGCCCCTCAAACCAACTTTGAAGTAACCTTCCAGTTGGTCAAAAAAGATGAAGAAAACAAAGCGACAACTATCGTTGCTGTCTTACAATTTACGATTGTTCGTGATGAATTTGTCATCTCAGGTGTGATTTCACAAATGGTTCACATCAAAGACCGTGTTGTTAATGAACCAAGCGAGTTTTCACAATCAGAAGTTGAAGGTTTGGCAGCTCCACTTTTGGATATGGTTCAACGCCTAACTTATGAAGTAACTGAGATTGCTTTGGATCGTCCAGGCGTTAACTTGGAGTTTAAAAACTAATGACATTAGCAGTAATTACTGATTCTTCAGTTAATCTCCCCGATCATTTATCACATAGAGAGCACCTTTACTGTTTGGATATTCCAATCATGCTTGCTGGTGAAACATTTGTTGAGGGGAAAAACCTCAATCAAGCTACCTTCTATGAGAAAATGGCGGCATCTGCAGACTTGCCAACGACTAGCCAACCTAGTTTAGCAGCTTTGGATGATTTATTGACAGAATTAGAGAATAAAGGCTACAATCAAGTGATTGGTCTTTTTCTATCAAGTGGGATTTCGGGTTTTTGGCAAAACTGTCAATTTTTGAAAGAAGAGCATCCAAATCTTCAAATTGCTATTCCAGATACTAAGATTACAGCTGCTCCGATGGGAGCAATGGTTCGTAATTGCTTGGAATGGGCTCAAGAAGGCCTGTCTTTTGAAAGGATTATCAGTCAGTTAGACCATCAAATTAAAGAAACACGTGCCTATATTTTAGTTGATGATCTTAATCATTTGGTAAAGGGAGGACGTTTGTCAAATGGTTCAGCCCTTTTGGGAAACCTCTTAGCTATCAAACCTATCCTGCATTTTAATGAGGAAGGTAAGATTGTCGTTTTTGAGAAAGTTCGCACGGAGAAAAAAGCCCTTAAGCGATTGGCAGAGATCGGTCAAGAAGCTGATGTTCAGACAAATGAGTTTATGATTCTGCATACAAATGCAGAAAAGAAGGCTCAGCTATTCAAAGATCATCTCGCTAGCTTAGGGATTGACGAAGTATCAGTGTCTCCACTGTGTGCGGTTATTGCTACCCATTTGGGAGAAGGTGCATTAGTACTAGCTTATACACCACGTTTTAAGTAAGAGTTGAATAAGTAAACGAAAAAGGAGTGCTTACAATGAGTATTAAGGTTATTGTTGCTGGATTTAAAGGTAAAATGGGATCGACAGCTGTCAATATGGTAAAAGGAGACCAAGAGCTTGAATTGGTTGCTCTTTTAGATCCTTTTGCTGATGAAAAAGAAGTTGACGGAGTGCCAGTCTTCACTGCAAAAGAAGCGTTGATTGGATTTGAAGCAGATGTTTGGGTTGATTTTACAATGCCAAAAGTTGCCTATGAAAATACTCGTTTTGCTTTAGAAAATGGCTTTGCTCCTGTTGTTGGGACAACAGGTTTCACGGAAGATCAAATTGCAGAACTGATTGCTTTATCTAAGGAAAAAGGATTGGGTGGTTTGATTGCACCAAACTTTGCTATCGGAGCTATTCTTTTGATGGAATTTGCAGCTAAGGCATCCAAATACTTCCCAGATCTAGAAATCATTGAATTACACCACGATAAGAAAAAAGATGCTCCTTCAGGGACTGCTGTTAAAACAGCCGAACTAATTCGTGAAGCACGTTCTTATAAAAAACAAGGTGCAGAAGATGAGGAAGAGTCTATCGCAGGTGCTCGTGGAGCAGAGTTTGATGGTTTCCGTATTCATTCCGTTCGTTTACCAGGCCTTGTTGCCCACCAAGAAGTTATCTTTGGTGCACAAGGTGAAGGGTTAACACTTCGTCACGATTCCTATGACCGTATTTCTTTCATGTCAGGGGTTAACCTTGGTATCAAAGAAGTGGTTAAACGTGATCAGCTTGTTTATGGTTTGGAACAGTTACTATGAGATTAACGAATCTGCCTTCTGAATTTCAGAAGGCATTGCCGATATTAGAGAAAATAAAGTCAGCTGGCTATGAAGCCTATTTTGTAGGTGGTAGTGTTCGAGATGCCTTGCTTCACCGTCCTATCCATGACGTTGATATTGCTTCATCGTCTTATCCTCAAGAAACCAAGGCGATTTTTGAACGGACGGTGGATATTGGGATTGAGCACGGAACGGTACTTGTTTTGGAGCAAGGTAGTGAGTATGAAGTGACGACTTTCAGAACAGAGGACGTCTATGTGGACTACCGTCGCCCGTCTAGTGTTAATTTTGTTCGCTCCTTAGAAGAAGACTTAAAGCGCCGTGATTTTACAGTCAATGCCTTTGCCTTGGATGAAAGGGCTCAGATTATTGATAAATTCAATGGTTTAGAGGATTTAGATAACAAGTTGCTTCGAGCGGTTGGTAAAGCTGAAGAGCGATTCAACGAAGATGCTCTACGTATCATGCGTGGTTTACGATTTGCAGCTAGCCTTGATTTTGACATCGAAGACGCCACCTTTCAAGCGATGATGACGCATGCTCCACTTTTGGAAAAAATTTCGATTGAGCGTAGTTTTATTGAGTTTGATAAACTCTTGACTGCACCGCATTGGAAAAAAGGGGTAAAGGCGTTTAAGGATAGCCGAGCCTATTGCTATCTTCCTGGACTAGAGGAAAGTCAGGATAAGTGGGATGAATTCACGGCAGCTTACTCAGATGATTTTGTCTTTAGCTCGTCAGAACAGGCTTGGGCAGCCCTTTTAATTGCTCTCGATGTGCCAGCCGTAAAACCCTTTTTAAAGAAATGGAAGACTTCGGCTCAATTCCAAAAAATAGTTGATGCCTTGGTAAGCCTTTATCGCTTTAGACAGTCAGAGCAGTTAGGGCTTCGTCAGCTTTACCAATATGGTAGAGAGACGATTGAGGTTATTGAAGAATTAAGGCAGGCTCAAGGTCTCGCTGTAGATTTTGAAAAAATAGCAGAGCTGGATCAGTCTTTACTTATCCATGACAAGCATGATATTGTTGTCAACGGAGGGATGCTCATGTCAGAACTTGGGATAAAACCAGGACCAGAGCTTGGAAAAATCTTGTCTCAGGTGGAATGGGCCATCGTTGATGGGAAATTAGCAAATAAGAAGGAAACAATCTTTGATTTTATCGCTAATTTAGACAGCAAATAAGACATTGATTTTTCTTCAATGTTGCTAATGCATTAGGACATATAATAACAAGTACTCTATTTGGGGAGGTTGGACGGTTTGCCCAGCCTCTCCTTTTTATCAAAGAGATGTAAGGGAGCAAATATGAGCGATTTTATCGTTGAAAAATTAAGTAAATCCGTTGCAGATAAAACGGTTTTTAAGGAAATTTCATTCATTATTCATGATTTGGATCGAATTGGGATTATCGGTGTCAATGGAACGGGTAAGACGACCTTGTTGGATGTGATTGCGGACAAGATTGGTTTTGATGGCGATATTTCTCCCTTTATCAAGGCTAATGATTACAAGATTGCCTATTTGACGCAGGAGCCTGACTTTGATGACAGCAAGACCGTGCTGGATACGGTTTTGTCATCGGACTTGCGTGAAATGGTACTCATTCGCGATTACGAACGTTTGATGGCTGACTATTCAGAAGAAAATCAAGCCAAGCTCGAAAAAGTCATGGCTGAGATGGATTCTTTAGATGCTTGGTCGATCGAAAGTGAAGTCAAGACCGTTCTGTCTAAGTTGGGCATTTCTGACTTGACACAGAAGGTTGGTGACCTGTCTGGTGGTCTTCGTCGTCGTGTGCAGTTGGCTCAAGTCCTCTTGAACGATGCTGACTTGCTACTTTTGGACGAGCCGACCAACCATTTGGATATTGATACCATCGCTTGGCTGACCAACTTTCTAAAAACTTCTAAGAAGACCGTTCTTTTTATCACCCACGATCGTTATTTCTTGGACAATGTGGCAACGCGTATTTTTGAATTGGACAGAGCCAGCTTGATTGAGTATCAGGGCAATTATCAGGACTATGTGCGTTTGAAAGCAGAGCAGGATGAGCGTGATGCAGCTAGCCTGCACAAGAAGAAACAACTCTACAAGCAAGAGCTAGCCTGGATGCGAACACAACCACAAGCCCGCGCGACCAAGCAACAAGCCCGTATCAACCGATTCCATGACCTCAAAGGACAGGTGCATCAAGCTACTGACAACAGTAATCTTGAAATCAACTTTGAAACCAGCCGTATCGGAAAGAAAGTGGTCAATTTTGAAACTGTTTGTTTTGCTTATGACGATGGTAAAGAAATCCTCAAAGACTTCAGCCTGATTATTCAAAACAAGGATCGTATCGGGATTGTCGGAGATAACGGTGTCGGCAAATCGACCCTTCTCAACCTGATTAACGGAGACTTGACACCGACTGCTGGGAAACTGGACATCGGAGAGACCATTCGCATCGGTTATTTTTCTCAGCAAATCAAGGACATGGACGAGAGCAAACGCGTCATCACTTACCTGCAAGAAGTCGCTGACGAAGTGAAAACAAGTGTCGGATCAACCAGCGTGACCGAATTGCTAGAGCAGTTTCTCTTCCCACGTTCGACCCACGGCACACAGATTACGAAACTATCTGGTGGGGAGAAAAAACGCCTTTATCTGCTCAAGATTCTTATCGAAAAGCCAAATGTTCTTCTTCTAGATGAGCCGACCAACGACCTTGACATCGCAACCTTGACGGTGCTTGAGAACTTCCTGGCTGGTTTTTCTGGACCTGTCATCACTGTTAGTCACGACCGTTATTTCTTGGACAAGGTTGCCAACAAGATTTTGGCTTTTGAACAAGGTGGTGTGCGTGAGTTCTTCGGCAACTACACAGACTATCTGGATGAGAAGGCTTTCTTGGAAAATAGCTCCGCTATGGAACAAAAGAAAGAAACGCCAAAGGCTGAGAAGGTCAAAGAAGAGAAAAAGCGCATGAGCTACTTTGAAAAGCAGGAGTGGGCGACCATTGAGGCTGAGATTGAGACGCTTGAGGAGCGTATCGGAGCCATCGAAGAAGACATGCAGACTTGTGGGTCGGACTTCACCAAGCTTAGCGACCTGCAAAAAGAGCTGGATGAGAAAAATGAGCTTCTGCTTGAAAAGTATGAGCGTTACGAGTATTTGAGTGAGTTGGAAGGTTAAGTTTTGGTAAAAGGGTGCTTAGTCAGTAAGCTTAAGGAATACTAGCTGGGCTAATAAACCGTTTTGTATCATATAGAAAGGAAAAACAATGAACCTTATTTGGTCTTACCTCAAGAAGTACCCCAAATGGCTAGCATTAGACCTATTGGGTGGTTTCTTGTTCGTTGTGGTCAATCTTGGTTTGCCGACTGTTCTGGCACGCATGATTGACCAAGCTATTAACCCTAAGGATACTCAAGCCCTGACCTACTGGGCGATTATCATGGGGGTTGTTGTTGTGGCAGGGATTGTCGGACGCATCACCTTGTCGTATGCGTCAGGTCGTTTGACGACTAATATGGTGCGTCTTTTGCGTAATGATATGTACGCTAAGCTCCAGACCTACTCGCATCATGAGTACGAAAAAATCGGTGTCTCTTCTTTGGTAACACGTATGACTAGCGATGCTTTTGTCTTGATGCAATTTGCAGAGCAGTCTTTACGAATGGGAATTATCACTCCTTTGATGATGATTTTCTCCTTGGTCATGATTTTTGTGACCAGTCCATCTTTAGCTTGGACGGTAGCGGTCTTTATGCCTTTCCTTGTTGTGGTAGTGGTCTATGTGGCTCTCAAAACCAGACCTTTGTCTGAGAAGCAACAGAAAACCTTGGATAAAATCAATCAGTATGTCCGTGAAAATTTGATTGGCTTGCGCGTTATTCGTGCCTTCGCGCGTGAAGATTTTCAAGAAGAGCGTTTCCGTCAAGAAAACGAGGCTTATGCTGATACATCGCGTCGTCTCTTTACCTTAACAGGTTTGACGGAGCCTCTTTTTGTGCAGATTATCATTGCTATGATTGTGGCGATTGTTTGGTTCGCTCTTGCTCCTTTGGCAGCACAGACCATTCAAATCGGTGATCTGGTTGCTTTTATCGAGTACAGTTTCCATGCCCTCTTTTCATTCTTGATGTTTGCCAACCTCTTCACCATGTATCCTCGAACAGCCGTTTCAGCTAGTCGTATTGAGGAAGTAATGGCTATGTCTATTTCCATCAATCCCAATGAAAATGGCGTGACCGAGACAGACAAGCGTGGCTATCTTGAATTCCAAAATGTCACTTTTGCTTATCCAGGTGAGACAGAATCTCCTGTTCTTCATAACATCTCTTTCGAGACCAAGCCAGGTCAGACCATAGCTTTTATCGGATCTACTGGTTCTGGAAAATCGTCACTGGTCAATTTGATTCCTCGTTTCTATGATGTCACTCTTGGAAAAATTTTGGTCGATGGGGTGGATGTCAGAGATTATAATCTGAAAGCACTTCGTCAGAAGATTGGCTTTATTCCGCAAAAAGCGCTGCTATTTACCGGAACAATCGAAGAAAATCTCAAGTACGGTAAAAGTGATGCCAGTGCAGCCGACCTAGACCAAGCGGCTGATGTGGCTCAGGCTAAGGAGTTTATCGCCAGTCGCGAAGAAGGCTATGATACGCACTTGGCAGAAGGCGGTGCCAATCTGTCTGGTGGTCAAAAACAACGCCTGTCCATCGCTCGTGCTGTGGTCAAAAAGCCAGATATCTATATCTTTGATGATTCTTTCTCAGCCTTAGATTACAAGACGGATGCAACTCTGCGCAGCCGTCTCAAGGAAGTCACGCAGGATGCAACAGTTCTGATTGTCGCTCAGCGTGTGGGAACCATTATGGATGCTGACCAAATCATCGTCCTTGATGAAGGTAATATCGTTGGGCGTGGTAGACACGATGAATTGATGGCAAGCAATGACATTTATCGTGAAATCGCCAAATCTCAACTCAAAAATCAATCACTGACGGAGGAAAATTAATATGAAACCACAACATGTCTTTATCCGTCTCTGGTCCTACTTGAAACACTACAAAGCAGCACTTTTTCTAGCCATTACGCTCAAGATATTAAGTGTTGTCATGAACGTGTTAGAGCCTTTTGTTCTTGGTTTGGTCATTACAGCCTTGACCAAGGATGTGACGGCTATGATACAAGGTGTCGCAGGTGCACATATTGACAGCAAGTATATCGCTCTATTGTTAGGAATTTATGCCGTTCGTGCCCTCTTTTATGAGGTTGGTTCTTACGGTTCTAACTTCTACATTACCAAGGCGGTACAAAGCACCATTCGTGACTTGCGTTCAGACTTGAGTCACAAGGTGAATCGTCTCCCAGTATCTTATTTTGACAAACACCAGTTTGGTGACATGCTGGGGCGTTTCACATCTGATGTTGAAACGGTGTCCAACGCCTTGCAACAGTCACTCTTGCAGGTTATCAATGCTGTGATGACTTTGATTCTAGTTGTTGGTATGGTCTTGTACCTCAATAGCCAGTTGGCCATTGTTGTTATCCTTTCTATGCCAATCACTTATTTGTCAGCACAATTTATTCTTAAAAAATCACAGCCCTATTTCAAACGCCAAGCTAAGGTTTTGGGAGATATGAATGGCTTTGTTCAAGAAAATCTCACAGGTTTCAACGTTATCAAATTGTATGGACGTGAAGAAGCATCTGCTCAACAATTTACGCAGATTACGGACGAACTGCAAGAGGTGGATTTTAGAGCAAGTTTCATCTCTGGGATTATGATGCCTGTTTTACACGCTATTTCGGATATCTCTTATCTGATTATTGCCGTATGGGGTGGGCTCAAGGTTATCGCAGGTCAATTGGCTATCGGAAACCTCCAAGCCTTTGTTCAATACCTCTGGCAGATTGGTCAACCTATCCAAACATTGACCCAATTAGCAGGTATGCTTCAATCAGCAAACTCTTCGTTAGAGCGTATTTTCCAAGTCCTTGATGAGACTGAGGAATTAGCAGAAGAGACTGATGAACTTGATGCTAACCTCACAGGTCAAGTCACTTTCAACCACGTTGACTTTCAATACGTTGATGGTAAGCCTCTTATTCAGGATTTCAATTTGGAGGTTGAGCCTGGTCAGATGATTGCCATTGTTGGACCGACAGGGGCAGGTAAGACCACACTGATCAACTTACTCATGCGCTTTTATGATGTGACTGGTGGTGCCATTACTGTGGATGGGCATGACATCCGTCAGCTGTCACGTCAAGCTTATCGCAGTCAGTTTGGAATGGTACTTCAAGACGCTTGGCTCTACGAAGCTTCCATCAAGGAGAATCTACGCTTTGGTCGTCTAGATGCTAGCGACGATGAGATTGTTGAAGCTGCTAAGGCAGCCAATGTTGATCACTTCATTCGCACGCTTCCAGGTGGTTATAATATGGAAATGAATCAAGAATCAAGCAATATCTCTCTTGGTCAGAAGCAGCTGTTGACCATTGCGCGTGCCCTCTTAGCTGATCCTAAGATTTTGATTTTGGACGAAGCGACATCATCAGTTGATACTCGTCTAGAATTGCTGATTCAAAAAGCTATGAAACGCCTCATGCAAGGACGTACAAGCTTTGTCATTGCTCACCGTTTGTCAACCATTCAGGAAGCAGATAAGATTTTGGTGCTAAACCAAGGTCAGATCATGGAACAAGGGACTCATGAAAGTCTGTTAGAAGCAAAAGGTTTCTATTATGATCTTTATATGAGCCAATTTGCAAAACAAGAGTAACAATAAAAAGGCAAGGACATGGTCCAAGCCTTTTTTAGTTTAGTCATCACAAGAAGCAATCCTATCAGATGGTTTACATGCGGAAGAAGAATGATATTGTCGAAACACCCACAATTAAAATAATGACAGCCACAAAGCGTCCGATAACAGCTGCTGAGAAGAAGGGTGCTGAAAATAGCAAGAGAGCAAAAATCAGGGCAGTTATAGCGATTGTAAGACGTGGTTTATTAGGAAAACCAAGTTTTTGGAGACGATTAGCGTGTCCGAATTGCACGATAGCTGTGATCAAAAGCCAATAGGCTAAGATAGTAACGGCAATATTTGATAGTGCCCAAGTGTTGCTTGATAGAAGGATGAGTCCAAAAATAATGGAAATCACAGCTTGAACAAGTTGTAAAATGTGTTTATTTTGGCTCTTACCATAAGACACCAATGCTGAGATGCCTGAAATAAACATAACCAAAGCGAACAGCCAAGCAAGTGTTGCTGTCACGACTGCAGGGTGTAAAAAGAGGTAAATCCCTGTAAATGTGACTAGGATACCCGTGGTTAATGGAAACCATTTCATAAATAAACTCCTTTAAATAAGTAATCGATAAGGTGAACATCAATTTTAGACAATCAAAGCGAAAAAGAGGCTAAAACAAAGAACTGAACTCTTTGAGACATCGCTGTTTAAGGCAGCAGTTGATTAGAACAGATAATTAACCTTCTTTCCCACTCTTTAAAGTGGCTTGATTGTATAGGTGTAAGTGGCAGCTTTTTTAGTACGTGTTGCTTTTTTTCGTCCTGTTTTTGTAAAAAGGTATTTAAAGCGACGCAAAAAATTTGTTGAATCCATCTTAGCGTAAGAGGGATTAAAAGTTGCAAAGAGTAAGCGGAAAGCCGATAAGGTTTCTTCTTCTGGCATAATTTGGAGAATAGTAGGATAATACTCAAGACGTCCTTTTATTCGAGTGACCGCAGTTTCAATGAGTTGCCAATGGTCAAAAGCTAGATCATCTGATGAAAGTTGCTCTTTTTCATCCCATAGTTCAATCCTGCCTTCCTTGTTGACAAGATTGATCCAGTGAGTGGAGGCAGCATCATCTCCAGCCATGATATTTTGACTATCTTTATAATGGAGGTAGCACAGGTAGGCAACACTGATTGTCCAAGCTCTAGGATCTCGGTAAGGTGTCCCAATCGTCAACAATTGTTCAATTTGATTTTTCTGTAATTGCACATGCGTCTCTTCGTAGATTTCTCGCATCACAGCATGGTCCAAATCTTCTTGCTCGTTGACAAAACCGCCACTCAAGGCATATTTTCCCTGAAAAGGATGATTCTTACGCTTGATCAATAGCAACTGCACCTTACCCTCATAGTACCTAAAAATGACACTATCAACGGTTACCGAGGGACGAGGATACTTTTGACTTTCTACATTTTTGTAGATTTTTAGAAAGTCCTCTTCACTTCCTGTCGATTCAAAATCTTTAGACATGGGATACCTCCTGTAAGATTAGGATGCTAGTTTTTTAGCTTCCTTACTCCAAGTATACCATCCATAGCAGGAGTTAAGCAAGTAAACCCAGTACATGCCTTGCATGTGGATACTAGTTCCCCACCAAAGATAGATTGAGAAGACATTTGTGGCAATCCAAAAGAGCCACTGCTCCCAGTAGTATCCACTCATGAGCAATTGTCCAGTTACGTTCGTTCCGTCAGTGATGCTATCACGAAATGGACGGTTAGAGCCGATTGATTGGTAGGCATAGCCCATAAAGAGCCAAGTTACTAAAGTGAGAACTAGGTTCTTAATCCAACCTTTGGCGTCTAGGGAACGAACGACAAATTGTTGTTCTTCTTGTTTAAAGCGACTAGCATTTAGCCATAGAAAGAGTCCGATTGGTTGCATAATGGTAAAGTAGACTGTTGTGAAAACCTCACCGTAAAAGGCTCCACCCTTGGCAGTTAGGCAGAGATAGAGATAAATGAGTGAGTTGATGAGTCCGAAGAAATAGTTGGAAACCCGCCCCTCATTAACAAAGATAACACAAACAATACCAGTCCAACTTGCAATCAAGCCTAGCCAATCATGTTGTTTTGTATCTAGAGTAACTTCCAATACAAGTGGGATGCTAGATAAGACGATGAGGTAAATCCATTCAAATAGAGAACGATTAGCGAAAAGATCCTTCCAAATCAAACGGCAAACCTCACTAAATCCGAGGTCTTTAGCTTTCAACGCCATATAGTGATAGCCTTCAACAGTTTGTTGGAAGGTATTTTTTTGTTTTCTTATGAACTGTTCAAACATGGTAAACTCCTTTAAATATCAATGTGTAAGCGGTTTTTAATTTCTTTTTTAGCTTGGTGGTAGTTGTCTGCAAAAAATGTCTCTGGATTACTTGAAGTCCCTAGAATGACAAGTTTGTCTTTAAATGGTTCAAGAAGTTTTAAGAGATGTTGTGTAAACCAATCCCTCGTCTCCTCATCAGCCATCGTCATGTCCCTAAAACCATCATCGACATAGTTCGACTTAGGCAAGATAAGAAAGATAAGGTCCCATTTTTCACGGGCTTGTGTCACTTGGTAGAGACGATCCAACATATCAAACTCCTCTTGGCTGATGCTCTCTTTAAGATAATAATCGATATAAACTTTAGTGACAGTAGAGTTTGTATCTGCAAAGACTAAGCCTTGGTGTTGACCACCGTCAATGATATCAGCTGTCTGAGCGTACTGATCAGTCAAGAGATGGATGTAGTCATTCGTATCTAATTCATCATCCCTAACATTGTACTTTTCTTGGTAAGTGCGAGCGTACTCCAATGAAGCTGGAGCATTGTAAGTTCTAGCTAAATCTTTGACGAGGGTCGTTTTGCCCCCACTCGCAGACCCAACAACAAGGACCTTGCGTGTAAAGTGGCGACGAAATGGCTTGGTGATAAATCGCCAGTTGGCTAGAGGGTCTTCACGAATCTCAGTTGCAGAGATAGCAATAGTAGAGCGTTTGACTAGTTCAATCTCTGCTTCTGGGAAGAAAGACTTAATCGGAGCTATGTATTCTTTTTCTCCTATAAAAATTGTCAGTTTCTCAAAGTGAGATAGATTTTTATGGATGAGTTTTTTCAAGGCATCAGACCAAGGTAGCCATCCATCAGGGTAGGTAGGCATTCCTTTTTCATCTAATTTATCAACAGTGACCAGATCATCGTCATAAAAAACTTCTCGGACATAGCGAAAGCGACGATTGAGTGACAGACCGGCTTTTGTTCCGCGGTCAGTGGCGTCATTTCTACCACTGACAATAACTAAGACTTGGTCTGTTTGACGCTTTGCTTTGGTAATAAGATCAACATGACCGATATGCATGGGGGCAAAAGTACCAAAAACGATACCGATATGTTTGCCATTCAGTTGTTGTCTTTTCATTATCAAAGACCTCTTTTCTTGAAAATAGTAAATTTACTAAATTGATGATACCATAGCTTAATCCTTTTGTAAAGAAAAATAGTAAAAAAACTAAATTCAAAAAATAATAGAAAACTGTGACTTTTAAACAAAAACGATACTCATTTTGAAAACGCAGCCATTGCTTTCGTAGTGGATTTTTCGAGACTTCAACAGCCATTGTATGTTAGAAAAAGTAACATTTAATTGAAAGTTCTGAAAAAAAGTTTCAAAAAAATCCTTGACAAAAATATTCAGAAAATTTATACTATTCCATGTAATAACAAATTACGTCAATTCATTTGTCGGAGGATTTAATTTATGACAACAGGTAAACAGTACGTAGATAGCGTTTTTGAAAAAGTTAAAGCTCAAAACGGACACGAAGCAGAATTCCTTCAAGCGGTTGAAGAAGTATTTGCATCACTTGTTCCAGTATTTGACAAATATCCAAAATACATCGAAGAAAATCTTCTTGAACGTTTGGTAGAACCAGAACGTATCGTATCATTCCGTGTACCATGGGTTGACGACAAAGGTCAAGTTCAAGTAAACCGTGGTTTCCGTGTGCAATTCTCATCAGCAATCGGACCTTACAAAGGTGGTCTTCGTTTCCACCCATCAGTAAACCAATCAATCATCAAATTCCTTGGTTTCGAACAAATCTTTAAAAACTCATTGACTGGTCAACCAATCGGTGGTGGTAAAGGTGGATCAAACTTTGATCCTAAAGGTAAATCAGACAACGAAATCATGCGTTTCTGCCAAAGCTTCATGACTGAACTTAGCAAACACATCGGTGCTGATACTGACGTACCTGCTGGTGATATCGGTGTTGGTGGACGTGAAATTGGTTACCTTTACGGTTACTACAAACGTCTTCGCAACGAATACACTGGTGTCCTTACTGGTAAAGGTTTGACATGGGGTGGTTCACTTGCTCGTACAGAAGCAACTGGTTACGGTGCTGTTTACTTTGCAGAACAAATGCTTAAAGCTCGTGGCGAAGACTTCAACGGTAAAGTAGCTCTTGTCTCTGGTTCAGGTAACGTTGCTATCTATGCTATCGAAAAACTTCACGCACTTGGCGCTAAAGCTGTTGCATGTTCAGATTCATCAGGTTTCGTTTACGATCCAGATGGTATCGATGTTGAGCTTCTTAAAGACCTTAAAGAAGTTAAACGTGCTCGTATCGTAGAATACGCAAACGCTCGTCCAAACGCTACATTTACTGCAGCTGGCGAAGGTTCAATCTGGGATATCAAAGCAGATCTTGCTTTCCCATGTGCAACTCAAAATGAATTGAACGAAGAACAAGCTAAAACACTTGTTGCTAACGGTGTTATCGCAGTTTCTGAAGGTGCTAACATGCCTTCAACTCTTGAAGCTATCGACGTATTCCTTAACGCAGGCGTTTCATTTGGTCCTGCCAAAGCAGCAAACGCTGGTGGTGTTGCGGTTTCAGCTCTTGAAATGGCACAAAATAGCGGACGTACGTCATGGACATTCGAAGAAGTTGATGGTAAACTTTACGATATCATGAAAGGTATCTATGAAAACTCAGCTGCTGCAGCTAAAGAATTCGGTCAAGAAGGTAACCTTGTTGTAGGTGCTAACATCGCAGGATTCCTTAAAGTTGCAGAAGCTATGTCAGCACAAGGTATTGTCTAAAAATTGACAATCTTGACGGTTCTAGACGGGTTAAGCTATTCAATAAAATAATAAAAGTAGTCCTAGGGGCTACTTTTTTGGTATAATAGCTTTAGGGGGATGGCAATGATTCACTTTCAATCATTTGGGTCTGAGCAAATCAGTCGTGTAGAGACCATTTACGCTGAGATGGGATGGACCAACTATTTAGGAAATACTAGGCAGTTAACAAAGGCTTTTGATCAGAGTTTAGACATCTTAGGTGTTTTTGATGGTGCAAAATTAGTTGGTTTTATTCGTTGTGTGGGAGATGGCGAACATATCCTTATGGTGCAAGATTTGATTGTAGCTAAAGCCTATCAGCAACAAGGTCTGGGAAGCCAACTTTTTCAAACCATTTGGGATAAATATGCCCATGTCCGTATGTTTCAAGTCAATACTGACCTAGAAGACCCAGTTGATAATCATTTTTATCAAAAATTTGGCATGAAAAAACTAGAAGAGGGTAGCATGGTTTCTTATTTTAGGCTTTGATTGCCTGACGTATTAAAAAGCATCACTTTATAGTGAACTGCACCCCAAAAGTTAGACACAAAATCTAACGAATGGGGTGTTTTTTGATGAAATTAACGTATGAAGATAAATTAACAATATACGAG
>NZ_JAFBEI010000048.1 GCF_016908655.1 Streptococcus saliviloxodontae
ATTCTCATCGCTTTAAACATGCAAAAAGAGAGAACCAATCTGATTCTCTCTCGCTGCTGATTATAAGTCAACCCACTACAGTTGACGAAGAGCCTTTATTATATTAAGTCATCTCGACTCACTTGTTCATAGGAGTGATTACCATCATTCAATTTTTCCCAAATAACCACCTGTCCTTGAGTTAAGGATTTCTGAACATCAATGATACGCTGATTAGAAGAACCTCTAAACTGGAGCATTAGATTTTTTTTAGTCCGATCAAATCGACCATCTACTAAGATATCAATCAAATGCAATAACTCTAATTTATCATCTGTTTCCTGCTGTAGCTCTTCCCAAGTGTATCCTGTCCAAGACCAAATATCTTTTTCTGGGAGTTCTTGACGAATGCGTCTTACTAAGGGAAGTAGAATTCCAGTATTTAGAAAAGGCTCTCCCCCTAGTAATGTTAAACCTTGAACATAGGGTTGAGCAAGGTCCATCATAATCTGCTCTTCCAAAACCTCTGTGTAAGGAATGCCAGCGTTAAAAGACCATGTGGCAACATTATAACAGCCTTCACAATGAAACATGCAACCAGCTACGTAAAGAGAATTCCTAACCCCTTCACCGTCTACAAAGTTAAAGGCCTTATAATCAATGATACGACCTTGACTGAGTTCTTCACTCTTCCATTCTTGTGGTTTTGGATTATTCATCAGGACCTCTTTTCTATCCAGTAGCGCTCTGTACCATCCCTGACATCCTCTAGTTGACCACCGTTTGCTAAAATTACAGAACGACTGGCAGCATTATCTTTATGACATGTAACCAGTAGCCTAGTGATATTTTTAGAAGCAGCAATCTCAATAGCTTGTTTAAGCATACTCTTGGCGTAACCCTGGCCCCTTTGACTAGGTCTAACAGAGTAGCCTATGTTCCCTCCGTGAGCAAGCAGATGATCATTCAGACGCAGGCGTAAACTAAGGAAGCCCAGAGCCTTTCCATGCTCATCAAAGGCAACAAACTGAATAGAAGGTACCCAATGCTGGGGAATGCCAATGCCCATTTCAGCATCCAAATTTGCTGCAATCCATTCCTCATAACAAAACGATTCACTTGGCCAAAAGCCACCATCGTGGGCTGACTCTAGCTCTTCAAATTCTGCCATCATATCTAGGACAGTATCTCTATCTGCTTCATTTGGGCGACGTAACTCAAGCATCTTATCTCCTCTCCACAGACCTTTTATTTCTTCTGACCTGCTTTTTTCAAAAGTGCTTGAACACGCGCTTTCTTGTCTGTTTTGGCAATTGAATGTTTCTCATGGAAACGATCAACTTGCTGCATACCTTTATAATCAAGTTGGTATTTTCCCACAACAAATCTCCTTTCTATTATCTCATCTGTCCTTCTAGCATAGCATCTGTTGATAAGTCTTTCAAGTCCTACAACTTTTTTCTAATGACCCGATACCATAATAGTCGACCCATTCATATGTTTGACGCGGGCAGAAATTTCCTTGTGACGACCATTAACCATCGGACGAGCCTGGGGGTTACCAAGATAACCACAGGTACGTTTAACCACATCGACTGTTTTAGGATCTGTATTGCCACAGTTCGGACATTTGAAACCACGCTCGGTTGGTTCAAAATCTCCCTCAAAGTCACATTGGTAACAATGATCAATCGGTGTATTGGTCCCCAAATAGCCAACACGATCATAGGCAAAATCCCACACAGCTTCTAAAGCTTTTGGATTTTGTTGCAGTACAGGGTACTCGCAATAATGAATAAAACCACCGCTAGCACCAGCCTCAGGATAGACCTTCTCAAACTCCAGTTTTTCAAACGGCGTTGGATTTTTTCGGACATCATAATGGAAGCTATTAGTATAGTATTCCTTGTCTGTAATGTCTGGGATAATACCAAACTTTGCAGTATCTAAGCGACAAAAACGGTCTGTCAGACTCTCAGATGGGGTAGAATAAACGGAGAAGTGATAGCCATATTCAGCTGACCAAGCTTCACAATAAGCTTTCATCTGACTAATAATATCTACCGTAAAGTCTTTGGCTACAGGATTACTCTCCCAATTACTACCATAAAAAACAGTTGCAACTTCGTATAAACCAATATAGCCTAGAGAGACTGTTGCTCTGCGATTTCTAAACAACTCATCAACACTGCTACACTTAGATAGCCTTTTCCCAAATGCACCATACTGGTATAGGATAGGAGCATTGGCTGGTGTCGCTTCTTTGACACGCTCAACACGATAGGCAAGAGCATCCTTAGCAATCTCCATACGCTCTTCAAATAGTGACCAAAACTTATTCAGATTTCCTTTTGCTTCTAGAGCTATCCGAGGTAGGTTAACCGTGACTACTCCAAGATTCATACGCCCTGAATTAACTTCGGTTCCCTCTTCATCCTTCCATCCTTGTAAAAAGGAACGGCATCCCATAGGTGCCTTAAAAGAGCCCGTTAAATCAATAATTTTATCGTAGGATAAAACATCAGGGTACATCCGCTTAGTAGCACATTCAAGAGCTAATTCTTTAATATCATAATTCGGCGTTCCTGGCTCTAAATTCAATCCGCGTTTCAAGGTAAAGATAAGTTTAGGGAAAATAGCTGTGCGATGCTCTGAGCCCAATCCCTTGATACGAATTGTTAAAATAGCTTTTTGAATCTCACGTTCAAACCATGACGTCCCCAATCCAAACCCCAAGGATGTAAATGGTGTCTGACCATTTGAGGTGAAAAGAGTATTAATTTCATACTCCAAAGATTGCATGGCATCATAGATATCTTTCTGAGTCTTCTCACGCGCATAAGCTTCATGATTCTCGCTTGCTACCCACTTCTCAGCATCTGTCAAATGCTTACGGTAGTTAAGCTCTGCATAAGGAGCTAAAAATTCATCAATACGATCTGCCGTACAACCACCATATTGGCTTGAAGCGACATTGGCGATAATTTGAGAAATCTGAGCTGTCGCTGTTTGAATAGACTTAGGACTTTCCACTTCTGCATTACCAATCTTAAATCCCTTGGCTAGCATTCCTTTAAAATCAATCAAACAACAGTTTGTCATAGGCGTGTATGGACTATAATCTAGGTCATGATAATGAATATCTCCTTTTTGATGGGCATTTGCCACGTGAGGGGGTAATAGTTTTAAACCAATCGACTTACCCACAATACCTGCGGTCAAATCACGTTGAGTGTTGAAGACATTACTATCTTTATTTGCATTTTCATGAACCAGCGTCTGGTCCTTATGAAGCAACTGATCAATCGTAACATTGATATCCATTGCCTGACGGCGTTCAAAATCACGTTTTGTACGATAATTAATGTATTCCTGCGCTAACGTGACTTCATCAGACTCTAACAACTCATGCTCTACAATGCTCTGAATCTCGTAGATCTTAACATCTGTACTAAAACGTTCCCTTATCTCTGCCACGACACGATCACAGACACCCTGTAACTTAGCTTCTAACCTTGGTGAAGTCTCTATCTGGCTAGCAGCCTTTAACAAAGCATCATAGATTTTATCTCTATCAAACCTAACATGGCGTCCATCACGCTTGATAACGACTATAGTTTGTGTCTGTGTAGATCCCTTTTCATATTTAGACATTTCATCACCTCGCCATCCATTATAGTACAAGCACCTAAAAAAATCAATATATTGTGGTGATATGTAAATTTTACCACAATATATTGATTTCAACTTATTTTTTCTTATAAATCGTGAAGTGAGAAACTTTCTCAACAGACACCTTATCATAATTTTTCTTGAGGTTATTCTTAACTGATGATGGCAACTCTTCAGACTGATTCACAACAACATAACTAGCCAAATCTTGAATCAAATGATCCTGTAGATTTGAGTAATTAGTTTTATCTGCTGTGTTATTGGTTGGTAAGACAAATTTTGAAGCAGATTTTGTCTTGCTTTGTCTATAAATTTTAGCTGAGCTATCCCAAACATAAATAGTATTCTCTGTCCCATTCTCCTTACCGATATAACGTGCTATCGTCGTACGCTCCGTATTGATAGGTATATTAACCACATAGGCAGCCAACGGAGACGTTATGCCATATACAATGGCTAACAAAGGTAATAAAAAGCCTGACGTTAAAAAAGCAGTTATAAATTTTGTCTGTAAGTCAACTGGTTTTAAGCGACGGTGAGAAGTCCGCGTCAAAGATAGTTCGTGCTCATCATTGATTCTCAGACTAGATAATATTAAAGCAAATGGCAATACGTATAATAGATAGTAAGTATCAAATGAACGTGAAAAGACAGCGTAAATCAGATATAGGATAGTTGCTACAAAGATAATGAGTTTAATCTCTTTATCTGAAACCTTGCCACTCATATGTTTTCTGTAGGTCAAAAGTCCCATTACTAAACCAGAGGCAAGTGCTAAAACAAGTTGAAAAAGAAGTGTCAAATAAAGATTACTTCTCGTCAACCCAAGATGAGTAAGGTAATAACTAACCGTTTCTGATAGATAATCCGAGGTAATCTGTAGATTAAAAATGAAATAACCAACGCTATAGATAATCAACAAGAAACCGAAAATCAAACAAAGGGTTTGATAAATACCTTTTAACCAGTGCTTCTGACTGATATTGTAGATAATAATAGCGATTAAGGATAGCAACCAAAAAATAATTGTACGGGCATCAAAAAGAATAGCTAAAGCGCAAGTAATTCCATAAAGAATAAAAGCTTCATCAGTTGTTTTTCCTATAAAGTATTTCACTAGGAACCACAAAGCTATCAATACAAAAGGCATTGCAAATTGGATTGGGTATAGACCGCCAAATCCTAATGAGAGGTTCAACATGTAAAATAAACAAACCCCGCCAGAGGCAAATTTTTCCTTAGCTGTAAGATAGGCTATGATACGATAAAGGTAGAGGCCTGAAATGTAGAAAAACAAAAAGGCTACCACAACCAACCACAGGGTAGATCCCAAGTGGTAAGCCAAAGCAATCAAACTGTAGTAAAGAAAACCACCGGTAGCGAATATTTCCGTATAAGGCAAATGTCCTCGTGAAAACATCAATCCAGTATATAAATGTTGCGATTGAATACTATTTGCCAAATCTGTTAAAGCTGGAACAGCTATAGTCAAACTCGCTAGAACTAAGCTGAACACCAAAATCAAAAAACGATGCCATCCCTTAGCTTTTGGACTATTTAGCTTTGTTACCGACACACCTTCTGTCTTCTTACCTGTTTGATTAACTGATTTCCGTGAACGGCTGTAGTTACCTGAGTTCATATCAGTTGAAAAATCTGATGCCATGTTAAGTTAATTCTCCTTGAATTCTATTACTTCCAGTATATCAGAAACTACAGTTTAGTCAATTTTTCCAAAAGACTACAGTAAGCCATGATTTCTCTAAAAGAATGGTATTTTTTAGCATGATAGTCTCGCAACTGCTTGAGTTCTTTTGGGGTTAGGTTTTCCTTTAATGTCATATAAGTCCTCCTTATATGAACTATTCGAAAATAAAAAACCTAAGCCGAAGCTTAGATTTTAGCATCTTATTCCTCATCAAGGAAGCTGTTGAAGACTTCTTCAATCATATCCCATTCAACATCTGAATCTTCTGGGATTGGCTGAAGGTCACCTTCTGTACCATCTTCATTCTCAGTAAATGAGTAAGCTTGAATTTCGATTTCACCATTGTCATCCTCTTGAGCACCTGCTGGTACCAAAAGAACATAGTTTTTACCAAATTCTTCTTTACCATCGATTGTCAATAAAATTTCAAAAAGTGTTTCATTTCCTTGTTCATCAACCAATGTGATAACTTCTGCTTCATGTTCGTGATTATGTGCCATTTTATATCTCCTTAATATCGTTTGTCACTAGTCTAAGTGATTTTTCTTAAAACATCCTATCTAGATAGTTTTGTAAAATAAGCTGTGCTGCCAGTTTGTCGATAACCTTCTTACGTTTTCCGCGGCTAACGTCTGCTTGTTCGACCAGCATACGTTCTGCTTGAACAGTCGTCAAACGCTCATCCTGATAATCAACTGGAATCCCAAAAAGATTTGCAATCTTATCACCGTAGGACTTGCTCGCTTCAACACGAGGACCTTCAGTGTTATTCATATTCTTCGGTAATCCTAAGACAAACTTATCTACCTTGTACTCTTTAACAAGCTCTGCTAGACGTTCAAAACCAAACTCTTCTGCTTCTTCATCAATCTTGATAATCTCAACACCCTGTGCTGTGAATCCAAGTGGGTCACTTATAGCAACACCTACTGTCTTAGAACCAACATCTAATCCCATTACTCTCATTTGATATCAATCCCATTTCCTTGTAGATAATAACGCACAAGCTCTTCAACGATTTCATCTCGTTCATACTTACGAATTTGGTTACGCGCATCATTGTAACGAGGCACATAAGCAGGGTCACCACTTAATACGTAGCCTACGATTTGATTAATTGGGTTATAACCTTTTTCCTCAAGTGAGCGATAAACATTAGTGAGAGTATCACTAATTTCTTGTTTATTGCTATCATCTAGGTTAAACCTTACGGTTTCATCTGTAAATCCCATGCTTACACCTTCTTTCTACTAAATCATTATTCACTATCACAGTATTATATCAAAAAAGGAAGTATTCTACAATCAATACCAACTACGATCCCCATAGTCAACACTAGGAGAATGTTTTTTCTACAGCTAGCCTCTTATCATTAAAAAGAGCCCAAATCAGTCGGAAAGAAAAGGCGTTGAACACCTTGGTCCAACACCTTCCTAGAAAAACTAAGGATTTTCTTAGAGAGCTGCTCGTAAACGAGCCTCTGTATTTTCCACGCTACGGATCGAACGTGGTAAGAAAGCACGGATATCGTCCTCTTTGTAGCCAACTTGAAGACGCTTATCATCAATCAAAATTGGGCTTTTTAAAATACGTGGATTCTCTTGAATAAGGTCAATCATTTCACTAAGACTTAATTCTTCGATATCACAATTTAGTGCTTTAGCATAACGGTTTTTTGACGAAACAATACTTTCGATACCATTCTCTGTTTTTGATAAAATTGCTAAAATTTCTTCTTTTGTTAAAGGTTCTTTCGCTAAGTTCTGTTCTTTATAAGGGAGTTGATGAGCATTTAGCCAAGTTTTAGCCTTTTTACAGCTCGTACAACTTGAAATCGTATATATCTTAATCATGTTCATTCTCACTTTCTATCCCATGATAGCTATAGTATAGCATGATATGAGCCATGAAAAAATAGGTCTTTGGACCTATTTTACATTTTTAGTTGACTTTTTATCAAAAAACTATCTTACAGATAGCCTTCCAACTAATCGGGCTATCATTACTCTTCAATCTCAATGCCATTCTCTAAATCAAGAATTAGCTCATCTGTCGGTAGTGCAGCCTCTTCTACAACTGGTTGTTCAGAACCAACCTCTTGATCATCTTCAATTAAACCAAATTTAACACGGACCTTGTGATCAATCTCTTCAAAGACAGCTGGGTTATCTGCCAAGTATTTCTTAGCATTTTCAGAACCTTGACCAATCTTATCGCCATTATAAGAGTACCAAGCACCTGCTTTTTGAATGATATCAAGGTCTGTCGCGATTTTAACCAACTCACCAGTACGCGAGATACCCTCACCATACATGATTTCTACAAAGGCTTCTTTGAATGGCGGAGCAACCTTGTTTTTAACAACCTTAATCTTAGTTTCTTTACCGACATTCTGATCTTTTTGGTCACCAGTTCCCTTGATTTGTGTATTACCACGAACATCTAGACGAACAGAAGCATAGAATTTAAGGGCACGTCCACCAGGTGTTGTCTCAGGATTACCAAACATTACACCCACTTTTTCACGTAACTGGTTAATAAAGATGGCAATGGTTTTCGTTTTATTGATAGAAGCCGAGAGTTTACGCATAGCCTGACTCATCATACGAGCTTGCAAACCAACGTGGCTGTCTCCGATATCACCATCAATCTCAGCACGTGGAACAAGAGCTGCAACAGAGTCGACAACGACCAAATCAACTGCTCCTGAATCAATCAATTTACCTGCAATTTCAAGCCCTTGCTCACCTGAATCAGGCTGAGACAAGAGAAGCTCATCAATATTAACACCAAGAGCGGCTGCATAAGCTGGGTCAAGGGCATGCTCAGCATCGATAAAGGCAGCGATACCACCTTCTTTTTGAGCCTGTGCCACAGCGTGAAGGGCTACAGTTGTCTTACCTGAACTCTCTGGACCGTAAATCTCGATGATACGTCCTTTAGGATAGCCTCCTGCTCCAAGAGCAATATCAAGAGCGAGTGAACCTGAGCTCATCACTTGAACCTTTTGCTCTGCTCGCTCTCCAAGACGCATGACTGCACCTTTACCGAAATCCTTTTCAATATTTTTCAAAGCATCATCAAGTGCTTTCTGACGTTCATCGCCAAATTTTTTAGAAATTTCTTCTGATTTTTTTGTTTTTTTTGCCATTTTTCTCCCTTTCTGTTCAGAGATACATCCTACTTATTATAGCAAATCTTTAGACTATAATAAAGTTTTGCGTACTAAGTTGAAAGCATGTAAGCAACTGATATAGCGAACATCTGAGCGGCTACGACCTCCGATGAGGACCTCTATTGAAGTCACCTCATCTGCAGTCGCTATTCCAATGAAAACTGTTCCTGCAGGCTTCCCTTCCAATTCACCAGGACCAGCTACGCCTGTCAAGGAGACACCGATATCTGCCTTGGTCTTCAAACGAGCACCTTCAGCCATTTTTTGAGCCGTGAAACTGCTAACAACACCATGTTCCTGTAACTCTTCCAGAGGAATGCCTAGCATTTTGGACTTCTCTTCTATGCTATAAGTCACAAAACCACCATTAAAGACCTGAGAAGAACCTGAAAAGTCTGCCAACGATGCTTGAAATAAGCCTGCTGTCAAACTTTCTGCTGCTGTGATTGTCTTATCGTTTGATTTTAGCAATTCAAAAACGACCTGAGCAAGGCTATTCTCGTCACCATAACCATAATGTAGATCTTTCAGGCTTTGACCATCCAAGGTTTTAACGGCTAATAGTTGCGCTTCTAAAGCATCTAGCTTAGCATCTGCCTCTCCTTGACTTCTTGCCTTGGTTGACAAACGAAGAGTCACTTCGCCTGTTTTAGCATAAGGAGCGATGGTAGGATCTGTCTGATTAGCGATATAGTCTGATAAAATAGTTACCAACTGACTCTCTCCAATCCCAAAGAAACGCAGAACACGTGAATATAGCTTAGCACCTTCTTGAGACAAAAGTGGTACTAACTTTTCATTCACCATAGGCTTAAGTTCACTTGGGGGACCAGGGAGAACGACATAGTGTCTCCCATCAACTTCCAAAAATCCTCCAACAGCAAGACCAGTAATATTTTGCAAAGGAACTGATCCTTCAATCAACTGGGCCTGACGTTCGTTGTTAGGCGTACGACTGTACTCAGGTCTCATAGCAAAAAAGCGATCCAGCTTCTGACTGGCTTCCTCATCAAAAATAAGAGGACGTCCAAGGTAGGCAGCTAGCGTCTGCTTGGTTAAATCGTCCTCAGTTGGACCCAAACCTCCACACAGAATAATCAAGTCTGAGCGTTGTGATGCTAGATCAATGACCTCTGTCAAACGCTCTGTATTATCTCCAACAGCTGTTTGGAAATAGACATCAATCCCTAACTGAGCCAATTTCTCTGATAAAAATTGAGCATTAGTGTTCACAATCTGTCCTGTCAGAATCTCAGTTCCTACTGCAATAATTTCAGCTTTCATTTTCCTCGCCTACCTTACTATTCGTATTTCGTCTCTTATTGTAGCAAAAAAACTTCCAACTACGAAAAGTTGAAAGCTTTTTCTTTAATTTATTATTGAATGAGCCTCACTCAGACTGCCAACTTCTACTAACGAGCTCTCTTTTAATAAATAGACCCTATCGCAATTCTCAAATACTTCCGATAAATTGTGAGAAGTGAGCAATATCAATTTATTACGACTATGTTCCTTCAACAAATCGTAAGCTTTAAATCTCTTCTGCTCATCTAAACCATCAATTAATTCATCTAGAATAACTACTTCTCGATGGAGAGATAATAGATATAGTAAAGCAAAGAGTTCCTTCATTCCTAAAGAATAGCTACTGATTCTTCTGCTTAAAAAATCTGAACCTCCCATTAGCTTTAGCGAGCTTTCAAATGTAGTTCTTTCTGAAGAAGATAATAATTTCAAATAGTCATTCGCAGATAAGTTCTTATCAAATATATTTAAATCGGGAATATAGGCTACACCTCCAACAGATAAATACTTTTCATTTTTCTTTATTTCAGTTTCTCCGTTGATAATCGTAAATAGGGTACTCTTACCTACTCCATTTTTTCCAATTAGACCATACAATCCCGTAGCAGGAAAGTCAAAAGATAATTTATTAAAAGTACTACTTGTTATATTTTTAATCGTTAATCCTTTCATTACTTCCCAACCTTTCTATAAGTGTATCTTTTATAAAGGTAACAAGAGAGTAGCATAAATACTATGCTCAAACCGACTAAATAAATAGTTGCAATTACTATTGGATTATCTGGAAGATATTTACTGTCATTAACTATCTGACCGTAACCCATATACTCAATCGGGATGAATGCCTTAAAAGGTTGAAACCATTCCTCCATAGATAGGGTCATAAAGCCGGTCAAAATAACTGTGATCATTCCAATTATAAGAATACTCTTTTTCAAAATAAGAGATAGTAGTTGACCTAAGCTGGCTATAAAAATCAAGCTGATCAAAAAGATATAAACCGTCTTAACTCCTATCTTCCAAATTGGAACAATAGTGCCCTCAATAAGTAAATAAGGATAATTCCATATTCCAAATCCTGTAAAAAAACCTTTAACAAGCAATAACACTAGAAAACATAGAATCGTAAGAAAAAATGTAACAAAAACGGCTACCAATAGTTTAGAAAGTAACTGACTAACTTTTTTACCTCCCATAAGTTGGAAAAATCTGACTTGAGTACTCTCTAAATCTCTGCTCACTAGGTCCGATACAAGAACAGTAAACAGAATAAAGAATGTTGTTGAAGAGAGCCATGACATCATTGAACTAAAAGTCGTAAAAATGGACTCCTCTGTATCATTAATCGATATACTAGGAGATCCTCCTGAGCTTTTGACAGCATCATAGTAATCAATTCTTGTTTTTATATCCTTATACTCTTCTGAATCTTTTTGACTAATCAATTGTAAACGATGCAAATCAAGCTCATGCTCTAAATCTATAAAAGTATCTAGAGCATCATCTTCTAAAGCAAGGATTTCTTTAGACATAATATCAACTTCTGTCTTTACATCTTCTAGTTTCTCGGATAAGTCACTATCTGAGGGATTCGCCTTCACTTTTTGCTCTAAAACTTCTAGTTCTTGTTGAGATTGTTGAAGATTCATTCTTACATTATCTAAAATTACATTATCAGAGCTTTGATTATTTAATTGATGAAACAAAGACAATCCAAAGATTAGAAGAATAATAAAGATAAAACAGATTCTATTTTTAGGATTATTAATAAATCGTTTCAATTCAAAGTAAGACATTCTCATGGCACCACTCTCCTTATTTAACTAACCGTAAAACTAGTATGTGGTGTAATAGTAGGTATAAAAATATCCTGGATTTATACCATAATCCCTTCTGACACTAGTAGTTGTGTATCTAAAACTGTTACGATACTGTAATTGTCTCCAGCTATATGTCGTTTTACGTCCTCCATAAACAAAATGAATTTCATATTTAGTGTTAACAACTGTAGCTACTTGAATTGAGGAAACAGTATTGTATGCAAAAGTTCCTAGTAGAGTAGTGACTATTGCTATCAATAATATATTTCGCTTAATAAATTTTATCACTTTTTTCATTTTTAAACCTCCTAAGAAAATAAACCAAATATAAAAGTATATCATCATAATTTCCACGGAAATATTCCTTCATTCATTAATTTTAATATGATTACTATTACCGTAAAAACTACAAGATTCGCAAATATTTTGAGTTTTATTTTCATACCTCCTTTGTATTTATTTGTTATAATATTAGCATATAAGCAATATCGTTTTATGTTTTGTAAACTTTATTCACATTTAAATTAGGAGGTATCTTGATGAGATGGGATTTTGGAAAAATCTACAAGGAAATCCGACTATCTAAAGGTCTATCTCAAACGGAAGTTTGTGCTAATCAAATCTCTAGAACTAGCTTGTCAAAATTTGAATCTTGCCAATCTATACCTAGTATTGAAAATATGGTTTTTCTTCTTGACCAAATTAATATGAGTCTTGAGGAATTTCACTATATTTGCCATGTCTATCAACCAAGTAAGCGACAAGAAATTCTTAATCAGATTTCAACAATTCTATCTATCACTGGTACAGCAGAGTTAGAGGAACTTCAAAAACTCTGTACACAGTATCTAGAAACAACTCATGATATTCCTATTGAATCTATTAATAATATATTGACCTTGGTGATCCAACTAAGAGAGAACGGTCCCAACAATCACAATGAGCTTCTCAATCAGACTGCTCAAAAGATTTGGGAAAATCTTGAAAAAGCAGATAACTGGTACTACAGAGATTTCCAGTTGCTTAATGCTATCTTGTTCTATTTCCCACTTGAAAACCTTAGGCTCGTCATAGATAATATGTTAAACCAGCTTGTAAAATACCAAGATTTTGCTGATATTAAACCTATTAAGAGGAAACTACTGACAAATTGTTCCACACTCTATCTTTACAATAATTTCAAGGTAGAGTGTGAGAAAGTAACACTTGAACTCCTAAACTTGGCAAAAGAAACTAAACGATACGACTCCCTTGGTTTTGCCCAGGTACGTCTCGGTATTTGCAAAGGTGATGATAACTTAATTGAAAAAGGACTTTTACTTCTAACATTAACTGAGGAAACAGCCTTGATTCAAACACTCGAATATGAAATCAAAAACTACCGCTGAAAATTCAGCGGTAGTTTCGTTTATTTAAAAGCACAGCTATCTTCATGGTCATTGATTAAACCTGCTGCCTGAAGGAAGGAATAAACACAGACAGGCCCTACAAATTTAAAACCTTGTTTTTTTAGTTCCTTTGAAATCTTCTCAGAAAGTGCTGTTTTTGCCGGTGCGTCTCTATAATCGATCACATGGTTGACAATTGGCTTCTTATCTACAAAACTCCAAATATAGGCATTAAAACTGCCATAGCTCTTTTGAATATTAAGAAAAGCCTGTGCATTGCTGCGCGTTGCAAAAATTTTTAAACGATTACGGACAACAGCTGGATTTTGCAGCACTGTCTCTAATTCTTCATCTGACATAGCCGCTACCTTTTTTACTTCATAGCCATGAAAGGCTTGTTTAAAGGCTGCTCTTTTATTAAGAATTGTCTCCCAAGACAGACCTGACTGATAAGTTTCCAGACAGAGCAATTCAAATAAAGAACGGTCATCATGAAGAGGTTTCCCCCATTCCTCATCATGATAAGCAATATAAAGAGGATTATTCAGTTTAACCCAGCCACAACGCTTCATACCTTGTCTCCCTTCATTGTTTCATAGATCAAATAATTATATAAAGTTACTCGTGGTGCTAGTTAATTTCAAAATACAAAAAAGCCCAAAAGGACTATACTGTAAGTGACCAAACAAACAGGAGGTTAGTCCAAATGAGCCACTTACAGTATACCGCTAAATCCCACCACTTACAATGGAATATCAAACAATTATCACAGATTTGTTCAAAACTTTATCACGATTATTGTCCTCAATCCTTTAAACATCGTCGTAATATCAACCTATCCAAAGTTTCGGATGAATCATTGTTAGTCTTACTTCTCCTACAAGCTGAATTAGGAATCAAGTCACAGCCTCACTTTTATCGTATCTGTCAACTTTTTCCATGTGGAAAATTGCTAGAAAGAAGTCGCTTTAATCGGCTCTATAATATCTGTAGTGGGTAAATCTCATTCAGATATTGTAGGGCTTTTTGACGGTATGCAAAAAGTCCCACATGACTTATAATGAAAAGCGACAAAACAACTCATTAGAAAGCGTCACATGGAACTACAAAATTATATCAAAGAATCACTCAATATTAAAGACCCTAACATCATTTTTGATGACAAAATGGAAACACATTCCACACAC
>NZ_JAFBEI010000049.1 GCF_016908655.1 Streptococcus saliviloxodontae
GTCATAAAAATAAGACAATAACCACGTAACGGCTACTGTCTTGATATTATTTTTTCGCTAAAAGCCTTGATAAGCTTGACAAATGGTAGAAAAAATTAGTACCTTATCAAAATCGGAAAATGTTACCATTTATAAACCAATAGTTCAAAGTTCAGGGGAGTTAACTTATGTCAATTTTGATAATTCAAACGATGAGCGTTTAAAATCAGCGCCTATAACTGGAATGTATTATACTCTTGGAAAAGTTGACTCAGATAGTTTGAAAACATTTACTGATATCGGACTTCAAATCGTTTATATGGCCTATCCTTGGTACTTAGGAGGAATTCTACAATTCAATGGGACTTTAAGATTGTTGTTAATGGTATCAATTTACTTAACTTTGTTAGTTATTTTATTCGTTATTAGAACAAAACAGATCAAAGAAGGAGTTATTAGACGTTCTTTAGGACTACCATTAAGTAATCTACGGAGAGATTATTTTATGGTTCTTACTTTTGAAGTAATTATAGCTACGTGTTTAATGCTTGCTTATGGTCATTTTTTAGGTGGTGGTCTCTTTACATATAGTTCTAAATTATTTTTCTCGATACTTCTGACTAATTTTGTTATATTTCAAATCATTGACATCATCACTTTTGCCCTATTTTGGTTAACTATCAAAGTAGAAAAACCTCTTGAAATTATAAAAAATAAAGCAAAGAACAATCTTATTTTTATCGTTTGGTTAGTAGTTATTTCAACAATAATAGTCGTCTCAGGTGTATTTTTACAAGAAACTAAAACTAGCCAAGCGAAAATAAATACTCAGATAAACAATTTAAAACCATGGAATGAGGTAAAAGGGTGGAAAAGGCTAGAATTGCTGGGAATTGAAATCAATTCTATTAGCAACGGAGAAATAAACGATTCTAACTCTCAATACATCAATATAGCATCGGCTTTAAAAACGGTAGATTTTTTATATATAAAACCTTCCTCAGTGTATGTTCCAAATTATATGAAAAATTCTACCATAGCAGAAGAATTTTCTAAAAAGCTAGTAAGCGATGGCATAACCGATCCAGATGTAAATAAAGATTTGATTTATATTAATCAGGCTGGTATTAAAATAGAAAACAAAATTAATGGGACAAACTATCAAATTCTAGATAGTAAAGTAGCAACAATCTATATTCCTGAAAAATTTAAAAATAATAGAGAATCAATTGAGAACACAGTTGTTGCAGAACAATTTTCTGGGACGAGTTTTACTAAAGATGATATTGCAGTACAGATAATTCCTAATGGAAAAAAATTTTTTTATTTCAATGAAAATGGAGATAACTATAGTGAAAATACAGAGGTATCTCCTCTGGAGAGTGCTACAGATAGCAAAGATAATATAGTCGTTGTATTAGACACTAATAAGATGATCGAAAGTAATGATTTTTCATTAGCTAGTAATATTGTAAATAACTCTCTTTTCAGTCCTAAAGCCATAAATAAAATTAATGATTTAAGTGTTAGTTCTAATTTTTCAATTAATCCAGTAGATGTTTACCAAATTGTAAAACTTAATATTCAATCCTTAGAGCATCAAATTTTTCTTTCAAAAATTTTACAGAATATTATTTACGTTATTGTATTTATTCTAATTTATCAATACACTCAACTATTTTTTTATTCAAAACAAAACGATTATGTAAAGAAGATAATCTTAGGTCTTTCAAAAACATATATTGTAATTTCAAGCTTTAAATATTTTATTATAACTATTACAACTATTATTCTGTTTACATTTATTATGACAAAACAAATAGAATTATTATACATTGGTGTGGCTTCATTACTTGTCTTAATTCTTTCTACAGTAATAAGTTTTAGAAAGTTATCTGAAAGATACACTCAAATTTTAAAAGGAGATGAATAATGACAATTGAAATTTCGAATGTTACCAAAAGCTTCGGTTCAAAAAAAATATTTACAGATTTAAATTTAACATTTGAAGAAGGGAAAAGTTATGCATTAATTGGAGGTTCTGGTTCAGGTAAAAGTACACTACTTAATATTATAGGTCGGCTAGAGAAAATTGATAGTGGTAAAGTTCTAGTTAACGAACAAGATATTTGGAAAATAAAAGAAAAAACTTTCTTTAAGAATATTATTGGCTATGTATTTCAGAACTACTCTTTAATAGAAAACAATACTGTATATGATAATTTAAAACTTATCAATAAAGATAAAAAGATTGTATCCGAAGCTCTTGAAAAAGTCGGGCTTTCTGGTGACTACATGAATCAGAGAATCTATGAATTATCTGGAGGACAAGCTCAGCGTGTCGCAATTGCAAGGATGTTAATGAAACCTCGTGAAATCATTTTAGCTGATGAACCTACAGGAGCTTTGGATCGTGAAATTGGGGATGAAATAATTAATCTATTATTAAATGAAACAGCAGAAAATAAATATGTTATCATAGCAACACACGATCCAGCTGTATATAATAGAGTTGACTTTATAATTGATATGAAAGATATAGGTAATAAGGGATGAAAAAGAAATTTTATATTATTTTGACCTTAATAATTGGTGTATTCGTAATTTTCTTATTTGTAAAACAATTTATGACAAATGACAGTTCAACTAAAGCAACAGTCAACTTAACAGTCTATACCACCCCTACTAGTGAGACACAGAAATGGAATAAGGTCGAGAAGTTAGAAACAGAAAAAGCTATTTATCTAGTAACGGCAAAAGAGGTAGCTTCTGTAGAAGAAATATTTTCAAATATAATTGCAGATGGAGCTGCTGTAGGATTTGGAGTTAGTAAGACAGAGGTCAGTCAATATAATGATAATTTAGGAGATACTGTAGAAGATTCTAAAGATAATAAATTAATCGGATTAGAATACCTTACTTTTTCTACCGATAATGAAGGCTTTGTAATAGCAAATTTTGACTATGGTGATAAAGAGTTTAATTCCCAAAAAGAAGGAAAAGAGGAACTATACAAAAAGCTATATGAAGCTTATAAAAGTAAGTAAGTAAATAAATTACTAAATATATTAGGAAATTACAGTTTATCTAATCAAGAAAATGTTTACACTCTTTTAAGTAGATGAGTTTGGAATAGTACTTCAAAAAATAAGAGGCTAGGCAAAAAAAGTCCTAGACCTCTTATTTTCTACCATTTGTCAAGTCTATCAATGCTTTAATCACGTCATACGCATGAAGAAAATGCATGTAACCATTTTCTAGTTATATGCATTTTTTCAAAATATTTTCACAAATTTTACAAATCGCCATAGATAATCTCTCTTTTTCACAATCGTTATATCAAAATTTCTTCACAAAAACATACTTTTTAGAGAGAAAATGTTTTCTGAAAGCAATATTTTCTTCATGCGTTTGGCGTGTGCTTTAATCCCAAAAATAATATCAAGACAGTAGCCGTTACGTGGTTATTATCTTATTTTGTAGTCTGATTTGCAATATGCAGTGGTTGGGAAGCTTTCTTACTGACTTTGTCAGCTTAGAAAGTCCCCTACACAGTTCATTAGGTGCTTTAACACCAATGAACTACTGCTGAGCGGAGAGGATGAAAGCTATGCTTTTCTTATTTTTCGTTAGGTACGATAAGTAAAATCGATGTGATTGATAGGGCGCAGCAGATGAGGTTTGTGATCAAGCCTGCAAGTGCAGCTTGGTCGTAGTTTCCGCTAGCTGAGAAGGCTAGGAAGACTGTCAGTGAAATAGCTGTTCCTAGGGAATTTCCTAGAGAGCTAGCCATTTTATAGATACCTGATGCTGCTCCGACTTCTGCTTCATCAACGTGTGAAATGGCTGTATCTGTTGATGGCGTAGCGTAGATTCCAAGCCCTGTTCCAAAGAGGGCATAACCGATAAAGACAACAACATAGTAGGCTGAGCCTTGAATGTTGACCAAGGTCATCAACAAAACACCGATAAAGGTAATGCAAGGTCCTAAAAGCATTGGCTTACGGGCACCCCATTTTTTCAAGAGAACTTCACCGATACGGATGGTAATCAAAACGCAGGCAAGGTAGCCCAGAGACAGAAGACCTGACGTTGACGCACTCAAACCACGTCCTTTTTGAAGATAAGTATTGATAACAATGAGCGTTCCCGCAACCGTATTGAGCAAGAAGTTAGACAAACTCGCTCCAAGGAAATACTTATTAGCAAAGAGTTTAAAATCAATAAATTTAGTCGTTTGACGATTTTCAACAAAGTAGAAGATAAAAAGTCCAACCAAAACAAGGGCAAAGAGACCTAAAGTCTTAGCTGCTAGGAAACCTTGTTCCTTAGCAGACGAAATCCCCAAGTTCAGCGCCAGCATTGACACGATGAAAAGGAAGAGACCGAGGTAGTCAAACCCCTTAGGCGCCTGCTCAACCTTACTTTCTGGCGTTCCCCAGATCAGTGCAAAGCTGACAAGAGAGGCGATGATGGAGAATATAAAGATATACTTCCAACCCAAGGCACCGGCTACCGCGCCACCAAAGAAGGATGCTAGACCAGTACCGCCCCAAGTCCCCATAGACCAGTAGCTAACCGCTCTCTGACGCTCTGACCCTTGATAATAAGCCTTAACCAAAGCCAAGGTCGCTGGCATGATACAAGCTGAGGCTAACCCTTGGAGGACACGTCCTGTGAGAAATAGCGGAGCGTTGGTCGCAAGTACCAAGCAAAGAGAACCGAGGACATTAAGCCCAAGTCCTAAAAGAGAGAACTTGACACGACCAAAACGGTCAGCAAAACCACCTGCAACAACGATAAAGAGACCTGCCATCAAAGAGGTAATCGAAACACCTGTCGTAATGGTACTGTCTGCCAAACCGAGTGACTGTTGTACTAGAGGTGAGATATTGAGCAATGACTGGGCAAACAGCCAGAAAGATAGAACTGCAAGAACCAAACCAACCAAAAGTTTATTGGTTCCGACATAGTTTGTTTGTGACATGAAATGATTTCTCCTATTTTCCTAAGTATGAGTAGGCAGCAATGAGAGCTGCTTTAGTGCCTGTTTCCAATGTTGGATGAATAGCTGGTGCGAATTTTGGACTGTGGTTAGGGTAGACCTCCTGCCCTTCCACAAAGCCACCAAATCCCCAGTAAAGATAGGGAACATCAAAGGCCTGAGCCAGATAAGAAAAATCCTCTGAAGCTGTTAGGGGCTCATAAGTGACCACATTGTCCTGACCAAGGTAAGTTCCAAAGGCTGATGCCACGCGCTCCTGAACAGTAGCATCATTTGAAGTCAATGGAAAATCATCAAAGACTGAAATCTCAGGCTCTTCCAAACAGCCACCTGCCTGACACTCGGCCAGAACGATGCGACGAATCGAAGAGAGCAACTGCTCCTTAACCTCTTCGTCATAAGCACGGATATTGAGCAAGAGAGTTGCCGTCTCTGGGATGATATTGGCTTTTAGCCCTGCTTGGAAGGAACCAACAGTCACCACCGCAAACTTAAAGGGGTCAACCTCTCTAGCCACAATGCTCTGCAATTTTGACACAATAGCCGAACCAATAACGATAGGGTCAATACTGAGGTTAGGCATAGAACCATGAGCCCCGCGCCCCTTGATAAGGACCTTGAGAGAAGCTGCGCTTGATAGGAAAGGACCCGTTTTGCTACCGACCTTACCTGCCTCTGGACTGGTGAGCACGTGCTGAGCCAAAGCAACATCCGGCTTTGGAATACGCTCCACCAAACCATCTGCCAACATGGCCTTGGCACCAGCAGCAATCTCCTCACCGGGCTGAAAGAGGGCAATATAAGTCCCAGACCAAGCCTCTCGATGCTGAGCCAAGGCCCAGGCAGCACCTAGCCCAGCCGTGATATGCGTGTCATGTCCGCAAGCGTGCATCACTGGAACAGTCTGACCATCAGTGTCAGCCATCTCGACCTGCGAGGCATAATCAAGTCCAGTCTCTTCTTTGACAGGCAGACCATCAATGTCAGCCCTAAATAGAACTGTCGCTCCCTCACCATTTTTAAGAACACCGACGACACCGCCGCCAATCAGCTGTGTCTCATAACCATAAGATATCAGAGTCTTCTCGATAAATGCTGCTGTCTCACTCTCTTGCATAGAAAGTTCTGGATGGGCATGAAGGTACTTGTAAGTCTCCTCCTGCCAATCTCTAATCTCTCCAAGCGAAGATAAGATTTTTCTTAACGTCACGCGCTACCTCCCTTATCGGTTGAAAATCTTTATTACTTGATAGTATAGCACGTTTTTGACCGAAATCTCAATGCTTTATTACCATTGTCATGTTA
Organism: Streptococcus saliviloxodontae; assembly: GCF_016908655.1. Lineage (GTDB taxonomy): Bacteria > Bacillota > Bacilli > Lactobacillales > Streptococcaceae > Streptococcus > Streptococcus saliviloxodontae. The sequence goes on from NZ_JAFBEI010000049.1 coordinate 6,290, forward strand.
ACTGACCTGACATGACAGCAGACAATCATTAAAAAAGCTGGGAAACCATGTCCCAGCTCTTCATAAAACTAACCGATTACCTCTAGCCACAAAGACTAAACCACTTATCAGTATTTCCTTAGTTTAACCTTTTCCCAAAACGGAAACGGATCCAGTCATGTATGGCTTCCTGCCACTTGAGGTAGATAATCACTAGCACATCCAAAACAGAAATCAAGAAGCCTATCCAGAAACCTGGTGTCTTATAGTGCATCTCAATACTGTGATTACCAGAGGAAATTGGAAATGACATTAAACTTCCCCAAGCCTCTTTCGTCGTAACCTTTTGACCATCGACAGTGACCGTCCATCCCTTACTGTACGGAATCGTCGTCATCATCACATTACTATCGTCAGTAACATCAACAGTCCCTTTGACACTAGTGTTTGTCCATTCTGTCACTGTCATGCTTTGTTGTTCACGTTGCTTAATGACATCACGAATTGCTTGCCCATTGGCACGAACAAGCCCAGCACCCGTCATATTGACGTCGTCATCAGTATCAAAACGAAATTCTAAAACACTCTCTTGACCTTCTGTATTATTCGTCAACTGCCAAAGTTGCTTTTGTGAATAGCTCTGTTGGTTGTTCAACCATTGATTATTGAGCAAGATAGAGACGTGACCTCGCGTCTGCTTGAGCAGATAAGGTGTCAAATAGTAGTAAACATAGTTACTCTTAGGCACAACTCTATAGCGAATGATACCTAACTTTGTGTTATCAATCCGTTTGTAAATCGTTTGACCTGCTGCGTTTGTTGTCTCCTTCATATTCTCTACTTCGGCAGTCGGTAGACTAAACAATTCAAAATACTTAGTCGTTGTTCCCGCCATGCTGTTGAGAATGATATTTTGATTCGATACAGGATTATTCTGACCAAACTTAATGCTCTGCGTCACATTATTTGTGGCGAAAGCTAGTGAAAAGACATCTGGATTTTCATAGACAATATAGCGATCATCCTCATAAGCAACTGAAGGGTAATTGTCACGAATATCTTGACGGCTAGTCATACGAGAAAAATACATCTTGTCTGGATTAGCATTGACTTCTTCAGTCGTATAATCTTTACGATCGACATAGTAACGCACGCCATAAAGCGCATCTGTCAAAGCTGTACCATTAGCATATTGGGTTGAAGCATTGACACCAACATCGCCCATATAAGAGAAGAGATCAATCGTTGACCCTTCCAAACTTGAGCTAAAACTACTCAATCCAGGATAGGAGATCAAGGACGGTGTGGTTTTCGAATAAGCGAACGTCATGGCAATACGGTAAAACTTATCTGAACTATCCTTTTGAATAGCATCTGTCACCTTTTTGACGGAAACCGCAGCATCACTAAATTTATAAGCATCCGCATATCCCAGAGTCACCTGTGACAAGTAAGCATTGTAGCCGAGTTCAGCAATCGTCACAAGGGCTAAAATCGTGTAACCTAGTCGTTTCGGACCAATGTAAAAAACGAGCAGAACAAGACCAAAACTGATAATTGTTAAAGATAACTGCGTTAGAAGATAACCTTTATTAAGAAGCGTTATCGTTGTTGGAATCGCAAACAAACACAATCCCATAAAGAATAACTTCACTGACCTTGAACGCGCCAAGAAACGCCAAGTGATATAAGCCAATCCAAAGAAAATAAGACAAACGACAACTGCAATCACTTCACGATGCGATTTAACAAAAGCTGTCGCACTCTTTGGCTGTTTACTTGCAATATAAGTATAGGTTTGACTAGCAACATAGGCTGCACTAGTCCCGATCACCACTAGGCCAATTCCGACTCCCTTCCAAGTTAACTTCGGTGTTTCACAAATTGCCTGAAAGGCTAGTAAAACCATAAAGAAAGACAATAGCCATGAAAAACGGTAAAAGAAACCTGCTGGATTCTGTCCCATATGCCAAATCTGACTTGTAAACTCATGGACAAAGGAAACAAAGAAAACAAAAACAATCAAACCCGCAGCAATTTTTTTTGCTTTAGATACCTGAGCAAAGGCAAAGAAAAGGATAAAGCCAACTAAAGCAAATGCACCCACATAGATATTGGGTAAGTTAGGACCTGCAGACCAACCTGATGTCGTATCAAAGCCACCGATAACCAACTTCGACAAAATGTCTAAAGGATTAATCTGGAGAGCCCATTTAAAGGTCATACCAGTACTGACTTGCCCCTTACTTTCCATCAAGTTCAGCACAACTGGATACAAAAGCACAGCTGTTGATAAAACACCTAATAACGAATAAAGCAAGGTCTTTAAAAGTGGTTTGGCAAACGACGTTAGAGCCTCTTTCCACGATTGATGCCCCATAAGACGGGGTGAGACGTAATAACAAGCATATAATGCAATAAACAAACAAATCATATAGCCCATGTAGAACTGTAAAAACATGGTCAAAGCAAGTAGCACAATATACTTAAATGGTCTAGCACCGTCCAGCAACTCTTCTAAAGCTACAATAACCAAAGGTAACATGATCATCGCATCATAAAAAATGGTGTTCATCTGGTAAGAAACCAGCATCCCTGACAAAGTATAAGCTGTCGCAAAAACAGGAACTAAGTAAGGATAGCGCTCGCTACCTCGATAACGCCTTATCAATAGATAAGCAAAACTCATTCCGATGGCGCCGTAGCGCAACCAAATCGTCAGAAAAACAGCCCAAGCAAAATGATTTAAAGGCGTTAAAATATAGATGATGTTAAATGGACTTAGGAGATAGTAAGCTAAAACACCAATCATTGGTCCACCCAAAGATTTGGTAAATGAGTAAGAGAAAGCTGACCAATCTCCTGACAAAACTGATTCTTTTAGAAGTCCATAAAAACTAATGTACTGCTGGCCAAAATCAACAGCCATCAAGGTCTTGGTTCCAAAAGGAAACATTCCCATTATAGCCCAAACTGACAACATCACTGTCATCGGCAACAGTGCACTTAGGCACAATAGTAGTATTTTTCGATACTTGTCACAAAAATTGACAATAGGTTTACACCAGTTGACAATATCTTGACGCCACAAAAGAAGCTTATCCTTCATGATTAACCGACCCTATCCTCTCTAGCCTCATCGATATTAGTCTCCCCTACAATGAAGTGAGGCCTGCGTTTTACCTCATAGTAGATCTTGCCGATGTATTCTCCTAGGATGCCGATCGAAATCAATTGTACACCACTAAATAAAATGATAGCAGCAATAGTTGTAAAGTATCCACTGACAGTATGACCTGGATCTGTAAAGTATCTGACAAACTCAAAGAGTAAATACAACAAGGCTAACCCAATACTAACTAAACCAAACTGGATACAGATTCGCAGAGGCTTATCGTTGAAAGAGATAATACCTTGGATGGCATAGTTAAATGACTTTCTAAAACCAAACTTACTCTTACCAGCTTGTCTGACTTGGTTTTTATATTTGATAACTTTTTCCTTAAAGCCAATCCATTCGTAAAGTCCCTTATTAAAACGGTTGTACTCTGGAAGTTCTAAGAGGGTCTCCACCGCTCGACGACTCAGTAGCTTTAATTCTGATTTGCCATCTGTCAAGCGAACATCCATTATCACATTTGAAAAAGCATAGAAAAGATGGGCAAACAAACTGCCTAAACGTGACTCCCCTGTACGATCCCTCTGTCCACTGACCAAGTCATAACCTTCTTTATAAGCCTCAATAAATTGAGGGATTAAACTTGGTGGATGCTGAAGGTCTCCATCCATAACCATGACCGCATCTCCTGTCGCATATTTAAATCCGGCAAGAATTCCACCCTCACGGCCAAAATTTCTACTAAGACTAATATAACGAACATGGGAGTCTTTCTTTGCAATATCCTGCATAAGGGATAATGTAGAGTCCCTACTACCATCATCAATGTAAAGCAACTCGTAAGCATCCAATGTCTTATCGGAAATCAACTGCTCTAGTTGTTGCGACATTGCTTCATGTGTCATCGCAATCATCTTTTCTTCATTATAAAAAGTAATGAGTAATGATAATTTCATAACGCCTTCCAATCTTTCTAATATATAAGTAGGAGAAACTCAGTATTCACAAATCTCCATCATAGCTGTCCTAAAGTATCCCAAGATACTAACCCAGTGCCTAAAGCAAAATCCCTAGAGACACCCCACGATCAACCTACTAGTTCTTGAAAAATGATTATTTTTCTTAAGCGGTCAATCAGGGAGAAGCAAAAAATGACAATACCATCTAGCGACTACAGACTTTTAAAATCCCAGCCACGTGCTTTGTAAAGATTTTCTGATTCAAGCTCTTTCTAGTAGTTTATCATATTATCTTGAGTAAACAAGGTTTCTGTTATAACAAAAAAGCTACGGAAAATTTCCATAGCTTAAATAGGACCAATACATTCGCTATGAGGAACTATTGTCACTATTTTTTCTACCTCTAAGCATTCAATTTATTTCCATTTTACATAGAAAGAAATAGATGCTACGGAGATAAGCAACACGATACCTAGCAACGATAGCCAGAGAGTTGATGAGTCTCCTGTACTTGGGAGAGCTGCTTTTATGGCATCCTTCGCTTTAGTAAGTGGTGTACCAGTATGATTTGATCCACCTTTACTTGGTACTACAGTTCTAGCTTTAGTCGTTGACTCTGTTGTACTTTCTGTCGTTGTTGTCGTTGGCTCTTCAGTCGTACTTTCTGTCGTTGTTGTTGTTGGCTCTTCAGTCGTACTCTCTGTCGTCGTTGTCGTTGAAGCCTCAGTCGTACTTTCTGTCGTCGTCGTTGTTGACTCTGTCGTACTCTCTGTCGTTGGAGCCTCAGTCGTACTTTCTGTCGTCGTCGTTGTTGACTCTGTTGTACTTTCTGTCGTTGTTGTCGTTGAAGCCTCAGTCGTACTTTCTGTCGTCGTCGTTGTTGACTCTGTTGTACTTTCTGTCGTTGTTGTCGTTGGCTCTTCAGTCGTACTTTCTGTCGTTGTTGTCGTTGGCTCTTCAGTCGTACTTTCTGTCGTCGTCGTTGTTGACTCTGTTGTACTTTCTGTCGTTGTTGTCGTTGGCTCTTCAGTCGTACTCTCTGTCGTTGTTGTCGTTGGAGCCTCAGTCGTACTTTCTGTTGTCGTTGGCTCTGTCGTACTTTCTGTCGTCGTTGTTGACTCTGTTGTACTTTCTGTCGTTGTTGTCGTTGGAGCCTCAGTCGTACTTTCTGTCGTTGTTGTCGTTGGCTCTGTCGTACTTTCTGTCGTTGTTGTCGTTGGCTCTGTCGTACTTTCTGTCGTCGTCGTTGTTGACTCTGTTGTACTTTCTGTCGTTGTTGTCGTTGGCTCTTCAGTCGTACTCTCTGTCGTTGTTGTCGTTGGAGCCTCAGTCGTACTTTCTGTCGTTGTTGTCGTGCCGTCTCCATTAGCACCACCATTAGCTCGTACATTGGCTACAGAGAAATTGAACTCATCACCATTAACAGCATCTTTACCATTTTCTTGATACCAAGCCTTACTGTGGTTGTCAAAGGCTGCCTGTTTTACATTATCCACTTTAGTTAAATACATAATACTGATACTGTTTAATGAAGCCCATTCTCGTGGGATATAAACGCTAATTCTACCTGTTACAGCATCTGTATAAATTGAAGAACCGGGAAAATCTGCTGCAAAGTCTGTTCCAGCACTTTCTCCAGAATACACTTCATTTCGCTGACCAGACACTGTAATATAGAAGCTACTCAAATCCAAAGTCTGTCCAGACTGAATATTATCCTCTACACGGACAACATCGTCGACGTAAGCTTTATTATTATTAATATTCAAGAACCAGCGTACATGATCTGTATCTGTCGGTAACATATCACCTGTCTTGTAGTAGAAAACACCACCTGTTCCAGACTTACCTTTAGTGACATTTACTCTTACCGTCTGATTACCTCCCGTAATATCGAAAGATCCTGTATGCTCATCACTTGTATCAGTTAAATTACGAGCTTGAATTTCAAACTCTCCCCAACCATTGATATTTTGTAAGCCTTCAATATTACTATTAAAAGTAACCGTAGCTCTTCCATCAGTGATAATCATATCACCAACGTGTTTGCCTTGAATATCAAGATTAATTTGCTTACTGAAACCCGAACCGTAAACTGTTCCTGAGTTTTGCCATGTTACATTTATGACATCACCTGATTTAATCTTCTGTGAATGCTCATCAAATGTAAATCGTACAGTAGTTTTACCACCGTCATTAATATCACCTGATGATACTGTTAACGATGAGATATTACTACTAACATCATCCGCTTTTACAACAGTCGTTAGTGTCAAAAAACTAAAAACAAAAACGAATGTTGTCAATAAAACTTTCAGAAATTTCCCCAAAATCACTACCTCTTTCTTAAAACATTAATCATGATGCCATGATATTACTACAATTATATATTTGCGTATAATTGTTTGTCAATATTCAAAGCAACCAAAATTCTCATAAACGCAAAAGGTTATAATTTGCATATTCAAATTATACAACATCATAAATGAAAATTTTGATCGAAAATAATCTATTAACTAATAAATTATTATAAAAATAAACCATTTAGACTCATTCATCGTTAATTTTCTTAAAGTGATTACAAAAAACAATAGATCTTCTAGTCATTTTGAAATAAAAAAATAATTTCCTTAAATTTTCTATATCACCTTATCCTATCCGCAATAGTATATTGCATATTCACTCGCCCATTCTTTACAATCTATTAGTCATCCCTCAACAACACCTTGATTAACATTAAAAATTCTATAATTATTGTCTGCTAAAATAAAAAATCTCTTACTTGACCACTATTCCATTCTTTTTTACAATAAGGTCATGTTAACATTTTTAATCCCAACTGCTAAGGAAATGAAAATTCCTAATGAATCTTATCCACACGCCTTAACTTCAAAAAGCTCTGCTATTATCCAGGAAATGAGTCAGATGAGTCCTGAAGAACTAGGGAAGTGCTACAAGATCAAGGAAGATGCTGCTCAAAAAGAATTTGGTAGAATTCAAGCTATCCACAATAATACAGCACCTGCCTACCCAGCCATCGATCTCTTTAACGGACTCATGTATCGTTATATCAAAAAAGAGTTATCCACAAGTGAACAACTCTATCTTAACCAATCCGTTTTTATTACCTCCTCTCTTTATGGTATTATTCCAGCAAACTTTCCAATTGCAGAGCATCGTCTTGATTTTCATACAAAAATAAAGGTTCAAAATCAATCTCTAAAAAACTATTGGAGAAAGGATTACGATAACTTCGTTGCAGAAAAGGAACAAATAGTATCCCTGCTATCTAGTGAGTTTGAAGAAGTATTTTCAGCAGAAATTCGTCAACAATTCCTTAAAATCAAATTTATGGAAGACAAAGATGGACAACTAAAAACACACTCAACCATCTCAAAGAAAGCTAGAGGCGCTTTCCTAACAGCAGTAGTTGAACACAACATTCAATCAATAGAAACCTTAAAAGACCTACAGTTCGATGGCTTTTATTTCCTAGAAGACTTATCCATAGACGATCAGTTTGTCTATATCAAAAAGGTTTGAGGATTTCCTCAAACCTTTTTATTATGGCTCTATAATTTCTGTAGTGGGTAAATCTCATTCAGATATTGTAGGGCTTTTTAGCGGTATGAAAAAAGCCCCACATGACTTATAATGAAA
>NZ_JAFBEI010000050.1 GCF_016908655.1 Streptococcus saliviloxodontae
GATTCTCATCGCTTTAAACATGCAAAAAGAGAGAACCAATCTGATTCTCTCTCGCTGCTGATTATAAGTCAACCCACTACAGTTGACAAAGAGCCCCAAATAGTTGAAGGCTATTTCATTTTAACTCAAATTAACTTTTAACATCAGAGGTAGCAACATCTTCACCAAACCATTTATTGGAGATTTCTTGGAATTTACCTTCCTTATACAACTTCTTAAAGCCTTCGTTAATTTTTTTAACCAAGGTTTTATCAGCCTTACGGGCGCCCACTGAGAAGCTTTCAGATTCATATCCAGCATCAATAATGTTATAGTCAGATAGTTTGTTTTCTTGTTTCAAATAATAATTAGCGTAAACACGGTCAATCAATAATCCGTCAATACGATCTGCATCTAAGTCAATCAAAGCTTGACTAAAAGTCTCATATTGTGTTGCATCACCATCAGCTACAATATCTTTCAAAATTTTAGGATTTGATGTAAAGGTATCGTAACCTGATGACCCTGCCTGTGCACCAAGTTTTTTATCCTTCATACCAGCAACGCTAGAAATGTTAGATGATTTTTTCGTCACAAGTACTTGTTTGTTAACCATGTACGGATTAGTAAAAGACACCTTCTTAACGCGTTCATCAGTCATTGAATAACCATTCCAGATCAAATCGATAGTCCCGTTATTCAATTCCGTTTCTTTCATATCCCAGTTAATAGACTGCCATTTGACCTTGATGCCATACTCTGCAAAAACAGCATTGGCAAGATCAATATCAAAACCAACATTGTTACCACTTTTATCTTCATAGCCCATCGGTACAAACGTATTATCAAAGCCGATTGTAACCTCTTTTGTTTCAGTGTATTTTTCCCAATTGTCTTTTGAGACCTTTTCACTTGATGTCTTTGATTGACCACAAGCGGCTAATGTTACTACTGCCACTGCAGTTAGACCTAGAGCTAACCATTTTTTCAATTTCATAAAATCTTCCCTCACTTATTTTGGATTGACACGTAAAATGTCATCAGCAATATTCTCAGCAAATGTCATATCATGGGTAACAACAATCTGTGTAATTCCCGTCTCACGGTTCTGCATAATCAATTTTTCCACTTCCTGACGTAGTTCTGGATCTAAGGCAGATGTTGGTTCATCATAACCAACAATCTGAGGATCAATCATCATTGCACGAGCCAAGGCAACACGTTGCTTTTGTCCTCCTGATAGAGAAAAGGGATAAACTGAAGCATGTTCTGATAAACCTAATCGCTGTAATAACCCCATTGCTTTTTGTCTTGCTTCATCTTTCGATAAGCCCATGGTCTTTGTTGGAGATAATATCAAATTTTCCAAAACTGTCATATGAGGAAATAACTGGAAATCCTGGAAAACAAAACCGAGCAAATTTTCAGTTTCCAAATGACTGATAGGAACTTCCTTACCATTGTAAGTCACCTGACCAGAGTCCATTGTCTCCAAACCAGCAAGCATACGTAGTAAGGTTGTTTTACCACCTCCAGAAGGACCGACAATCGCTAGGACTTTTCCTTCCTGAATCGTTAGATTGAAATTTTCAAAAATTGTCTTCGATCCAAACTTCTTAGATATATTTTTTAATTCTAACATATCATCACCTTACTTATAATAATTATATTTCTTCTCAACATGTTTTGAGAGTACTGTTACGATACCTATGAGGATAAGGTAAATTGCACCAGCGATAAACATCGGTGCCAAAGTTGCATCTCGGTTAGCAGCAGTCTTACTTGCCATTAAAAGGTCGCCTACACCAAGGACGTAAACCAAAGATGAATCCTTAACAAGGGTGATAATTTCATTGAAAACACTTGGCAAAACAATTTTGACAACCTGCGGTAAGATAACGTATCGAATTGTTTGAAACTGACTAAATTTTAAGACTTTAGCAGCTTCGTATTGCCCTTTAGGAATAGCCTCTATTCCTCCACGGAAAATCTCAGCGAAGTAAGCCGCGTAGTTAAGGGTAAAGGCCAAAACAGCTGCTGGAATACGATCCATAACAATACCAACACTTGGCAAAATGTAATAGAAGAAAATTAATTGCAAAAGCAACGGTGTTCCTCGCATAACCCAGACATAAAGCGTTAGAAACCATCTCAGAGGCTTAAATTTAATCTGCATTAAAAAGGCAACAATTGCACCAATAGGAATTGAAAGAACAACTACAATTGCAAAAACTTGTAGTGTGACCATAGCCCCGCTAAGTAGGCTTGGTAGGACTTGTGAAATGTAAGACATAGTCTCTCCTAACAAAATCTTTTGAAATTTTAGCCTCAAATCAAGGTATAAAAATCCAAACTAATACCCCTATTATAGCAAAAAATCTCATTTTTTGATAGTTTTTTCTGAATAAAAAGAATTGGATAGCTCTAAACTCATACAGCTATCCAATCCCTATAATTTAGATTTTTTTCACAAATTCTGATTTTAGTTTCATTGCACCAAAACCATCAATCTTACAATCGATGTTGTGATCACCCTCAACAATACGAATATTTTTAACACGAGTTCCTTGTTTAAGGTCTTTTGGAGCACCTTTTACTTTAAGATCCTTGATCAAAGTAACTGTGTCACCATCAGCAAGTTTGTTGCCATTGGCATCAACTGCAACAAGGCCATCTTCTTCAACCTCATTTGGATCCCATTCGTGAGCACACTCTGGACATACTAGTAAAATCCCATCCTCATAAACATATTCTGAATTACATTTTGGACAATTTGGTAATGACATGATTAACTCCTATTTTTTAATACAGCTTCTATTTTACCGTAAAATGGGAGAGCTGACAAGATGTCAAAAATGAGAAATACTATATCTGTTAAAAAATTCTCAGTGAGTGATAAGATTTTGTAGTATTATTCTACCGTAACAGATTTAGCAAGGTTACGTGGTTTATCCACATCCAAACCTCTTTGAAGTGTCGCATAGTAAGCAATCAACTGTGTTGGAACTACCATAGCAATAGCTGACAAATATGGGTGGACAGTTGAAACTTTAATATCATCATCCTCACGTGCTATCGCTTCATCAACTACTGTCAGAACATTCGCTCCACGGGCAATAACTTCTTGAACATTACCACGAGTGTGAGCAGCTAGAATCTCGTTATTTGAGATAAGTGCAAGTACTGGGACGCCATCCTCAATCAATGAAATAGTTCCATGTTTCAATTCACCAGCTGCAAATCCCTCACATTGAATATAAGAGATCTCTTTAAGTTTAAGAGAGGCTTCCATGGCAACATAGTAATCATTTCCACGACCAATATAAAAGGCATTGCGTGCCTCTGAAAGAAGACCTTGCACTTTTTCCTCAATCACATCTTTTTCAGATAAGGTTGCTTCAATTGATTGAGCAACGATTGACAATTCGTGAACTAAATCAAAGTCTGCTGCTTTGCTATTACCATTAGCATCACCGACAGCTTTAGCCAGAACAGCCAGAGTAGCAATTTGTGCAGTATAGGCTTTCGTTGAAGCTACTGCAATTTCTGGACCAGCATGGAGCAACATAGTATGTGATGCTTCACGAGAAAGGGTTGAACCGGGAACGTTTGTCACTGTCAGACTAGGGATACCCATTTGATTAGCTTTAACCAAAACTTGACGACTATCCGCTGTTTCACCAGACTGGCTGATGAAGATAAAGAGGGGTTTTTGGCTAAGAAGTGGTTGATTGTAACCCCATTCTGAGGCAATCCCAAGTTCAACCGGCGTGTCTGTCAGCTGCTCAAGGAAATCTTTTGAAGCGAAACCTGCGTGATAAGATGTTCCAGCAGCAATGATGTAAATACGATCCGCATCCTGCACTGCCTTGATAATGTCTGAATCAACTGTAATTTGACCATTATCATCAGTGTAGGCAGAAACGAGTTTACGCATCACTGATGGTTGTTCATCGATTTCTTTAAGCATATAGTATGGATAAGTTCCCTTACCAATATCAGACAAATCAAGCTCTGCTGTATATGAACCACGTTCAATGGCATTACCATTGTAATCCTGAACTTGAACAGCGTCTTTTGTCACGGTAACAAGTTCTTTATCATGGATTTCCATATATTCAGAAGTTTCACGAATCATAGCCATGGCATCAGAACAAACCATGTTGTAACCTTCACCAAGACCAATCAGAAGTGGTGATTTATTTTTAGCAACGTAGATGGTTTCACTATCTTCTGCATCCATGAGGGCAAAAGCATAAGAGCCTTCAATGATTGAAAGAGCTTTTTTGAAGGCTTCTAGGACTGAAAGTCCGTCTTCTTCAACAAATTTACCAATCAAGTGAACAGCAATTTCTGTATCTGTTTGACCTTTAAGAGTGTGCCCTTCGAGATATTCTGCCTCAATTTCAGCGAAATTTTCAATCACACCATTATGAACAAGCGTTAAACGGCTTGTCTGTGACTGGTGTGGATGGGCATTGATTTCAGATGGCTTACCATGAGTTGCCCAACGAGTATGACCGATACCTGCACTACCTACAACGTCAATTCCAATTTTTTCACGAAGATCAGCAATACGGCCTACTGATTTGATTAATTGTGATGAGTCTGAATTAGCGATATAAATACCTGCTGAATCATACCCACGGTATTCTAGCTTTTCTAATCCTTGCATCAAGATATCCGTTGCATTACGGTTACCAACAACCCCTACAATTCCACACATATTATTATTTGTAACAGTGGTACTGCTACTCTCCTTAAGATAAATTTAAGAATTGGTATAGTCAAATAAATAACCACCAAAACCTAGCAATAACAGTATATAACTAAAGAATAAATATGTCAAGAAATAAATTGGTATAGTTGTTTTAATTCTGATTACGCAAGAAAAAAACAGGAGTAAAACACTCCTGTTTCATATCACCATCTTATTTTTCCGAATCAAAAAAACCAAACTTATTTAGAGGGTAGAGTCTAAAATTGATGACTCCACGAATTTGACTACGTTTAATTAGGCCAAAACGTCGACTATCATTCTCATTTTGACGATCATCATTTAAAACTAAGTACTTACCTTTTGGCACTGTGGTGTACTTGCCAGAGCTTAATGTTTTCACTGACAAATCAGAGGTGAAAACTTGTTGATTATTCTCCGATTGATAGCTGGCCTTCTCCTCATCAATATAAGGTTCATCTTGAATAACATTATTAATATAAAGAATATCATCCATAACAGTTACATCTTCTCCAGGAAGTCCGATAACACGACTAATATAGAAGACTCCATCAACTTCATAAACAATAAAATCTTTAAACTTAGGAGTAACATTTTTATTTACAACGACAACATCATTCTTCTTCAAGAACGTATTAGAAGCGTCCTCATGTACTCTGAAACTTGAGAAAATAAACAGCCTCAAAAGTACAAAGGCTAAGATAGCAATTGCTACAATTATAAAATTTCTAATTAAATCTCTTTTTACCATTTGATACTCCTTCAATACCATTATATCATGAAATAAGGCTCAAAAAAAGTATTCTGACACAATACCAGGACAAACGCATGAAACAGTTATTTCCGAATTATAGTACAGTTTAAAGTAGATACTCTCAATGCTTTTCCTATAGCAAAACAGCTCAATAATAAAACGTATTTTTGAAAAAGCCGAAAATTGAAATACAAAAAGCTTTGCTTTCTTGCTAAAAATCTTTCATGCGATTGTCGTGACACAATACCTCCTCCCCATATCTCGAGCATAAGACTCTCAAAAATCAACTATCAAATAAAGGAATCATTTTGGGCGTACAAAAAACTACCAAGCGAAATTACTTGATAGTTTTCATAGTTTAATTATTTAACTGTACGGATACGCATTGTGTTAGTACCACCTGAACCAACTGGAACACCAGCAACGATAACAATGTTATCACCTGATTCTACAAGTCCTGATTCAAGAGCTACTTTTTCAGCTACATCAAACATATCGTCTGTTGAAGCTGGTTTTTCAGTAACAACTGGAATAACACCCCAGTTAATCATCAATGATTTTTGTGTTTTTTCATCAAATGTTACAGCCAAGATATCTGCATCTGGACGGTATTTAGAGATTGCACGTGCAGTGTTACCTGATTCAGTAAGAGCAACAACAAGTTTGATATCCATTGAGTTTGTTGCATCTTTAACTGCTGAAGCCACAACTTCTGTCTTAGTTGTACGAGCAAATTTAGATGAGTCAAGACGACCGTATTCGTTAAGAAGTGTTTGTGCATTCTTATCGATTGTAGCCATTGTACGAACTGACTCAACTGGATATTTACCGTTAGCTGACTCACCAGAAAGCATAGTTGCGTCTGTACCGTCGATAACTGCGTTGAAGACGTCAGAAACTTCTGAACGAGTTGCACGTGGTTTATCAGTCATTGTTTCAAGCATGTTTGTTGCTGTGATAACTGCTTTACCAGCTGCATTAACTTTAGTGATGATCATTTTTTGGTAAACTGGAACCATTTCAAATGGAACTTCGATACCCATGTCACCACGAGCAATCATGATACCATCAGCTGCTTCGATGATTTCATCGATATTATCGATACCTTGTTGGTTTTCGATTTTAGCGAACAATTTAACATGTCCGTTACCAGTTTCTTCACAGATAGCACGTACTTCGTTAACGTCTTTAGCTGTACGTACAAATGAGATAGCGATAAAGTTAAGACCTTGTTCAAGACCAAAACGGATATCAGCGTTATCACGTTCTGCAAGCGCTGGGAAAGGAATTTTAGTGTAAGGAATGTTTACACCTTTTTGTTTAGCGATAACACCATCATTTTCAACTTCAACGATGAATTCACGTTTGTCAGCATCTTTTTCAACAACACGAAGACCAAGTTTACCGTCATCAACAAGAACTTGTTTACCAACTTCAACATCATCAAAGACATCAAGTGCACCGGCAACGTTCAAAGCAATCACTTCACGAGTTGATTTGATACCTTGTTTTGTAGCAACACGGATTTGCTCACCAGTTTTGTATGAATACTCTTTAGCATCGCCTTCAAACAACTCTGTACGGATTTCTGGTCCTTTTGTATCAAGAAGGAAACCAACTTTTTGTCCTGCAATTTCTTCTGCTTTACGAACAACTTCCATACGCTCACCTTGCTCTGCATGGTCACCATGAGAGAAGTTGAAACGGAAAACGTTAGCACCTTCAGTAATCAATTGTGCAATTTTTTCAGCTGAAGCTTGGTGATCTAGTTTTTCACCCCAGTAACCATCTTCACCGAATTTTTTACCACCACGGATTTCAACCGCAGGACCAAGTGTTGCAACGATTTTTACACGTTTATTCATGATAATATGAAACTCCCTTTATTTAATGTCGCAAAAGCGACGGTTTAACAATTTTAATAGACTAATGTCAGATTAGTGAGCTAAGTCACGGTTCAGCTCTGCAAAGTCAAGACGCGCTTTGTGAGGATTGTTAACAACAATCTTACCATCCTCTGTTAAGCTAAACAAAGCACCTTCTTCAGCGGTTCCAAGAATTGGGCTTTCAACCAACTCTTCATTGTGAATACCAACCGCAAGACCACCACGACCTTCTTTAAGAAGGTCGACAGCGTGTGCTCCCATCCATGAAGCAAGAACACGGTCACGGGCAGTTGGTGCACCACCACGCAATAAGTGTCCTAAATTTGTCACACGAAGGTCACTAGTATCACCAGCTTCTTTCATTTTTGCAGCAAATTCTTCGCCGCTCATGACACCTTCAGCAACAACGATAATATGATGGTTTTTGTTTTTAGTTGCATAACCTTCTGTTACTTTATGAACAACTTCGTTAATATCGAAATCTTCTTCAGGAACAATAATTTGGTCTGCACCACCTGCGATACCTGCCCAAAGAGCAATATCACCAGCATTACGTCCCATCACTTCAACAACAAAGGTACGTCCATGGCTGAAAGCTGTATCGCGAAGACGATCCAAAGCTTCAAGAGCTGTATTTACAGCTGTGTCAAAACCAATTGTATAATCAGTTCCAACAATATCATTATCGATTGTCCCTGGAAGACCAACCGCTGGGAAACCATGTTCTGTCAAGCGCATAGCACCGTGGTAAGATCCATCACCACCGACAACAACAACCCCTTCAATGCCATTTTTTTTCAGCTGTTCAATCCCTTTAAGTTGCCCTTCAAGCTGAGCAAACTCAGGATAACGTGCTGATTGAAGGAATGTGCCACCACGAGAAAGTACATTTGCTACGCTTTTGGCATCAAATTGATGGATATCGCCTTCAACCATTCCCGCATAGCCACGGTTAATCCCATAGACTTCCATTCCTTCTGAAATTGCTTTGCGAACAACTGCACGAACAGCAGCGTTCATACCAGGGGCGTCACCACCACTAGTTAAAACAGCAATACGTTTCATTATGCTTGGTACTCCTTTTATTAATTTAACGTTCTTATTATAGCACAATCCTATTTAAAATGCCTAGATTTATTTGCTTTTTTTAGCGAAAAACCGTTTTCAAAACATATCCTTGTAGTTCTCTTTCGAGTTCATCACTTTTAGAAACGTAGTAAGTTTGACTAGTTAACGTTTCACCCGTTTCTTTATAATGAAGAACAACCGGAACATTACCTGGATACTTTTGCAAAGTGCTTGCTACCATCTGATCCCTCTCATGATTCTGCAGTAGTAACCATAATTTTTCACCAGTCGCAACTTCTGCTGTCCCAAGGATCATTTGGTTTTTGCCATCTCGCTCCTGAATTTTACCACTTATATAATAGATACCTCCTTCTTGCAAAATCTGGCGATAACGATGGTAGGTTTCAGGGAAAATAGTCACCTCTAAACTCGTTTGAGTATCAGTCACTGTCGCAAAAGCCATTTGTTGCCCATTACTTTTTGTTCTAATGAGTTTCAGTTTCTCAAGTTGTACTAAAAGTCGTGCTTGCTGAGAGGGAATAATTTGATCTATTCTTTGCTGTCGAGGATTTTCCTTTAAAAGCTTCTTTAAAGGGTGCGGACTGATGCCGATACCTACAATCGTTTTTTCAGCTTGATATTTCTCAATGTCACTAAAATCCTCAGCTCCTATCCAATTGTAAGTCAAATCAGCAAATAAACTGCCGATGTCACTTACAAACATGATTAAAGATGACAGATTCGTCAATAATTTTTGTCGATTTTTTTCAAATCTATCAAATAAGCCTACTTCAATCATCGGTATCAAAAATTCTTCTTTACAGAACTTCTCCGGTAAACGTGTTAGAAACTCTTCCATATTTTGAAACGGACGATTTTCAATAATCCAATACGCTAGATCTCTCGGAATCTGCTTGATATGGCTCAAACCTAAATAAATAGAGTCTTGTGATATCTTATCAAGATAAGGAATATGGTTTATATCTAAAGGGCTAACCTTAAAACCTGCAGCTAAAGCATCATTAATGTAATCTGGGTTCGAATAATTCAGCATCACAGAATAAAAAATAGATGGATAATGTGCCTTGAAATAGGCTAGTTGAAATGCTAGGGCAGCATAAGCGTAAGCATGGCTACGGTTAAATCCATACCCCGCAAACTTTTCCATCATATTAAACAGTCGTCTGGTGATTTCTGTATTTCGATTTAGTTGCTGAGCTCCCTCATAAAAATCAGTAGACATCTTATGCATCTCTATCGCATCTTTTTTAGACATGGCTCTGCGGAGCAAGTCGGCTTTTCCCAAACTAAAGCCTGCATAAATCTGAGCAATCTGCATAACCTGTTCTTGATACAGCATGATCCCAAACGTAGGTTCTAATAGACTTGCAATACTAGGATCGATTAAATCAACCGCTTCCCGACCATTTTTTCGATTGATAAAATTGTCAATGTAATCGCTAGCACCTGGACGATTTAAGCTGGTAGTGGCAACAATTTCCTCAAAACGTGTTGGTTTGATACGTTTTAAAAGATTAATAGCACCTGCTTGTTCGAATTGAAAAATACCTTTTGTATTTCCAGCTGCAAATAATTTTAGGGTCTCTTCATCTTCTAAATCAATTGTAGCAATATCGATGTCAATTCCTTGTTCTGTTGATAAAGTTTCCTTCATTTTTTGGACAAAGGTCAGGTTTCTTAGTCCTAAAAAATCCATCTTCAAGAGTCCATTCGATTCAACAGCACCTGCATCGTACTGCGTCACCATCATATCATCACCCATTTTCAACGGAATATGATCTGTCAGTAGGTCATCACTCATCACAATTCCTGCAGCATGGATAGATGTCTGTCTTGGTTGACCTTCAATTTTTTTAGCAATTTCAAAGGCCCTTTGATACTCCGTTTTAGCATACAATAATTGTCTGAATGAAGCATTTTTTTCAAAAACGCTTGTCAACGAATCTCGAAACCCAATTTTTTTGGTCAATTGCGACAACTCATACTCTGTCGCACCGAAACGTTTAAAAACATCTCGGATAGCTTGTTTGGCACCAAATGTCGAAAAAGTTACAATCTGTGCAGCATGATCCCGGCCATAGCGATCTCTGACATAGTGCAAAAACTCCCCACGGTAAATGTCAGGTAAATCGATATCAATATCTGGCATACTATAGCGTTCTTCATTGAGAAAGCGTTCAAACAGAAGATTGTTTTTCAAGGGGTCAATTCCTGTAATATCTAATGAAAAAGCAACTAAACTACCTGCAGCCGAGCCTCGTCCCATCCCCATATAGTAGCCTCTACTGCGACCAAAACGTAAGAGATCCCAGACAATCAAGAAATAATCATCAAACCCCATTTTATGAATGACATTTAATTCCTTTTCCAAACGCTCTTGATAGGCCGATGTCCATAAACCTTTCGACTCTAAACCTTCTTGCGTTCTTTCTTTCAACTCTAGAAAGGCTTCTTTTTGACGATTAAATCTCGGTAGTTTTAATTGATTGTCAAAATCATACGAAATACCACTGATTAATTCCTCCAAAACGACGAGACTCTCAGGAAATTTTTCTCGAAAAGCTCCTTCCATAATATCTCGTGAGTAGAGAAATTGATTTTCTTTGACTGGCTGACTCTCTCTTAGTGGAATATTTTCTTTTATAGCATGTAAAACCTGAATAGTCTCACGATCGTCATTTGCAAAGTAGCGAACAGTATGTATAGGGACTATTGGATGGCTAAACTCTTCTAGTGGAGTCTCTAAAGTCACACCTATATAAAAATCAACCTCTAGCGCTAATTGTTCAATGCCTTGATAGTAAGGAACGATTAGAGCAACATCCGTTAATAAATCCTTAATATCATCCAATTGGTAATGGCTACTAGTAATTTCCGTAGCAATTTTCATCAACTGGCGATAACCAACAGAGTTCAAAGCTATTAAACGACACGATATAGAAGCGTTAGCAACCTGTAAGTGGCAATCAATCCCTAAAATAGGTGTCATTCCCTCTTGTTTAGCAAGAGAAATAAAATGGTATCCTGCGTAAAGATTCTCATAGTCCATAATTCCTAAATGAGTATAACCCAAATCTTTCGCTTTTTGAACATATGATTTTAGATCGATGACGCTATCCATAAACGAATATACCGTCTTTGTATCTAGGGGAGCAAACATCATAACTCCTTTCTCATTTCTTTATTACCTTCCATTATACTATTAAAACAACTAAAAAAATAGCAAGGATATTTTCTACCCTCGCGCATCTAAAAATTTATTTTAAAAAATATTGAATCAGATAGCCACCATGAATCCAAAGATAGCTGTAGGCCACAATTGAAATTGGTTTTGTAACCAGCATAATTAGAGTAAATCGTCTTAAACTCATATCAGTCAAACCTGTTATCATCACAAGCAAGTCTGCAGGGGAAATCGGAGATAACATACAAATAATAAAAAACCGCTCAAATCCTTTACTCTCCAATCGTTTCTCATAACGATAAAAGGTATCTTTTTTTGTAAAAAGAAAAATAAACCGACGACCATACCGTTTGACCGATAAAAATAATAAGATGCTGCCAACAACAATCCCTATATAATTATATAAGAATCCGTACCAAGATCCAAAAACTAAAAAGCCAACAACAGTTGTAACCCCTCCAGGGATAATTGGAAATACAACCTGAATGATTTGAACCCCAATAAATATTAATGGACCTAGCAATGTATAACGTTTAACAACATCTTTCAAAACGTTGCTATCATTTAAAATCCCTAAACGGTAAAACCAAACAACTAACAAAACTGTTATTATGACTGCTAAAAAACCTAAAATTTGAATTATTTTCTGTAATCTAGAATACCGTAATCCCTTTTTTTCCATAAATCCATCATATCATAAACATCTTTTTTTTTGCTATTTGAAACAGTATCTGCTATAATAAACCTAATTGTTCTTCATAACAAGGGGTCGTTACGGATTCGACAGGCATTATGAGGCATATTTTGCAACTCGTGTGGCGACGTAAACGCTCAGTTAAATATAACTGCAAAAAATACAAATTCTTACGCTTTAGCTGCCTAAAAACCAGCCAGCGTGACTTCTACTAGTTCGTCTGTGATTAGCTAGGGGTCTTATTATTAGCAGACTACGTTTGGTTATTGCCTAGCTGACCGAAAAGAGATTGATAGGCTCGCTGTTGTAAGGTTTGAGTTATGTGTCGTATGACAGTTAAATCAAATACATAACCTATGGTTGTAGACGAATATGACGGCAGGTGTTTGGACGTGGGTTCGACTCCCACCGGCTCCATCTTATAAAAAACCTAGTCTCAGACAAGGTTTTTTTGTTATCCAGCATACTTTAGAAGTAAAACTTTATTAAATATGATAAAATATTTAATATACCCGTTGTGCTAGTTAATTAGGCATAATCAAGAGAATATTTCAAACTCACCCCCAATTCATTATGACTACTTTCAAGCATAAGAGAATAGGTAAGCAATATTGCCTCTGTTCTAAATTTGAGTGCCCGTAAGTTTCGGCAACGTAAACACTCGA
>NZ_JAFBEI010000051.1 GCF_016908655.1 Streptococcus saliviloxodontae
CAACGACAGAGTCGAGCACTAGTGCAACTACTAGTTCGGACACAAGCACGACTAGCACAGAGTTAACGGAAGAACCACCGACAGTCACAAGTGCGACAGCCACGACAGAGTTAAGCACTAGTGCAACAACGAGTTCGGACACAAGCACGACTAGCACAGAGTTAACGGAAGAACTAACGACAGTCACAAGTGCGACAGCCACGACAGAGTCAAGGACTAGTGCAACAACGAGTGCAGAGTCAACGACGACTAGCACAGAGTTAACAGAAGAGCCAACAACAGTCACAAGTACCACTTCAAGTGTTGCCTCATCAGAACCGACGGGTAGTGAATTGACGACTATAACTCCAATTAGTGATTCTTCAATGACGAGTCTTTCACCAAGCGAAGACACTTCGAGAGATGAGATAGTCGCAATCCCTTATCAGGTGGTCTATGAAGATGATCCTACTTTAGCAAGTGGTCTTGAAATTGTTACACAAGATGGGGTTAATGGAAGTAAGCGACTAAGTTATCTGAATGGTGCTTTGGTTTCAGAGACCGTTATTAGTTCTCCGGTAAACAAACTAATTAGACGAGGGACACAGTCTCAAACAAGTACAAGTATTGTCGTATCAGAGAGTCAAGTGACTTCTGTTGATCCTAAAACATCTGAGAGCACTGTTTATACCTCGGAAATCACATCAGTTGTTGAGGTTACTTCTGAGGCACAGCCGGTAGTCAGAACCGAAGAGCAGGTGATACCGTATGATGTTGTTTATGAAAATGACCCAAGTTTAGAGGCAGGCACTGAGTCGGTTGTCCAAGAAGGTATTAATGGAAGTAAGACTTTGACCTATGTTGATGGTGTTTTAACTACTGAGACTATCTTGACACAACCAATAGCGAAAATTATTCATATTGGTACTGCTACTAAGGAGACAGTGAATCGTGCAAGTCTTTTGGCGAGTCTTGGAGAGGCTCAAACGATTCCATCAAGTGGTTATACATCTGATTCTTACAGTCGCTTGCAGGCAGCGATTGCGCAAGCTATGGCAGTCTATAATAATGATCAAGCGAGTCAGGCAGACCTTGATACAGTACAAGCCACTCTCAGTGATGTAATACGTTCTTTGGTACCTGTTAGTGAGGTGATGAGTGACTCGACAGTAACGAGTACTGAGGATACAGGCTCAGTAAGCTCTGCTATTTCTTCAGAAAGTCAATCGTCAACAAGTACCTCCTCAGAAACACCTTCAGCATCGACATCGTCTGAGCTTCCTTCGAGCACTTCTAGTGATTCAAGTACTTCTATGGCAACTGTCAATAGAGACTTGTTAGATGCAGCGATTGTTAATGCAGAATCTAAAAAAGCTGAGGATTATAGCCCAGCAAGCTGGCTTGTTTTGGAAACGCAGTTGGATCAGGCCAAATCTGTAGTAGCAGATACATCAGCGAGTCAGGTACAGTTGGATCAAGCTAAAGAGGCGCTTGAGTCTGCTATGGCAGCACTTGTTGTAGATAAAGAAAAATTACAAACCTTACTAGCTTCAAGTCAAGATTACCTAGCAGAGGATTATAGTCCAGAGTCATGGACATCACTCGAAGCAGTGATCTATCAGGCTAAAGTGATTTTGGATCAAGAAGATTCGAAACAGTTTGAGATTGACCGAGTGGGGCAAGAATTAGAAGCTGCTTTATCACAGTTGGAGCGGGTCATCACAGAGACAGAGACGAAATCTGTTGTCCGAACGATTTCTTACCAATTCGAAGATGGCAGTCAGGCTGCCGACACGGTAACCCAGACGGCAACCTTCTCACGTGTGGTTAAACATAACACAGTAACTGGTGAGGGTGTCTATGGAGCTTGGGATCAAGCCAGTCAGCTTTTCCAAGAAGTTGCTAGTCCTGAAAAAGAGAATTACGAGGCTAGTCAAACACTCGTTGAGGCTCTTGAAGTGACTGCTGATAGTTCTTCTTTGGAACTTTCGGTTACCTATAAGGCTAAAGTAGAAGATGTTGTTGAAACCAAAACTGTTTCCCGAAAAATTAATTTCGTGCATGAAAATGGCGATCAGGCTTTTGAAACCCTCCTACAAGAGGTAGTATTCAGTCGAATAAATCATCATAACCTAGCAACAGGTACTCTTGACGTTGGCAACTGGTCTGAGGAACAACAGACGTTTGAGAGTGTGCAAGCACCAAGTCTGGACAATTATGAGTTAGATCAATCTGTTCTTGGTGAAGAAGTTGTCACTCCATATAGTTCTAACCAAGAGTACACCTTTACTTACCATCCTATTTTGGAAGAAAGAACGTCTTCCAAAACCCTCACACGTACGATAAACTATGTTGATGACGCTGGGAATATTCTGGGAGAACCTCTAGTTGAAGAAGTTACCTTTACTAGACCTGAGGTGTACAACAAAGCGACAGGTGATATTTACTATGGTAACTGGGATCATGAGACTCAGACATTTGCTGCACATGAAGTACCAGAATATTCTCTGTATCAGACTGATAGCACTATAGTGCCTGAGCAAGAGGTTGGTCCAGATGACGATTCCCTACAAGTGACGATTACTTATCTACCTATTAAGGTAGAGAGTCAAGAGACACGTGAGGTGACTCGTCGTGTGCATTTGGTTGATTTCCAAGGAAATGTCTTGTCAGATGATTTAGTACAGTCACAGAATTTTGTCAGAACTGTTTCTAAAAATCTTGTGACAGGTGAAACTACTTATGGAGATTGGGATAGTGATAAGGCGGTCTTGCCAGAGATTGTCTTACCTGAAATTCAAGGCTATGAGGCGCTAGACCCTAAAATTAATGCAGTTGAACTGACAGCAGATTCATCATCTATTGAACAAGATGCTATCTACTATCAAAAGAGTATGAAACCCTCATATGACGTTTCTCTGCCATCAAAATTCATTGAGATTAAAGATGTTGATGAAGCAGGTCTCTATCAGGTTGATGATACAGGTCTCACTAGTCGTGTCTTGAGTTTGACAGAAGTGCCGACTGATTTATCGCATTACTACGTTACGCTTGATTCAGACCGATTCAAGAAAATGCAGTTGGCAGTGTCGTCGATTACTGAAGTTAGTCGAGATGGTCAATCGTTATATCAGATTTCAGCTGTTTTACCTCAAATTGAGGCTAGTCAGTCAGCAGGAGATGCGTTAGCTCACTATGACTTTTACCTAGCCAAGCAAGATTCTAATTTAGTTGGTATCAAGAGCTTTCGTCAATTGTTAGAGGCTATTTCAGAAAATCCAGCAGGTTCTTATGTTCTAGCCAATGATTTATCAGCAGAAGACTACGATTTGTCAGCTGGCCAGACAGCTTATATTCAAGAGACTTTCACAGGTCACTTGTCAGGTCTTAATGGAGGTGTTGCTTTTGCGATTCATCACTTGAAAGCGCCGCTATTTGCCAAATTAAGTGGTGCGGAGGTTTCTCACTTAGATCTGAAGTCGGTCGCCATCAGTTCAAATGCAAGTACGGTTGGTGCCTTGGCTCAGGTAGCTGAAAAGGGCAGTCTTATTTCAGATGTGTCAGTTGGTGGTAGTATCGATGTCAACTATGCAGTTGCTAGTTATGACGATACCTTAGCTGATACCAAGGATGCTGATTTAAATCTTGGAGGTCTCGTCGGTAAGCTGAGCGCCTCTAACTTAGATAATGTGAGCTTTTCTGGACAAATTGACTCAGATACAGCCAGTGTTCGTTATATTCGAAACGGCTACCTCTACTATGCCTACAATAATACTGGTGGTTTAGTTGGAACAATCAGCGATCAAGCTAATGTGACTAATAGCCGATTTGATGGTAGCATCCAATTAGGACAATCAGATTATAATCGTGGTGGCGGTTTGATTGGACGTATTGATTCAGCAAGTTATAAGTCGCAAGTTCTTTCCAATATGGCATCTGGTCAATTAATCAATCAAGGGAAGCCAACAACAGTGGCGGGTTTGATTGGGGTAGGACCAAGTGCGACTCGAACAATCAAAGATAATTTGTCGGCGATGAAAGTGACTAACGGCTATTTGACAGTTGCTTCTGGGCGTAATTCTGGAACAAAGGCTTATTATCTTGTTGATCAGGCGCAAGGTCTGTCTAATAGTGTTTGGGACAGTCCAATGACAGCAGAAGAAGCTGAAAAACTGTTAACCTCACAGTCGCAAGCAACTGCTCAATTAGATGATAGTAAGCAGTTACTTGCGACCGCCTATGATGTTGACTATAGTCAGTCAAGTGATTACGAGGAAAAACGGTCACTTGCTTATCAAAATATGGAAAAATTCCTTCCATTCTATAACCGTGATTACTTGGTCGCTATGGCAAATGGTCTAACGGATGATGATCCCCTTGTAACAAAAGTCGTTTTATCAGTCCTTCCTATGGTGGATAAAGCTGTTGTCGCAGATGTTTCTGGTCAAAAAGAGGCTATTAACCAGATCATGGTCAACTATGCAGATGGCAGCATGGATTATTTTGCAGTGACCTATAAAGGTGAGTTTGATAGCACTCGTGTTGTCGAGTATGAGTTAATCGGAAAATCATTGATTTTTACGCCAGATCAGTTGCTAACTAACTATGATGATATCGTCACGGCAGTGTTACCAAGTTTGAGTCAGGTAACTTATACAAGTGACACTATTTGGAAGGCTTTAGCGACAACTGGTGATCAGGAGGATGCGATTCAAAAACTTTATCTGGCTGATCGCTTCCAAGAAGTGCAATCAAACCTTGAGACGATTTTACGCAATGTCTTGGGAACGTCAACTGTTTATTTAGACAATCAAGGTGTGTCCGACTATATTTTAGCCCACCAGGGAGAATTATTACTCGGTTTGTCCTATATCAGTCGCTGGTACAACATTGACTTTGCAGACACTAATATTCAGAATTTAGTGACCTTCCACCAAGACTTTTTCGGAAAGCCGATTGAGACTTTGGATTGGCTTATTCAGGTTGGATCATCTGGATATGATGCCTTAAATCCTGTCTATAATAACTTGAAGACAGAGCATTTTGTAGGGGTAAATAGTGGCAGTGAGACCTTGCCAGCTTACCTAGAGGCTTTTCGTCAACGTTTTGCAGGGGATAGCACAGCAGCATCATGGTTTTATTCAGCAGCCAAAGCCTATATTGTTGAAGCGACTTCCTATGACAGCCAAGGAGAGGTAATTGGTTCGTCAAGTCTTTATGACAAGTTACAGAAACGTCTCATAGATAGCACGGCAGTTGCTAAGATGAGTCAGGATTATAACAATATGATTTTGCCTCTGTTGACTGCAACTAAGGATAAGGTCTATATCATCTCTACTATGGAAGGGATTCAGTTCGGCTCTATAGAGACCTATGTCGATCCTAATTTAGCAGAGATAAATCCAGACCTCTATGTTGCTAATTTAGCTGCTTTCAAGGAGATTGTGACCAAAGAGGCAACCAATCAGGCTGATTATTGGGCGGCTTGGTACCGTTTGGCTTCTGATGATGTCAAGGAAAAATTAAAAACAGCTCTTCCGACATGGGATACCTTCTATCTTTACGGGCACACAGCTTGGTCAGACCCTTATGGTTCATCTAGTTTAACTTCTGTAACTGATGTTTTTGGTCCAACGGGACATTACCTTTCAAAAGAGACTGCCAAGAAATCTGTGGAGGCTTACTCAGATACAACATCAGTTTACTTTGTTCAAGTGAACGCTTTGAGTCAAACTAACCAGCAGGGGGGCTCTATCTGGACACATGAAAAGACCCATGTTTGGGATGCCAAGGTCTTTTTAGATGGGCAAACACACCGTGATGGTGTTGGCATGGAGACCTATGCAGAAGGCTTATTGCAGTCTCCTAGGGACAATCGTATTCGAAATAGTTTCGCTCTTAACCTATACACTGACTGGTCAACAAGTGATAATCCTTACCCTGAGTACAATGCTAGTCCAGAACGTTTTCAAACACGAGAGGATTTGCAGACCTATATGCATGGAGTCATGGATGTCTTGTATGTCATGGATTACGCAGAGGCGATGGCCATTACAAAACTTGATTCAACGACTCAACGTAGCCAGTTGACTAAGTTATCAGAAGTTGCTCGTTCTACCAATTCTCCTCATATGGATGATTATTTCACTAATTTTACAGATGAGGAGTGGTCATCAATTGAACTTAAGAGCATTGCAGACTTCGTGGATAATAAGATAGCCCTCAGTCGTCAATACCGTTCAGGGCAATTAGGCAGTTCAAATAGCACCAGTTTTGGTACAGGCTATCTAAAGGTTGACTTATTTAGTCCTTTCTATAGTTTGGAAGAAAATAGCAAGGGAGCATCGGGTGGATATACCTTCCGTCGCGTAGCCTATGAGCTTTTAGCATACGGTGGTTACGATGCCTTTGTTGACTATACTTCAGGGCGCTACAAGACAGACTCGGAGGCAGTGTCTGCTATTTTTAATGGATCTTACAGTGACTTAAATGATTTCAAGAAGGCTATGTTTGCTGAGCGTGTGTCTAAGTTAGACCAGCTACGAGAAGTCAGCTTTACATCGGGTGGAACAGATTATCAGATTTCGTCATATCAAGATTTACAGACTATTCTGGATGATTTGGTAGCTAAGGGGAGTGATAATCAAGTCTATCAATTTAAGCGAGATCTTTTCTTGGCCTACAAGGCAATGACGGATGAATTTAATGCTAGTATTTTTCAATAACCGTTAAAGACTTAAAAAGAGATTAGAACCAGAAGGTTGCTATCTCTTTTTTTAATTTTTATGATATAATAGTTCCTATATATTTTTTTCATAGTACAGGCAGATGATGCCAATTAAGGAGCTTATTCAATAAACATGAAAAACTTCGTAAAAAAGGCATATGGGGAATCATCTCACCGTGTTCGTGTTAAAATGCATAAATCTGGTAAGCATTGGGTAAGAACATTGGTGTCCCACGTTGGTCTTATAAAATTCTTTAAGGGACAGTCTTCTTCGAAACCTTTAGAGGTGAAGGATATTACGATGATGGTAGATCGCCACTCGTCATCTATTCTCCTTATGAAATCACTTTTAGCAGCTGGTACGGTTATAGGAACAGGGCTCAGTGGTGCTATAGTACAGGCAGATGATGTTATCGTAGAGAGTGAAACGACGACAACATCACTTCTAGCAACGACTGATACTGTTTATTTGTCTTCAGAGGAGCCGGTTCTGGCAACTGTTGCTGAGTATCCGCCATCAGAGCAATTGACGATCGAGTCAGATATTGGTGTGACAGAGAGTCAGTCGCTATCTGTAAGCGAGTCGGATTCAGCAAGTGTAGCGACATCACTTCAAGAGTCCTTAAGTGAATCAACATCAGTGAGTTTATCAGAGTCTTCTTCTGAGTCTTTGTCTGAGTCTGTCAGCGAATCTTTAAGTGAATCACAATCGGTATCTGTTAACAGTTCCTTGAGTGAGTTCGTTTCCGAATCCTTAAGTGAATCGGTTTCAGAGTCCGTAAGTATTTCTCAATCAACTTCTGAGAGTGACTCATTAGTAGAGCCTCAAGCGATCGAGTCGTCAGCAACTAGAATGGCAGTAGCTGAAATGGGTGATGTTAGAGAAGCGCGCGCTGATTTAGAGCTAGCAGCAGGTGATCTGGAAAAGGCGATTACAGCCACAGAAGCTAGAGGGGTAGCTGCTAGTCAGGAGGAAGTAACTGTTTTAAGTTCAGCACGAGCTCTCCTTTCTGATCAATCAGCATCAGCTATCGCCTTGTCAGCTATGGCGGTAACAGTATTTGAAACTGCTGCTCAATTAGATGAGAAACAGTCTTCGCGCGTGACAGGATTAGTAGCAGCATCAGATGAAGATGACAAACTTCTCGTGTTTAAGCGTGAGGGAGTTTATGGTAACTCATCCTTGATCACATCAGTTGAGGGTTACTTAGATGTTGAGCAAAACATTATCTCTTGGATCGTTGTTTACCGTCCACAAGGAACAACAACTGCCTACCCTGGACTTTATGTTGCGGTAGTTTCGGAGTTGGGGACACCGTATGATATTGAAATCGATGGCATGTCTCTCGTCAACCGCAATGAATCTTTTAGGAATCAGACTTTAACAGGTCCACTAGGGGTAACCTTGACGACAGTCAACTATTCAGGGCGTTATTTGGGAAGCAATTATAGTTTGGCTACAGATAAGTTGCCTCTTGGAGATAACTGGATATTTACCTTTAAAACAGGGGCGGGGTCTTCTCTAGCCAATGTGGCCTTGTTTATTCAAGGAGCAACGCATACGACAACGAATGATGTCCATGCGACAGTTGGTGAACCGAACGGTAGGGGAAACTTGTCTGGGATTTTAGTAACTTATCAAAATGCTTTCACCTCAGCAGCATCTGATAGTTACGTTGAATCCATCTCGCAGTCAATCTCTGCCTCTATGTCGACCTCACTATCAACCAAGACCTCACAATCTAAAAGTATTAGCGAATCGACTAGTTTAAAAGAGTCAACATCACGTAGCGTGTCGCAGTCACAGTCAGTCTCACTGTCAGAGTCGGTGCGCGGCTCTGTCTCAGAATCGCTAAGTGAGTCAATTTCAGAATCGTTGAGTGAGTCCGTCTCCGAGTCCTTGAGCGAGTCAATTTCAGAATCGTTAAGCGAATCAGTATCTGAGTCCACAAGTGAATCGTTATCAGAATCGCTAAGCGAGTCAATTTCAGAATCCACAAGTGAATCCTTGTCCGAGTCCCTGAGCGAATCAGTATCTGAGTCATTGAGTGAGTCAGTGTCAGAGTCATTAAGCGAATCCGTCTCCGAATCGTTGAGTGACTCCGTTTCAGAATCGTTAAGCGAATCAGTATCTGAGTCATTGAGTGAGTCCGTTTCCGAGTCAACCAGCGACTCCGTCTCAGAATCGTTGAGTGAGTCCGTTTCCGAGTCAACAAGTGAATCCTTGTCCGAGTCACAAAGCGAATCGGTGTCTGAATCCACAAGTGAATCCATTTCCGAGTCATTAAGTGAATCCTTGTCTGAGTCAACCAGCGAATCCGTCTCGGAGTCCTTGAGTGAGTCAGTTTCCGAATCGTTGAGCGAATCAGTCTCTGAATCCACAAGTGAATCCATTTCCGAGTCCTTGAGTGAGTCCATTTCCGAATCGTTGAGCGAATCAGTCTCTGAATCCTTGAGTGAGTCAGTGTCAGAGTCGTTAAGTGAATCGGTCTCAGAATCGTTAAGTGAGTCAGTGTCCGAGTCATTAAGCGAATCAGTATCAGAATCGTTGAGCGAATCAGTCTCTGAATCCCTAAGTGAGTCAGTATCCGAGTCAATAAGCGAATCCGTTTCAGAATCGTTGAGCGAGTCAGTGTCCGAGTCATTAAGCGAATCAGTATCAGAATCGCTAAGTGAGTCAATCTCAGAATCAACAAGTGAATCAGTATCAGAATCGCTAAGTGAATCCATTTCCGAGTCCTTGAGTGAGTCAGTGTCAGAATCGCTAAGTGAATCGGTCTCAGAATCATTGAGTGAGTCAATTTCCGAGTCAACCAGCGAATCCGTATCTGAATCAACAAGTGAATCAATCTCAGAATCATTGAGCGAATCGGTTTCCGAATCGTTGAGCGAATCCGTATCTGAATCGCTAAGCGAGTCGGTCTCAGAATCATTAAGTGAATCAGTGTCAGAATCGCTAAGTGAATCCATTTCCGAGTCGTTAAGTGAGTCCGTCTCGGAGTCCCTAAGTGAATCAATTTCTGAATCTACAAGTGAATCCGTATCTGAATCCTTGAGCGAGTCCGTTTCAGAATCGCTAAGTGAATCCATTTCCGAGTCAACAAGTGACTCCGTCTCAGAATCGCTAAGTGAATCGGTCTCAGAGTCCACAAGTGAATCTGTTTCAGAATCATTAAGCGAGT
The DNA here is from genome assembly GCF_016908655.1 of Streptococcus saliviloxodontae. Lineage (GTDB taxonomy): Bacteria > Bacillota > Bacilli > Lactobacillales > Streptococcaceae > Streptococcus > Streptococcus saliviloxodontae. The sequence goes on from NZ_JAFBEI010000051.1 coordinate 9,889, forward strand.
CAATTTCAGAGTCGCTAAGTGAATCGGTCTCAGAGTCCACAAGTGAATCTGTTTCAGAATCATTAAGCGAGTCAATTTCCGAGTCGCTAAGTGAATCCGTATCAGAGTCCACAAGTGAATCAGTCTCCGAATCCTTGAGTGAGTCCGTCTCAGAATCGCTAAGCGAGTCAATTTCAGAATCCACAAGTGAATCAGTCTCCGAATCCTTGAGTGAGTCCGTCTCAGAATCGCTAAGTGAATCTGTTTTAGAATCCTTAAGCGAGTCCGTTTCAGAATCGTTAAGTGAGTCCATTTCTGAGTCAACAAGTGAATCGGTGTCTGAATCCTTGAGCGAGTCCGTTTCCGAATCAACAAGTGAGTCCGTCTCCGAGTCCTTGAGTGAGTCGGTTTCAGAATCTCTGAGTGAGTCCATTTCAGAATCCCTCAGTGAATCATTATCTGAATCTCTCAGTGAGTCGGTTTCCGAATCCTTAAGTGAATCAATCTCAGAATCTCTGAGTGAGTCGGTCTCCGAGTCATTAAGCGAATCAATCTCAGAATCGCTAAGTGAATCCGTCTCCGAGTCATTAAGTGAGTCAATCTCCGAATCATTAAGTGAATCATTATCTGAATCCTTGAGTGAGTCGGTCTCAGAATCGCTAAGCGAGTCAATTTCAGAATCCACAAGTGAATCCTTGTCCGAGTCCCTGAGCGAATCATTATCTGAATCCCTCAGTGAATCAATCTCAGAATCGTTAAGCGAGTCCGTCTCCGAGTCAACAAGTGAGTCAATTTCCGAATCGATGAGCGAATCCGTCTCCGAGTCCTTAAGTGAGTCAGTTTCAGAATCCTTGAGCGAGTCCGTTTCCGAATCGTTAAGTGAGTCAGTTTCCGAGTCCACAAGTGAGTCAATTTCCGAATCGTTAAGCGAGTCCGTCTCCGAGTCATTGAGTGAGTCAATTTTCGAATCGTTAAGTGAGTCCATTTCAGAATCCACCAGCGAATCGGTTTCCGAGTCCTTAAGCGAGTCCGTTTCCGAGTCCACAAGTGAATCCGTCTCCGAATACTTGAGTGAATCCATTTCTGAATACTTGAGTGAATCCATTTCTGAATCAACCAGCGAATCATTATCTGAATCCTTAAGTGAGTCGGTCTCAGAATCGACAAGTGACTCAGTGTCAGAATCGCTAAGTGAATCCATTTCCGAGTCCTTGAGTGAGTCAGTGTCAGAGTCATTAAGCGAATCGGTCTCCGAGTCCTTGAGTGAGTCAATTTCCGAATCGTTGAGCGAGTCGGTTTCCGAGTCAATAAGTGAATCCTTGTCTGAGTCAACCAGCGAATCATTATCTGAGTCCTTGAGTGAGTCCATTTCCGAGTCAACCAGCGAATCCGTATCTGAATCAACAAGTGAATCAGTGTCAGAATCGCTAAGTGAATCCATTTCCGAGTCCTTGAGTGAGTCGGTGTCAGAATCAACCAGTGAATCGGTCTCAGAATCATTGAGTGAGTCCATTTCCGAGTCAACCAGCGAATCATTATCTGAGTCAACCAGCGAGTCCGTCTCAGAATCGTTGAGCGAGTCAGTGTCTGAATCAACAAGTGACTCCGTTTCTGAATCCTTGAGTGAGTCCATTTCCGAGTCGTTGAGCGAATCAGTGTCCGAGTCCTTAAGTGAATCGGTCTCAGAATCGATGAGCGAATCGGTTTCCGAGTCCACCAGCGAATCCGTCTCAGAATCCACAAGTGAGTCCGTCTCAGAATCGCTAAGTGAATCCGTTTCCGAGTCCACCAGCGAATCCGTCTCAGAATCGCTAAGTGAATCCGTTTCCGAATCCTTAAGTGAATCCGTTTCCGAATCCCTCAGCGAGTCCATCTCAGAATCGCTAAGTGAATCCGTTTCAGAATCGATGAGCGAGTCCATCTCAGAATCCACAAGTGAGTCAGTGTCAGAATCGCTAAGCGAATCCGTATCTGAGTCAACAAGTGAATCAATCTCAGAATCGCTAAGTGAATCGGTCTCAGAGTCCACAAGTGAATCGATTTCCGAATCAATAAGTGAGTCAGTTTCAGAGTCCACAAGCGAATCAGTATCGGAATCGCTAAGCGAATCGGTTTCCGAGTCCACAAGTGAATCGATCTCAGAATCGCTAAGTGAGTCCATTTCCGAGTCATTAAGCGAATCCGTGTCAGAATCGCTAAGCGAATCGGTTTCCGAGTCAACAAGTGAATCGATATCCGAATCACTGAGCGAGTCAGTCTCCGAGTCCTTGAGTGAATCAGTGTCAGAATCGATGAGTGATTCAGTCTCCGAGTCGACAAGTGAATCCGTGTCAGAATCGATGAGCGAGTCCGTTTCCGAATCCTTGAGTGATTCAGTCTCCGAGTCGACAAGTGAATCCATTTCCGAGTCCTTGAGTGAGTCAGTGTCTGAATCCTTAAGTGAATCCTTAAGTGAGTCAATCTCAGAATCGCTGAGTGAATCGGTGTCTGACTCCTTGAGTGAGTCAATTTCAGAATCATTGAGCGAATCAATTTCTGAATCCACAAGTGAATCCATCTCAGAATCGATGAGCGAGTCAGTGTCTGAATCAACAAGTGACTCCGTTTCTGAATCCTTGAGTGAGTCCATTTCCGAATCCCTCAGTGAGTCCGTCTCAGAATCGCTAAGCGAATCAGTATCAGAATCAATGAGCGAGTCCATTTCTGAGTCAACAAGTGAATCGGTGTCTGAATCGTTGAGCGAGTCCGTTTCCGAGTCATTAAGCGAATCGGTCTCAGAATCCCTCAGCGAGTCAGTGTCTGAGTCATTGAGTGAATCAGTTTCCGAATCGTTAAGTGAGTCCGTCTCTGAGTCCTTGAGCGAGTCCGTTTCAGAATCGCTAAGTGAATCCATTTCCGAGTCCACAAGTGAGTCCATCTCAGAATCGTTAAGTGAGTCCGTCTCAGAATCGCTAAGCGAATCCGTTTCTGAGTCAACAAGTGAATCAATCTCAGAATCGCTAAG
>NZ_JAFBEI010000052.1 GCF_016908655.1 Streptococcus saliviloxodontae
GAACAGAGGCAATATTGCTTACCTATTCTCTTATGCTTGAAAGTAGTCATAATGAATTGGGGTTGAGTTTGAAATATTCTCTTGATTATGCCTAAGTAACTAGCACAACGGGTATTATTTATATTTTTTCAAACTTGGGACACTATTCCGTAATTCTAATAATCTATTAAATAGATTCCCATACAGTATTTTATCAGAGTATTTTTCTTTCATAAAATATAAATTCAATAAAAGATAATCTAGTTTCCTAAATCGATAATTGAATTTCATTTTGTAATAAAAATTTTGAACTATTTCATTTGAGTAATATTCAGGTGATACCACTATCTCAAAGTGTTCTCCTCTATTAAAAACTTTTCCTATTTGTTCACCATCTGGATGAATGATATCGTGAATATTATTTACTTTGAACTCCTTTTTAGACTGATTGCAATTTCTACAAGCAAATATTAAATTACTAATTTCATCTACGGATTTTTCATCACCAAATGTTTTTTGTAATTCATTAAAAAAATGGTCAATCTCGTATAGAGGCGCTGGATTTATAGAGGTATTAATACCGCAATAAGCACATTTATGATAATAAATTTTTTCAAATCGGTCATAATAGTTCGTTTCTTTGTTGTTTATTTTATTATAATGTTGTCCGATATTTCTGACTGCCTTTTCATCAATATCTTGCCCTAATATAATTTTATTCTGTTTTATATTTGAGTAGTTATAAATTTCAAACTTTGTAACTCTATAATCAGTCATGATCTCCCTCAAGGTCAAGCTTAATTAAATCAATTAACTCATCAATCTTTTCGTCAGTTAATTCTTTATAACTGGGAACTTTTTTGATCAAATTATTCACTTTTTCAACTATAAGAGTTTTCTCATAAGATGAGCTATTTTCTGACAAAAGTTGACCGGCATTTCTTATTTCATTTATCTTTTTAATTGAAGCTTCTAACTCTTTCTTAAGTACATCATTATAATAATTATTTGCTTCTTCTTGATCCCTACCTGAACTGCCTCTAGTTGATGCAAATTTCTTTATCACTCCATATTTTGCAAGATTATTGTTCTGCGTAATAACGATAACTTGAATAAAAGGGTTTGCTGTGGCAAAAATAAGTTTTAATTCTTGCCCAGTAAATTTTGACTTAGAATCAGCCGATTCATTTTCAAACAGTTTTGAATCTACAATAATAATATCTGAGGAGGCTATGTCACTATTTTCTAATAAGCTATGGTAGCTATCTTGACTACTATCAAACGTGTACTCGTCATATTCAAATTTCTGCTCTTTCCCACTAATATTAAACAAATATTCAACTAAAAGAGGGTCAAGCTTATCATCAATGTAAGTTAACTTTATATCACTAGTCATAGTCATTACTGATTCTCACTTTCATCAATCTTCATAGAAGCCCGCAGATAGAATCCTTGAAACTTAGGATTTATTTCTATTTCACCTCCTAGTTTGTAGATTGTATTACTTACAATCCACATTCCAAGACCATGTCCATCTTCTCGCGTAGTCTCATGAACATTTAATATTTTTCCAGGATTATCTTTATACTTAGCATCCAATCCTACTCCATTATCAAAGTAAACTAATCGAAGTTCTCCATCACTATAATTTAATTCGATAGTGATTGACAAAGCACCTGTGCTTTCATTAATCTGTACACTATTCAAAATCAAGTTATCCATAATAACCATTAGTAGATCATAGGAAATTTTTATTTTTTCATCATGATTTACTTGGACTATAAATTTCACCCAATTATATTGTTGCTTCCATTTACTAACAATTAAATCAATTAATTCATCCAATTCAAATTCTTTTACTGCAAAATTATCTTTCTTTGTCTCATCAATAATCGTATCAGCTAAATCTAAAACTTTTTCCAAATCATTAGAAAGTCTCTCAATTAGCTTTGGTATATTTCTCGAGCTAGGTTTTTCAAGTAGCAATTCTTCCCAACTATACTTTCTCTTTAACGCTTCTTCTATTTTAATAGGATTTGCTGCAAGAGAATTTCGATTGTTTTGCACCTCGTGACTCAATGAACTGACTTTTAATTGTAAAGTTGCTAAAACATTTAACAATTGAACTTCATATCTATAATTTTCTTCAATTCTTTTTCTATCTTCTCCGAGGTCATCCAACGCTTGCTTCTGAGCATTAATCTTCTCTTGAATTTTCTCAAAATCATCCTTAGTTAACTCAGAAATCTTTTCAGGATTTTCAATCGTGCTGCGAACTATATCCTCCGCTGTGGACTCTTTTTGAGTTTCAATAATAGTCCGTTCTATCAATCTATCTTTGTATCTAGAAATTTGTCGAATAATATTTTGTCGATATGATTCAAATTCTTTTAAAGCAACATGTATAATTTCTACTAAAATATTAAAATAAATATTTTCTACAACACCCTGCCGATTTGAAATATCCTCGATATGATTATTCTTTTGCTTATCAATCGAAATATAGCCAGAAAGTTGATTATGTCGGACTCTCCATGAACCACTTATATGCGATGCTGCTGCTGGTGAGGCTGCCGCTCTTTGAGATAATTTTAACCAATCTCGCCTACCTTCAAAAGAGTCAATACTAAATGAGTTACGATACAGTATAACTCCATAGGAATATCGATCACTTAAACTCTGATATTTATATTCAAATTTTTCAAAATCCTTATCTGTAATTGAGACTAAACTAAAATAAAGCATCCCAGAAAAATCTCCCAATTCTGTTAGTACTGTCTCGATGTCCTCCTCAGAAACCTCTTTCTCCTCATCTTCTTTTAACAATCTTATAATATCTTTTTTTAATTCTGATGCAATGTTCAAAGAAATTTCCGTCCCTTTTGGAGATAATCCTACTATCTCCTTTACAGAGCTTTTAAACTCGTCTAGCACAAGTTTTACATTTAATGTTTGAATATTAGAATCATAGTCCATTTTAATTGAGTCTACAAAATTCTCTCCAATTTTAGGATTTATCCATATATTCTTTGTTCTATCTGTAACATCAACTCCTCCTGCCTGATAATTAAGAATAACTTCCATTTTATCATCATTGTATACCTTACTTAGATAGACTTTTAATGGAATAATATGCCTCGAAGACCATTTATCCCTTAAGTCATAGATTCTGATTATTGTACCATTCTCAACATCAGGTAATTCGATACTTTCTAAACTTGATTTTTCCCAGTCAGTACTCCATTTTATACTAAAGTTTCCATCTTTTTTTGAAAACAACTCTATTTTTTCACCTAATCTAGCAAGTGCAAATCTCCCTATCCCCTTAGAACCAGCTAAAACTCTACCTGTTTTAGAATCTACATATTCCCTTGTAGATTTTCCAACATGCATCCAAGCATTCTTGATATCCTCGTCGCTCATTCCAGTTCCATCATCGGCTATTTCAATAAAAAGTTTTCCCGTACTTACTGACTTTCCAAATGATATTGTTAACTGTTCCGCACCTGCATCATAAGCATTTTTCACTAATTCTAAAATAGCTGACTCTTTTGTAGAAAAGTTATTCCTCCCTAATACTTCAGCTAAAACTTTATCTTCAACAATATATTTCAATTCTGTCATCCGTTCCCCTCCAACAGTCGTCTTGGAATTTCAATATTTTTCAAATCGGTAGAACTAATATTTCTATAACCTGCAGCATAGTTTTTTGAAATATTAAATAAATAATTTAAAACTAGTAGAGAATTTAAATAGTCTACTATTTCAGATAAAATTTTACTATTATAATCCTCAAAAAAAGTTAATGATAATCCTGATTGAACAAATCCCTCGTTAATAATTTTAAATGGGGAATTATTTAAATCAGCTACTTTGGAAATAATTACTTTTTTACTATCGTAACCTAAAAAACCCTGCGTCCGTCCAAAATAAAGTCCATATTTTTCTTTATAATCTTCTGATAGAGTTTCGTTTAAATACCTATACGTTAGTGGAAAATTCTTTGATAAATCAGGAACCCTTTTATTTTTTGAATCGTACGGAAAAATAACAATATTTTCTTTATCAATATCCGAAACACGAACTATTTTTTTTATAATCTCTGGTTCTATTAAATAGCGTTTATTATTTTTCTGAAAAATAATCCCTCTGTCATTTTGCTCAATGATTTCATTTTCCTTAATCACAAATACCTTATCTTGTAAAGTAGCTAGCCCATTCCTAACATTTGCTATTTCAGAGAGTAAAACTGTATCCTCATCTAAAGTTGGGAAATTCTCAAAATAAATATAAACGCTGTTATTATTAAATAATGTTTCATAGTCTACATTCTTAATTACGTGATTATCAGAATCAACAACTGCAATATTGTCATTCTCTTTTGATAATTTTGTGATAGCAGTAAAAGTTGTCGCCCCTTCAAAATTCAGCTGATTCTGATAATCAATTATCTTTTCAATCAATCTTTCATTAATTAGAACACGAAGCAACTCTTCTGCTCCACGTGACTTAAGATAACTATTTGGTGTAATAAAAACAAAATTTCCATCCCTATTCCAAAATTCTAAAGCAACCTCAAAGAAATAGTAGTATAAATCAAAATTATACTTCTGACAAAAAGAACTATTATCTTTTAGATACCTTACTGTATCAACACTTAAGTTCCGCCTTGATACATAAGGAGGATTACTAATTATGAAATCAAAATTAGGTTTCTTTTGTAATAATTTTTCTTTTTCTAAAATATCCATTTGAAAAACGTTCCAAGATACTATTAAACTAGGAAAATACTTCCCTAAAATCTGATTTAATTTTTCAATACAAATCTTTACAGCATCTTCTCTTAAATCGAATGCATATATATTATTTTCAAGAAAATCTTTTATTTCTCGTGAATCCCGATTCTGATTGTAGCGTAAAAATCTTTCTACAATAAGACTCAGGATATGTCCTTCTCCAACAGCAAGCTCTAACAATGTAAAGTTATTATAAAAATCTATTTCTAAATTATCAATCATAACATTTGCTAGATTGGTGTCTGTATAGTAAATTCCATTATGCTTAAAAAATCTTGTTTCGCTACTCATATCTTACTTCCATTCAGAACTATTATACCAAAAAACAAGCCTATCCTTACAGATAAACTTGTCCATATCTTACTTCACCAACTTCTTCATTTCTTCGATACGTTCTTGTGTCGCATCGTATTTTGTTTGGTAGTCGGCTTGTTTGTCTTTTTCTTTTTGGACGACTTCTGGTTTGGCGTTAGCGACGAAGCGTTCGTTGCTGAGTTTTTTGCCGACCATGTCGAGTTCTTTTTGCCATTTGGCAAGTTCTTTTTCGAGACGTGCCAACTCTTCTTCGACGTTGAGGAGGTCAGCAAGTGGTAGGAAGATTTCTGCACCTGTGATGACACTTGACATGGCAAGTTCTGGTGTGGCAATAGCTGAGCTAATTTCAAGCGTTTCTGGGTTGGTGAAGCGTTTGATGTAGTTGCTGTTGTCCTTGAAGAAGCTTTCCAGATCGCTGTCGCTTGTCTTAACCAAGATGGTGATTGGTTTAGATGGGGCAACGTTGACTTCTGCCCTGCTATTTCGCACCGAACGGATCAAGTCTTTAAGGCTTTCCACACCCTTATGAGCTGCAGCGTTTTCAAATGCTGGATTAACCGTTGGGTAAGCAGCTGTCACGATTGAGCCTTGAGCGTACTGACCGAAAATCTCTTCAGTTACGAATGGCATGATTGGGTGGAGAAGACGTAAAATCTTGTCCAAAGTGTAGAGAAGAACGGAACGTGTAATGACTTTCTCGTCTTCGTTATCGCTGTAAAGAACTTCCTTAGTCAACTCAACGTACCAGTTAGCAAATTCTTCCCAGATGAAGTTGTAAAGGATGTGACCCGCCACACCAAACTCAAACTTATCAAAGTTTTCTGTGACTTTGGCGATAGTTTCATTGAGGTTGTGGAGAATCCAGCTATCTGTCACATTTCCAGCAGTACCAGCAGCAACCTTGTCCACATTAGCTGTTGCTTGCTCAAGCGTCAAACCTTCGTTGTTCATGAGGATATAGCGTGAGATATTCCAAATCTTATTGATGAAGTTCCATGAAGCATCCATTTTCTCGTAAGAGAAACGCACGTCCTGACCAGGAGCTGAACCGTTTGACAGGAACCAACGAAGACTGTCTGCACCGTATTTCTCGATGACATCCATGGGATCAATACCATTTCCAAGAGACTTAGACATCTTACGACCTTCTTCGTCACGGATAAGCCCGTGGATGAGGACATTTGAAAATGGCTTACGCCCCGTAAATTCAAGGGATTGGAAAATCATGCGTGACACCCAGAAGAAGATGATGTCATAACCTGTCACCAAGGTTGACGTTGGGAAGTAGCGCTCAAAGTCAGCCGCATCCGTATCAGGCCAACCCATGGTTGAGAATGGCCAAAGGGCAGAGCTGAACCAAGTATCAAGCACATCTGAGTCCTGTGTCCAGCCGTCACCTTCTGGAGCCTCTTCGCCAACGTACATCTCACCTGCTTCATTGTACCAAGCAGGAATTTGGTGACCCCACCAAAGTTGACGTGAAATCACCCAGTCGTGAACGTTTTCCATCCATGACAGGAAGGTATCGTTGAAACGTGGTGGGTAGAACTCAACCTTGTCCTCTGTGTCTTGGTTGGCAATGGCATTCTTAGCCAATTGGTCCATCTTAACGAACCACTGCGTTGATAAGCGTGGCTCAACCACTACACCTGTACGTTCTGAGTGACCAACTGAATGGACATGTTTTTCAATTTCAACAAGAGCACCGAGTTCTTCCAACTTGGCAACAACGGCTTTACGAGCTTCAAAGCGATCCATACCCTTGAATTCACCAGCACGCTCATTCATAGTACCGTCATCATTCATGACATTAACTTGTGGCAAGTTGTGTCGTTGACCAACAGCAAAGTCATTAGGGTCATGAGCTGGCGTAATCTTAACCACACCTGTTCCAAATTCTGGATCAGCGTGTTCGTCAGCCACGATTGGAATTGGCTTGTTAAGGATTGGTAGGATAACATTTTTACCAATCAAGTCCTTGTAGCGTGGGTCTTCTGGATTGACAGCGACAGCCACATCCCCAAACATGGTCTCTGGACGAGTGGTAGCGACCTCTAAGAAGCCGGAGCCATCTTCCAACATATAATTCATGTGGTAGAAGGCACCCTCAACATCCTTGTGGATAACCTCGATGTCTGAAAGGGCTGTGCGGGCAGCTGGATCCCAGTTGATGATGAACTCACCACGGTAGATCCAACCTTTTTTATAAAGGTCAACAAAGACCTTGCGGACAGCCTTTGAGAGACCCTCATCAAGGGTGAAACGCTCACGTGAGTAGTCAAGCGAAAGCCCCATCTTGCCCCACTGCTCTTTGATGGTTGTCGCATACTCGTCCTTCCACTCCCAGACCTTGTCCAAGAATTTCTCACGACCGAGGTCGTAACGTGAAATGCCCTGCTCACGCAAACGCTCCTCAACCTTAGCTTGAGTGGCGATCCCTGCGTGGTCCATCCCTGGAAGCCAAAGCGTATCAAAGCCCTGCATACGCTTTTGACGGATAATGATATCCTGAAGCGTCGTGTCCCAAGCATGACCCAAGTGAAGCTTACCAGTCACGTTTGGTGGTGGAATAACGATAGAGTAAGGCTTCGCCTCCGCATCGCCTGACGGCTTGAAAACATCTTGGTCAAGCCAAGTTTGGTAACGACCAGCCTCAACCTCAGCTGGATTGTATTTTGGTGATAGTTCTTTTGACATATAGTGTCCTTTCTAGTTATTCTGTATTTTTTGTAAAATGAGCTGTGCAGTTTCTTCTGCAGAGAGGTGCGTGTTATTTATCTTGATGTAAGACTTCAAATTTTCTGGAGCTACTTCTGGATTAAAATTAGCAAATGCAACGGTATCAAGAATATCTTTTTCAGACCATTCTAAATCACGCTTACTTGGTTTATGTTTCAAGCGATTTTCAGTTTTATTTCGCCGAAGTCGTTCCTGCAAATCAGTCTCCAACTCGACAAACGCCACCGATTGACCATTTTTTTGAAAGATTTTTTGAATATCCTCTAAATACTGAACGTCCTCAGGGTCATTAAAATCAATAACCACTGTAAAAATCATCTGCTGACCTGTTTTAGAGAAAGTTTCAAAAAACTCAAAACGTATCTTGTGAATCAATGCAACCGATTCCTCTGTTCTCGGTAGAAATTTTATGACAAAATCAATAGTTTCATGATTGTGAAAGAGAGTCAGATCCGTCATTTTTTCAAGTTCCTGACCGATGGTCATCTTTCCAGCAGCCTGTGCACCGATTAAGACAATGTTCATCATTGCTTCTCCCACTCACTTTTTAAGAGCCCATAAGCCAGCTCTGAACAGCGATTGCCTTGCCCATCCTTCCGATTACGAATAGTTGCTTCGAGAGTAAAGCCTAGTTTTTCAGCCACACGCTGACTAGCTTTGTTATGATCGTAACAACGAATTTCGAGTTTGTGGAGATTGAGAATCGTAAAACCGACCTCAATCAAAGCAGCGACAGCTTCTGTCATATAACCTTGACCCCAGTAGTCAGGATGAAGCAGGTAGCCAATCTCGAATACATCATCTTCATGGCGGTGGTTAAAGTCGCAAGAGCCGATAATCCGGTCACTTCCTTTAACAGCAATGCCATAACCAGATGGTAAGTTCGCCTTTTTCAGATTTTGGTAATAATGATTTTCAAAATAATCATACTCATCCTCTAAGCTAGCAATTGGCGGGAATCCCGCTGGATATGTGACCTCTTCTAATCGAGCATAGTCAAACATAGCCGGCACATCCTCCACCGTTCGCTGACGCAAGATAAGACGGTCCGTTTCTAGTTTTGGTAATGCTTTGCCATCATAATCTTCTAGAATCTGCATGTTCTTCAACCTCCTCACTCCCAAATACAAAAAATCCCTGCCAAATCTGACAGGGACGAATTGCTCCGCGGTACCACCCACATTTGAGTGGAGACCACTCACAACTTTTTTGATTCAATTATTCACATCAGCAACTAGCTTTGACATTTGTGCGGATTTCTCAGTAACGCCGCTTCCTGTGACAAATGGACTTCAAAACACCTCTGAATAGTTTGATTATAGCAGATTAGAGAGCTGAAAGCAAGAATGCTTAGGCTTTGAAAGTCACGCCGTTATCTTTCAATTTAGCCACAGTTGCTGGACCGATACCTTTGAAAGCAAGGATTTCTTTTTCAGTGAATTTGGCAAAGTCTGCTACTGACTGGATGCCCTCATTGTAAAGTGTTTCAACAAGGTTAGAACGAATGTCAGCAACGGCTGAGATTGCTGAAAATTCTTCCAAGCTGAGTGTCGCTTGAGACTGAGCGGGTGCTTTTACAACTGACTCAGTCGCTACAGGAGCTACAGCCACTGGACTTGTCTTAATCGCACCTGAGCGTTTCAATTCTAACTTATATTCTTTTTTACGATTTTTCTTTTTAGCCATAATAATTAATTGAAAGCTGGTACACAACCAGTCTTTTCATCATCAAACCTTTCTTTATTAGTACTCTCGTTTTCCTAGAAAATTGTCTGGAAGATCATGGAAACCTTTACCAGAACGATAATTAGCGAATTTTGTTTGTAAGAAGCGGTAAGCATCTAACTTACTCTCATAGCGAATGGCGGCATCTTTGGCACGCTCATCTTGATCTTCTTCCCAGACCTGCTGACTAGCCGCAACAGCACCTTCATTGACCAACACCTGTGTGTTGACCCACTCTTCAAAATCTTTTAAAAATTCTTGTTCAAAAGTCATGATTTCCTCCAAATAAACAATCATAGCTATTATACCATTTTTTCTTTAATAAAGGCTAGTAAGCTCTGCAATTTCCACGACAAACGCATGAGATACTCCATTTCATTTTCTGAACGACAGAACCTTTTTTGACCTAAAGTAGTCGGCTTAGATATTTGTCAAAGGAT
>NZ_JAFBEI010000053.1 GCF_016908655.1 Streptococcus saliviloxodontae
AGCTCGTATATTGTTAATTTATCTTCATACGTTAATTTCATCAAAAAACACCCCATTCGTTAGATTTTGTGTCTAACTTTTGGGGTGCAGTTCATTGAAGGGCTTTTTTGATATAAGAACTTCCTCATATTGATGAACTCAAGTTCAATCTGCATCGCCCTGCCTAGCTTGACTAAGATTTTATCACTTAAAATTGCAAGCATCTCGTAAAGAGGTGCTTTTTTCTATATTTAGAGCGCCTCGATAACCTCAAGGTTAATCTTCGTCATTTCTATCCTAGGTCAATAAAATTTTTCCTTATTTTCTTAATATTAATTTTATCAAAAACACTCCAGTCATTAGATTTTTCATCTAGTTTTTGGAGTGCTTTTTATTTTTTTAAAAATGTATCAACCTCTTTTTTTGCTTGTTTTAATAAGTCGTGTTCCTCAGTTAGAGTTAGTAATTGTATTCCTTTATTAATAAGATGAACATTTTGTAGACAGATACCTAGACGAACATTGGCTAGAGCCAATTTGTCATATTGTTTTCCTTTTTTTGCTAAGTTTAGAATCAGTTTCGTTAATTCTTCACATCTTGTTGGATATCCCTCATATAGGAAGATAGTTGAAGCGTTGAATAGTATAGCAATTTGTATATCTTGAATATTTTTGAAGTTTTCATATTTTTCAAGACTAGCTAATATCCTATTTACGATGTTAGGGAGAGTATCTATAGGAAAGTGATGAAGGACAGTATTTAATAATTGCAGATCGGAAAAATACCAAGTATCTTGTTTTTCCAGATATTTCCAAATTAACTTTGTTAGCCTTTTAAAAGAATGTTCACTGTTATGTAAGCCATTTTTCCTGATTTGAATAACAAGTTCTAACCTTTGTTTGGCATGTTCAATGGGAATATCATGGTTTGTCTTAAGATAATTTTGGCAAAGTTCATAAGCATTTTCGAGTTCACTAATATCATTTATTGAATTATGGTTATTCAAGATATTTAATATCTTTTGTCTTTCATTTGGATTATAAAAATCACAGATATACTCGAATTCTTCAAGTCTCATATCTAATTGATTTAGTAAGAAAATCATATTTTCGAATGAAGGAACTCTCAAGTTTGCCTCAATTTTAGCAAGACTAGTACGTGAAAGTTGGCTACCACAAACTTGTGATTGAGTCATTCCTTTAGATTCACGAATTTTTTTATAGATAGTTCCAAAATTCCAACGCACATTAAACCTCCTTTAAAAGTGACAAAAGTTTACAAATTTTCGAACCTTTTTACTTATATGCTATTATTATAGCATACAATTTAACAAGGAGGTAAACGTTATAGATGTTTGTAAAAATAGGTGATCTTTTTTTCTGGATTTGGTTTTAAAAGTGCTATTAAGTGAAAGAGGTGAGTCCGATGTTTTAAGGGATTTAAGTTGTTGAAGTGTTTTTAGTTTTAGATATTGGAGGTATTTTTATGAAAAAAGTTAATATTGTTAATGAAAAAATTACAGCAACATTTGTACTTATTGGTTTATTGGCAACATTGGTATTGTCTAACCTATTTTTAAATACAATGCCACAGGTAAACCTACTTGCCGCTTATCCAAGTATTCCTAGTTGGGTTATCAGTTATGTTTCTGGAATTATAGGGGTTGCTTCTGCAATCGCTACAATAACTACTCTCCTTGCAACAGCAGGTTTGGGAGCTATTGCATCAGTAGCCATTGCTTATATTAGACGTTATGGTGTACGTGCAGGATTGTCACTATAAAAAATATGCTAGATTCATGATTGCTTAGAAGGGAGTTAAGAGATGTTTGCCAGAAAAGTTTTGTTATACAGCTACTATCAGATACAAAATCAACTGAGAGGAATGTCGCTCACGCTTAAAGCTTTCTGGGTGCTGGACTGGTTTGACAGCTTCTTGCAACCACTCTTTTTCGCCCTTATCTTTTTTGTGGTCAATCCCAGCAATCAGCTGATTTTCTTATTTGGTTTTCTACCCTTGCTGTTTAATAGTGTCAATGGTTTGGATGTGACGCAGAGAATCTTGTCGGATAGGGCTAGCAAGAGAAGTTTTCAGCTCGTTGGCTTTTCAGAGAAAGAATACGCTAGGGGAAATGATATTGTCTCTTCTATGCGAGTCTTTCTGTCCAACCTGATTTATTCTTTGACGATTTTACTGATTTCCTATTTTCAATATCCTCAGCTCTTTTTACCGCTTCTTCTTATTGATCTATGCTTGCTGGCGCTTCAGCCGCTTGTGTTTATTTGGAGATACCACTTGTTGGCTATCCCTCGCAATCTTTTAACCCTTCTTTCTAAGTTTCTGACCTTTCAGACTATGACGCTTGTCGTTTTGATTATGAACATCAGACGACTGCTAAATGTTGATTCTAGGTTATTCATTCTTGTTGCGCTGCTGTGCTTACTTGTGCTTGGTCTTGTCTTCTTCTTGAAGCGCCTTATAGTCAAGGCAGAGGTGACAAACGCACCACTTCTAATGGAGTTCAAGATTGCTTTGAATGAGAATGGTTCTGCACCCTTGGCTATACTACTGATTCCCCTAGCTTGTCTCTTCTTAGCTATTTATCTAACAGTCAAAATCAGGACAGAAATTCCCTTGACTGACAATCAAAATCATTTTAATGTCATTGGGCTTGCCTACACCTACCTACCGCTAGCCCTTCTAATGATCATACAGATTGGTCTTATCTACTATTACAGTTACGATTTAGAAGGAGAACGGATGCGAAGAGAAAGGTACATGGGTGACTTTATCCGCTACAAGGTTAGGAACAAGCTCTACCTTGCTTACGTCTTAAGTCTTCCATTCTATGTGATTTATCTGATTAGCTTTCTGATTTTTTGTGCAACGAGTTTGGAGGAGACTTTGGCTTATTTGTTTGTCTATACCTTCGGATTTGCCTTACAGCCACTCTTTTTCTTCTTCACCAGCCTTCTTTTTCCAAAACAAAAGGAGACCCTCTTAGGACTGGATCAGGGGACAAGTAATCTTGCCCAGTATTCAGCGATAATGATATCTTTAAGCACGTCTATGATAAGTGCTTATTACATGGCAAATACCAGATCCTTCTTCTCTCTCAATACGTTTTATATGCTCCTTATTTTTATAGTGCTTGTTCTGGTTTTGAGAGTTCTTATGGAAAGAAGAATCGTGCAGTTGGAGGAATAATATCATGACTATCTTATTAGACTGCCAAAATATCGGCAAAAAATATGACAATTCTGATTTTGAATTGAAAAAGATCAGTTTTCAAGGAGAAGCAGGAGAGATTATCGGTTTGATTGGACAAAATGGAGCAGGCAAGACCACCTTGTTTAACTTGATTTCCAACCTGACTCCTAGAGACAGTGGGGAGATTTTCTATTGCGGTGAGCCAGTAGGGACCTCTTTTTACAGGAATGACATTGGTTATCTATCTGACCAGTTTAGTCTTTACAGTTTTTTGACCATCAAAGAAAATCTTGATTTTGTTATCAAGGTGAGACATCTGGCTATCAGCCGAGAGGAGATTGATGACCTTCTTTCAGACTTTAATCTCTTGGATGCCAAGTACAAGGCTATCAATCAGTTATCCAAAGGGATGAAGCAAAAGTTCAATTTTATCATTAGTATCTTACATCGACCTAGAGTTCTGCTTTTGGATGAGCCTTTCGATGGTTTGGATCCACAGCAGATAAGAGCTATGCAGGAGTGGATTCGTCGCTTGGCGGCAGAAGGCACCTGCATTCTCCTGTCGTCTCACATCTTGGACTTCATCGACCAACTGTGCCATAGAATTCTCTTTATCAAGAAGGGACAGTTGGCTCAGGTCATTTCTCAAGTGGATGGCAAGACGAAGAAGGATTTGGAGCTGCTATTTAATGATGAAGTTTCTAATTAAGCATTTGGAATTATTTATTATACTGTTAACAGTAATGGGAAGTATCTTTTGTTCCTTACTAATTAGCGAACAGATATCAAGTCATGATACAATAGTAACTTTTCACAAAAACTATACGGTGTTAGAAATATTTATTAATAATTTTCTAGCATTATTAATAATAGTTCTGGGTGTGTTGACATTAGGATTATCTTCGCTAGTGGTCATGTTTTTAAACCTAATGAATATAGGAATATATTTCTGGTATACTTTAGAGACTACCTCACTACAACATACTCTTTATTTAACTGTTTTTCATGGAAGTTTTGAATTAGTTGGTCTATTCCTAGGGTATTATGTAAGTTTGTTTCTTGTAAAGAGTTATATAATAAATCGTACTGTCAATATTGGAAAAGCTGCTTATTTAAAAGTCTTAAAACTAGTAATAGTTGCTACGATTTTCTTATTGATTGCTGCATTTATAGAAATTATAATTCTGGGTTAAATAGTTGAGGGATATATGATGAAAAAATGGAATAATTTTTTAAATTTTTGGAAAGCACACCACATTGTACTGCTCATCTTATATTGTTCGTTATATACTTTATTAACTTATATTTTAACAAGTCAAAATGTTGTTAATATAGATGAAACGTTAAAAACTCTACATAATGAAAATGCTGACGCTGCAGAAGTTGCAAAAATAATAGGTACAATAATAGGTTTAATGATAGCATTTATTACTCCTTTTATTACCATAATATTTTTATCCTTAATTTATTGGATTTCTTCTGTGTTTTTATCTATCAAGTTAACATATCAGAAAATATTCAATAGTATTACGGAATGCTATATTGTTGTTTTATTGATGGGATATGTTAACTTAGGTCTACTTATTTTGACAGATAAAACAATTCCAAAATGGATTGATATACTTAATATTCAAAATGATATTCTAAGAATATTTTTAGATAATGTTAGCTTGTTATCCATTTTTATGCTTTATATGGTTGGTTTACAGTTGAAAATCAAAAATAAGAATTGGAAGCAAGTATTACTGACTACATTATTAGTAGATATTTTCTATGTTACATTTAAATTAGTTGGTGCGTAACAAAATAAGTATTTTGATTATTTGAGTATCCGATATTTCTGATAAATATAAGCTCTTATTACGAAACCTTGATAAAAACTCCTCAAGTTCGAGGAGTTTTTATCTTAATGTGCATAATTACATTGTGAATAATTTGTTATCAATGGGACTTATTGTTTGCTTTTTCTGACCATTCAGGACGAATATGTGACTGTTTAGGATATTCTGGGCAAAATTTACGAAAATAGGATATAATGGAAGAGATATGAAAACGTTTTTTGTTTTTATGACTTTAGGATTTTTCCTGTACTTTTAGAAAGGACTTTTGAGATGAAAAGGACAGTTTATTTTTATATTTTGATTGGTTTATCGTTGGTGGCTACTTTAGGTCGTTTCTATCAGGCATTTCTAGCTAAGGTAAAGGATTTGACGAGTCAACTGACAGGTGATGCTTCGGTAGATGCCTTATTAAAAGCGACGAGTAAGGTAGTGACTGCTCAGCATGCTTTTGAGACTGGTTTTTTCTACCGTACTTTAGTGCTTTTGATGCTTGTCAGTCTTGTTGTTAGTTTGATTTATTTGATTCGAAAAGATAGTAAGGCTCTTTTTCTTTACCTCTTCTATCTTGGGCTTACCTTTATTGAAAAAGTGATTAGCGTGATTAACAGTTATTCTTTTTCACGATTATATACAGATGCAGCCGTTCAGGCTTCTGCAAGAATGGGGACGTGGATCAGTGTTGGAGTATCTCTAGTGGTACTTGTGATTTTTCTTTGTGTTCTAGCTTATGCTAATAAAGAACCTAAACCATCAGATGATAGCTTATAAAAGTTAGGATGAGCTATTGGAGTGCAGTTGGTATTGGTGTCATTCTTACAAAAGTGTAAGAACTGCGAGCGGTAGTGAGTGCTATACTGTAATGGAAAGTAAGTGTTAAGGAGATTTTATTGTGGTTAAGAAACATCGGTTTAAAGGTATTGGAAACAAGAAATGGTGGCTTATTGGCGGTATTGGTGCCCTTGTGCTTATTGGAGGTTTAGGGATCTGGAGTGCTGTTGCCTCTAGCAATCCCTCCTCAGGTGAGGAAAAGACCTATGACCTTAGTGAGGTTAAAAATGGGACCGTCGCTTCCTCGACATTATTGACTGGTAATATCAAGGCTAAACAGGAGCAGTATGTTTATTATGAGTCTAGTAAGGGCTCTAATTACAGCTTGTCTGTTAATGTCGGAGATCAAGTGACAGCAGGTCAACAATTGGTTCAGTATGACCAGACAACAGCCCAAGCGACTTATGATGAGGCGGTTCGTAAGGAAAACGCAGCCTTACGTGATTTGAATTACTACAAAACCTATGGGCGTAATGCCTCAACGACAGCTAGCCAAAGTATATCAGACACTACAACAGGAGAGGATGCTACTGATACGAGTCAAGCAGCAACAACGCCTTCAGTTAGTTCGGCACAGACAGAGGCAGATTATCAAAAACAGCTAGCAAGCTACAATGATGCTTATCTATCTGCCCAAAATGAAGTGGCAAAAGCTCAAGAGGCTCTCAATCAAACGGTTATTGTTAGTGATGTTACAGGGACAGTTGTCGAAGCTAATGCAAACGTTGACACCTCTTCACAAACGAGCCAAACCTTGGTTCATATTGTTAGTCAAGGTAGTCTTCAAGTAGAAGGGACCCTAACAGAGTATGACCTTGCTAACGTTAAGGTTGGCCAAGCGGTAACTATCAAATCTAAGGTTTATGCTGATCAAACCTGGTCTGGAACAATCGCATCTATTTCTGACTACCCTAAATCAGATGCCTCTTCAACGACAGCTGGCTCAAATGCGTCAGGTTCAACAGGTTCAAGCTATGATTACAAGGTTGATATCACGAGCGACTTGGGTCAGTTAAAACAAGGTTTCACAGTGTCTGTTGAGGTAGCCAATACCAACACCGCTCTTTTGGTGCCTTTATCAGCCATTACCAAAGAAGGTGACAAATCTTATGTTTGGGTTTATGATGATACCAAAGGGACAGTCAAGAAGACAGAAGTGGGCCTAGGAGCAGCTGATGCTGAAAATCAAGAAATTGCGACTGGATTGACCTTGGGACAATTTGTCTTGGCAAAGGCTGACGATAGCTTGACAGATGGAGCAAGAGTCTCTGTCAATGCTGATACGAAAAAGGCGGAGACCTCATCATCAAGCTCAGCTGCGGAAACAACAGCTTCTAGTGATTCAAGCTCAGAAGGTGAGTAGCTTATGGCAGATAAAAAGATTTTGATGCAACTTGAGGGCATTACCAAGTCTTTTAAAAATGGTGATCAAGAGTTGCAGGTTTTAAAAGGTATTGATCTTGTTGTCGAAGAAGGCGAGTTTCTAGCCATTATGGGGCCATCAGGATCTGGTAAATCAACCTTGATGAATATTATTGGTCTCTTGGACAGACCTACTTCAGGGACGTATATCCTATCAGGTAAGGAAGTAGATGATCTTTCTGAGAATCAATTAGCTCATTTGAGAAATGAGGAGATTGGTTTTGTCTTTCAACAGTTCTTTCTCCTGTCAAAGCTGACAGCCCAACAAAATGTTGAATTGCCGTTGATTTATGCTGGTGTGGGCGTGTCAAAACGTAAACAATTAGCGCAGCAATTTCTTGAAAAAGTAGAATTGACGGAACGTATGAAGCATTTGCCGTCGGAACTGTCAGGTGGTCAAAAACAGCGTGTTGCCATTGCGCGTGCTTTGGTTAATAGTCCTTCTATCATTTTAGCGGATGAACCAACAGGGGCTTTGGATACTAAGACCGGTGAGCAGATTATGGAGCTATTGACCCAGTTAAATCAAGAAGGTAGCACCATCATCATGGTTACTCACGAGCCTGAGATTGCAGATTATGCGAGACGTAAGATCGTTATTCGTGATGGGGAAATCACTTTGGATACAACTGATAGTGTGCGTATAGACTAGGAGGACTTATGGAAAATTGGAAATTTGCTCTGTCGTCTATTATGGGTCACAAGATGCGATCAATTCTAACGATGTTGGGGATTATCATCGGTGTTGCAGCAGTTGTTGTTATTATGGCTTTGGGAAATGGCATGAAAAAAAGTGTAACTGATAGTTTCACAGGTGATAAAAAAGATGTTCAACTTTATTACCAAGCCAAGGATGCTGAAGAAGATCCCTATGCTGGTTTGTTGGTATCACCTGAGTCTGAAAAAGAAGTGAAGCCGATTTGGTTAGATCAAATTGTTAATGAGATTGATGGTATCAGTGGTTATTATGTGACGAATATGAGCACTGCTACGATTGCATACGCTAAAAAAGACATGAGCAATGTGCAAATCACAGGTGTTAGTAGCGACTATTTCAAGTTGAAAAAGACTAAGGTCATAGCTGGTAGAACTTTCCAGAGCTTGGATTATCAAAAATTTTCACGTATCATCATGATTGATACTGTCTTGGCGGATAAACTCTTTACCAATCGTAAAGATGCCCTTAATAAGGTGATTACTGTCGGGGCCAAGGACTATCTAGTGACGGGTGTCTATAAATCAGACGAATCGTCTGTTTCGGCTTACGGCTTGTCAGGCTCAGCGATTATGGCTAACACTCAAGTGGCTTCAGAATTTGGAGTGAATGAAGTGGGGCAAATCTATATGCACCTCGATAATGCTAGTGATAGTAAGCGTCTTGGAACTCTGGCAGCCAAGCGGTTGACAAGTTTATCAGGTGTCACAGATGGCAGCTATACCATGACGGATATGGAAGCCTTGATGAAAGAGATTAATGTCGTTTATGGAACGATGACAGCTGTTATCGGAGCTATTGCAGGTATTTCTCTCTTGGTAGGTGGTATCGGTGTGATGAATATCATGCTAGTCTCTGTTACAGAGCGGACACGTGAAATTGGTTTGCGTAAGGCTTTAGGAGCCACACGTCGCCATATTTTGATGCAATTCTTGATTGAGTCTGTTGTGCTGACTGTTTTAGGAGGTTTGATTGGTCTGATCTTTGCTTATGGTATTACCTTCATTCTCAATTCAGTTGTTAAAGCTAACCTAAATGGTATGTCTGTTGGGGTATCCCTAGATGTTGCTAGTGTAGCGATTGCTTTCTCAGCTTTGATTGGTATTATTTTTGGCTTATTACCAGCTAATAAAGCAAGTAAACTCAATCCTATTGAAGCTCTGCGTTATGAATAGTAAACTAGTGATCCGATGACTGTCACCGTCATCGGATTTTTTTGTTTGACGATTCTCATTTTTTCTTATGAAAATTCAATTCCCGACAATAGTCAGAATTTTCTTATGACTTATAAGAGAATTGTTTTTGAGATTATTAGGATACTATAAAAGCTTTTGTATTGAAATAAAAAAGGGAAATAATGTGGCTCTTTGTCAACTGTAGTGGGTTGACTTATAATCAGCAGCGAGAGAGAATCAGATTGGTTCTCTCTTTTTGCATGTTTAAAGCGATGAGAA
>NZ_JAFBEI010000054.1 GCF_016908655.1 Streptococcus saliviloxodontae
TTAACAGGACACCTCTACTTTAACACAAAGAAAAAGTAGTGAGTACTCTCTCCCGTCAGAGATTTCCTCACTACTAATCTTAGTATGTTTTTGTCTTATCGGGTTACTTGATAACAGATTTACTTCATAAAGAGTATACTAGAAATAAAAGTCTGGCTATTGGGCAGTTTTATGTGAGACGTTTTAAACGGCTTTTACCACTTTTATTAACAGTTTTACTTGTTTCTAGTCTATATATGGCTGTTTTTCAGGCTAATATGCTAAATCAAATGAGGATGACAGTTCTAACAGGTCTCCTTTCAGTCTACAACTGGTGGCAGATTAGTAAGGGTGGCACTTATTTTGCTAGTTTAATGGCAGAGGCACCTTTTAAGCACCTATATAGTTTAGCTATTGAAGCTCAATTTTACCTAATATGGCCTCTTTTCTTATTGCTTGCCTTTCGCTTTGTGAAGCGTAGAAGCCGATTGATTTTTGCCTTGTTAGGTCTGGCTTTGCTATCGGCTTTGGCTATGGGGCTTCTTTACCGTGTTGGGCAAGACCCTACTCGTGTTTATTATGGTACAGATACGCGTTTATTTAGTATTTTGTTAGGTGGGACAGCAGCACTCGCTTTTCCAAGCCGAGATAGGCGTTTAACAAATCTATTGATGAGAAAACCTTATATTAGTGAAGGTATCTATGGATTCGCTTTGTTGGTGTTGGGAATTTGCCTGTGGTTATTGCCAGATCAGTCGCCTATGATCTATCGAGGAGGCATGCTACTATTTAGTCTTTTAAGTGCTGTTATTGTGGTGATGGCGACTGAAAATAAGTTTGTCTGCTCACGTGTCCTGTCACATCCTGTTTTGACTTATTTAGGTGAACGCTCCTACGGTCTCTATCTTTGGCAAATGCCTCTCTTTACCTTATTTGCATTGAAGGTCAAGAATCCTCACCATGTTTTGTCCGTTTTGGGAGAATTGCTGTGTCTATCTGTGATTACTGAGATTTTTTACCGCTTAGTAGAAAAACCGATGCGCACTTTAAGTTGGCAAAAGGTAAGAACGTCTCTGAGAGCGTTCTTTGCAAGTCCCGCTACAGTTGGAAATGCTTTTAAAATCTCTATTTTCTATGTTATTGTTCTTCTGGTGCTTTTATCAGTTCATACGATTATCCAGTCACCTGATTTGACGCAGGCACAAGATAAGATTGCAGCGCAATTGCTGCAAAATGAAGCAAAGGATAAGATGGGTTCTGCTAATCGGAGTCTGCAAGATCTAAGTACTTTGGCAAAAAAATTTAATGTCAAGGAAAGTCTTTTTGAGAATCAGCCGTCTCTAATTTTTGTTGGGGACTCGATGATTGCGATGACTTATGATCGGTTACGCGAAGCCTTTCCAAATGCTTATATTGATGGTAAAAATGGAAGATCAGCTCAAGAAGATGGTATCAGCATGTTGACGACTGCTATTGAAGCCTTTCCAGAAGCAGACAAGATTGTCGTGTCACTCGGGATAAATACTGACGGACCTATCATGTTGAACCAAGAGAGTATTGGACAGATGATGTCTATCGTAGGTGAACGAGACGTATATTGGATGACACTTAATTTGACACAGTCTCAGTATACTTGGACAGAACAGGTCAATCAAGAACTGGTTTCTGCCAGCCAAGAGTACACTAATTTGCATCTGGTTGATTGGCACCAAGCTACCCTTGGGAAAGAAACAAAATTCTTAGCTGAAGATATGACTCACCCCAATAAGAAAGGGCAGTTGCTTTATACAAAGCTGCTTTTAGAGGCACTTGCCCAGTAAAAGCAACTGGCGAACTCTTAGATGATGGAAAAGCAGTTATGAGTAGAAGCTTTGTCCTAAGAGCTTGCTCTAGTGATTGGAAGTTATTACCCCTTGTCTTTCAAGTAATGGTGCCCTTTTTAATCATCTTTGAGGAGACGAAAGTAGCCTATCCAAGCTAGTCTGGTTTTAAGTTAGCTACTATTGATTAAGACCTGTTGGCGACATCGATAGGTATCAGTTTTAGAGGTTATATCAATAACCTCTTTTTATATAGTATTTGATTTTAAGGCTTGAAATTGCTACAATAATAGCAATGTTTTTCAAAGAGGTATAAGATGAAAATAGACATTAAAAACAAAATTTTGATGGATCAAGACAGTGAACATATCCGTGAAGTTCATGATTGTGATTGTGTTGACAAAGGGGATTACACCTATCTCATCTATCAAAATGATGAAAAGGAAAAGGTAGTTATCAAGTTCAATCAAGACGAATTTGTCATGACGCGTTTTTCTAACCCCAAGTCTCAGATGCGTTTTTTGCCATTTGAGCAAGCTCTAGTGGCGATTCCGACTCCTGTAGGAATTCAACATTTAGTAACGGATACAAGTCACTATTTGATTGACAAAGATAATCAGGTAGTCGAATTACATTATGCACTCAAGCAACCTGAGTCTCAACAGGTTTTTGCTCATTATCAATTGAAAGTGAAGTGGTCTTAACATGGAAGAAACAAAACACGGCGGTATGGCTAGTGTTATAGCAGCTCTTTTCGCCAATATCTTGGTCGCAATTTCAAAATTTGTCGGCTACGCCCTATCAGGTTCAACGGCAATGCTTAATGAGTCCATTCACAGTATCGTGGACTGCGGGAATCAAATCTTGCTCTTAGTAGGTGATAAGCAGGCTAAGCAGGCATCAACGAAACAACACCCCTTTGGACAGGCGCGTGCCAAGTATTTTTACTCAACCATTGTTGCCATGATGCTCTTCTTTGCTGGTGGAGCACTAGGTATCATGGAAGCCGTGGAAAAACTTTCTGAAGAAGGTCATGGTATTGAAAATGCCGGTGTCGTGATTGCTATTCTGATTTTTGGTTTGATTGTGGAAAGTTTTAGTCTGCGTGTTGCTTTCAAGGAAATTGCAGAGCTAAATCGTCAGAAACTTCCTCTTTTTAAATTCTTGAGAGAGAGCCGTCACAGTGAAATTTTGATTATCTTTGCTGAGGATACCTGCGCTGTGATTGGTCTTGTTCTAGCACTTCTAGGAACGGTTCTGTCATTGGTGACAGGCAATGCTTTCTACGATGCCCTCTCAGGTCTGTTGATTGGTATCATGCTTTGTTTGGCAGCACTTTTCCTTGCAAGAGAGTTTTACAGTCTTTTGATTGGTGAAAGTGTGACAGAAGAGGATTTGACCATTATTAGTTCAGCATTTGAGCGTGAAGAAGTCAAACACTTAATTGATATTAAAACAATCCATTTGAGTGCAACTGATATCTTAGTCACTGCTAAAATTGAAATCAATTCACCTTTTGTGGCTGATGGCTCTGCTATTATTAATGCTATTGAAAGAGATATTCGTTCAAAAATTCCAGGTTACACGATCTATATCTATATCGAAACGGATACCTTTATGGAGCATTATGAGCGTTAGTGCTTGAAAAATCGGCTCTTTTCTTGTATGATAGTAACTACATCAAGGGAGTAGCAGACGGTTTTCAACCGTGACATGGTCGTCAATACGAAATCAGGTGGTTTCCGGCCTTGTCTTAAACAGCGAGACTTGTTTTTAAGTAAACAGGTCTCTTTTTCTATGCAAAAAGGGGCCAAGGAAAGGAAAAAGGATGAAATCTTTTTATCAAAAAGAAACTGATGAAGTCATCAAGGAATTGGGCTCGTCAGTGGATGGTTTGACCTCTAGCGAGGTGTCTAAGCGTCAAGAGCAGTATGGTCTCAATGAACTGCCAGAGGGAGAGCGTGCCAGTGCTTTCCAAATTTTCTTGGAACAGTTCAAGGACTTGATTGTTATTATCTTGATTGTTGCGGCGCTTATTTCTGGTGTGACAGGAGACTTTGAGTCTTCTATTGTTATCATTGTGGTCTTGATTATCAACGCCATTTTGGGAACAACACAAACTCTCAATGCCCAACGTTCGGTGGACAGTTTGAAACAACTGTCTGTACCAAAGGTTAAGGTTGTGCGTGATGGTGTTAAGCAAGAAATCGACTCAACGCATGTGACTGTCGGTGATATTGTAGACTTTGAAGCGGGGGATATGATTGCGGCTGACGCACGTATCCTTGAAGCCAGCTCACTACAAGTCAATGAGTCTGCCCTCACTGGAGAAAGCCATGCCGTTGATAAATTTGTCGAGGTAGTAGCAGACGAAGTGGTGGTCGGTGACCAGACTAACATGGTCTTTACGAGCTCGCAAGTGACTTACGGTAAAGGGCGTGCAGTGGTAACTAGCATCGGTCAAGAAACGGAGATTGGTAAAATTTCAGCCCTTCTTCAAGGTGCGTCAAGCGGGAAATCTCCTCTCCAACGCTCTATCGATGAATTTTCGAAAAACCTTTCAATCGGTATTATCATTCTCTGTATCGTTGTCTTCGGTCTTAACTTCGCCGTTTCTCACAACTTCGCAAGTGCGGCTATGTTTGCTATTGCCCTTGCCGTGGCAGCCGTTCCAGAAGCTCTTGCTTCTATCATTACAATCGTTGAGTCTCTAGGGTCACAGAAATTGGCTCAGGAAAATGCCATCATGAAGGACATTAACTCTGTTGAAACCTTGGGATCTATCTCAATCATCGCTTCAGATAAGACAGGGACATTGACCCAGAACAAGATGACGGTCAATGATGTTTACCTCAACGAAACCCTCTTGAATCCAGATAAGATTGACCTTTCAGACCGTGCAGGACAGTTGCTCATGCACACTATGGTTCTTGCAAATGATTCCTTTATCAATGGTGACCAAAAAGTGGGTGACCCAACTGAGATTGCCCTTATCGAACTTGGTCGCAAGTATGGTATCATCGAGCAAGAGGCTCGTGCCAACTACACACGTCTTTCTGAATTGCCATTTGACTCTGTGCGTAAGTTTATGTCAACCCTTCAAGTGATTGAGGGTGAAAAACTCATGTTGACTAAGGGTGCGACAGATGAATTGCTTAAACAGACCAGCCATATCTTGATTAACGGTCAGGTGCGTGAGTTGACGCAAGACGATATCGTTACTATTCTCAAGCAAAATGAAGAATTCGCTGAAGAGGGTCTTCGTGTTCTTGGTTATGCCTACCGTAGCTTTGAGGGTGATGAGCTGTCGCTTGACGATGAAAAAGGATTGACCTTCATTGGTTTGACCTCAATGATTGACCCACCTCGTGAGGAATCTAAAGATGCCGTTCACAAGGCCATCAAGGCTGGTATCAAACCAATCATGATTACCGGTGACCATGTGGTGACGGCTCGCTCTATCGCTCGTAAGATTGGTATCTTCAGCGAGGGAGACATGGTTATTGACGGATTGACCCTTGAAGCTATGACAGATGAGGAGTTAGCACGTGATCTTGAGAAGATTTCAGTTTATGCGCGTGTGGCACCTGAACACAAGATCCGTATCGTCAATGCTTGGCAGGCAAAAGGCAAGATTGTCGGAATGTCTGGTGACGGTGTCAACGATGCCCCAGCTCTTAAACAAGCCGATATCGGTATTGCCATGGGTATCACAGGTTCAGAAGTATCAAAAGATGCCTCTGACATGATTTTGACCGATGATAACTTTGCGACTATCGTTAAGGCGGTCACTATCGGACGTAACCTCTTTGCCAACATCAAAAATGCCATCAAGTATCTCTTGACTGGTAACTCATCAGCTATTATCGTGGTTATCTTGACAACCCTT
This sequence comes from Streptococcus saliviloxodontae, assembly GCF_016908655.1. GTDB lineage: Bacteria > Bacillota > Bacilli > Lactobacillales > Streptococcaceae > Streptococcus > Streptococcus saliviloxodontae. The sequence goes on from NZ_JAFBEI010000054.1 coordinate 5,689, forward strand.
ATGGCATTCTTTGATAGTAAGTTTGTTGTGCCATTCTTGGCAATCCAGTTGCTCTTTATCAACTTGGTGACAGACTCACTTCCAGCCATTGCCATTGGTACCGAAGCAGGAACAGATGCTGTTCTTGATGAGGCACCGCGTGATCCCAAAGAACCTATTTTGACAAAAGCAACTTTCACATCTGTTGTGATTGAAGCGATCCTTATCGCTATTGCCGTTATGGTGGGTTACCTTATCGGTATTGGACTTGATCAAGGTATGACAGGAACAGGAGAAGCTAGCTACTCAACAACCTACGCTTTCTTGATCCTATGTATTGGTCGTCTTTTCCACGGTTTCAGTTACCGTAGTGAATTGCCACTATCAAAAATTGGTGTCCTTTCAAATAAAAACACGGTCTATGCCTTCTTGATTGGTATTGCCCTCGTTGCCCTCATTGTCTTTGTGCCATTTATCAGCGATATGTTCGGTGTTATGCCACTTAATGCAGGTCAAATCATGACTATCCTTGGCTTGGCATTTGTCCCAACACTATTGGTACAAATCATCAAGATGATCCGTTACAGCGGTAAATAAAAGAAAATCAGCAGAAAACTCCTTCTGCTGATTTTTTTGACTAAACAAGACGTGCTATTCTAATGACGAAAAAACAAAAGCCCTGATTCATAGGAAGCAAGGCTTTTGGGGGATTTATGAAAAAAAGTTTTTTTAGGAGTGAGTATAGTATAGGGCCACTTACTGAAAGTTAGCTTAAATTGATTGGAAAACATACTATTCTTTCTTTGTTATTAAAATAGTAGAAAATTGCTTGAGATGGCATGGAAGTTATTCTGGAATTTAATTTTTCTGAATAAAACAATAGAATTCTAGCATTTAGATAGAAAAACAGTGGGAATTATACTATAATAAAACTATCTTTTTAATCGGAGGTTATATGTTAAAAAAAGTTAAAGGACATGGTTCAATTCGTAAGATAAAAGGTATAGGTGTGGCAGGGATACTTGCTCTTAGTCTATTTGCTTTATCAGTTGCTACGGCACAGGTTGTTTCAGCAGAGGAGAGTGATGGTTTGATACTATCGCAAACAGCAGAAGTAGTTACTTCCTCAGATGAATCACACAATAGCGTAGCGTCTGCCACAGCACAAGTGGTTGAAAAAGAAGCAGCAGTTACTGAATTACAAGAGCAACTAGATCAGGTCAATCAAGATCTTGAAACTAATCAGGCCTCTATCGAACAAGCAAAAACGACCATTCAAAATTTGGAGCAGAGTCAAGCAACAGCAAGTTCTCAAGTGGCTACTGCTACGACAGAAGTATCAGAAAGTGAGAAAACGCTAGCATTAGCGGAGGAGCAATTGTCAGAAGCTCAAAATCAATCTGATGCTCAGTCAGAGTCAATCAATCAAGCGCAGGAAGATGTCGCTATTGCCAGTCAGACAGCGAATGCAGCTAAAACGGCATTGGATGAAGCGCAAAGTGCGGTTGATCAAGCAAGTCAGACGGTAACCGAGGCAGAAGCTACAGCTGATAAAACAAAGGTTGCTCTTGATGCTGTGACGACAAATAAAGTGGTTAATCAGATTACCTTGTCGCAAGCCTATATGGATGCGCTTGAAAAAGTTCATGCCGAAGCTGGGACGTACAATATTGCAGATGAAAATGCTAAGGCTATTTTGATTGATGAGGGTAAAAAACTTCGTGAGCTTAACAAGTTTGTAGCCGACCCAAGCGATGACCAAACGACGACTTATGATTTCAAAAATCTGCCGACAGAAATCATTACTGAGCTGTCTTTATTTGCGAGTGATGTCATAAATTCTATGAATAAACAACTAAATACACCTCAAACAGTAGTTAGTAACGGTTCGGTAGAATTTGTAGATAAAGTAACTGATGGATATGATGCGGATAAACATAATCCTTGGAAATCACATCACGATGGTCAAGCTATTAATAGAGTCGCTGCAAGTTATGGTTTACCAATTTCAGCAGCTCTAACAGTTAAAACAGAAAATCAATCTTATGAAAACTGGGCTGGTGAAATTATTAAAAGAGCTGATAACGGTCGCTCTTATTCCAAAGCAATCCCGCAACAGTTAACTATATCTGATTTGAAAAAATCTGTATATAATGGTCTTTTGAACTTTATGTTCCCTGAATATAATCCTAACTATGGCTATGAATGGGCACATGCTACCGGTATTACTAATTCAGGTGCTTATAGAAAAGGGGCTGGAGATAAGTTTTATGTAGGTGTTGACACTGACATCTATGGAGATTTTGATACTGGTTTAGGACAACAGGGAGGACTGCATTTTATTGGTATTGATAGTAGTTTTTTGTCACGAGGTGAAAATACCTTTGATACTACTGAGATTAAACCAGTGTCTAAGCTAGATGCTTTACAAAAAGCCTATGTAGAAGCCCAGGATGCGCTGATAAGTGCCCAATCTAATCTGCAGTCTGCTCAACAATCATTGCAAACAAGTCAAGCTACTTATGATAAAGCTGAGCAAATGTTAACAGAAGCTAAGACTACTTTAAGCCATCTTCAAAATACTGTAGCGGATGCCTTATCATCTGCTCAGGATAAAGTGGCATCTGCAAAATCAGACTTAGATACTAAAAAAGAAACCTGGATGAGTTCCCAATCTAAATTATCTGAAGTTCAAAAGGATATTGAGCTAAGACAGGCTGAATTGATAAAGTTAGAAGCAGAACAAACGGTTATTTTAGAAAATCAAAAAGGAATTCAAGAAAATCTGACATTAGCACAAAAAGAACTTGATGCAGCAAAATTAGCAAAAATCAAGGCCGAACAAGAAGCGAAAGAAAATGCTGAAGCCAAGGCTGAACAGGAAGCGAAAGCCAAAGCCGAATCCGAGGCGAAAGCCAAGACTGAACAAGAGGCCAAAGAAAAAGCCGAATCCGAGGCGAAAGCCAAGGCGGAACAAGAGGCTAAAGAAAAAGCTGAATCCGAGGCAAAAGCGAAGGCTGAACAAGAAGCGAAAGCCAAAGCCGAATCCGAGGCAAAAGCCAAGGCCGAACAAGAGGCTAAAGAAAAAGCCGAATCCGAGGCAAAAGCCAA
>NZ_JAFBEI010000055.1 GCF_016908655.1 Streptococcus saliviloxodontae
AATCAAAGCAAAACTAAAAGGACTTAGTCCTGTGCAATACAGAACTAAATCCCTTCAATAAATATAGTGTCCAACTTTTTGGGGTCAGTACAAAGATTAACCTGCAGTGCTTTTAAAATTCTTGTTGATTAGTCTACTTTAACAACCCAACCTTCTGGCGCTTCAACATCTCCAAACTGGATTCCTGTCAATTCATCATAGAGTTTGCGAGTGACTGGTCCTACTTCAGTTTCTGAATAAAAGACGTGGAAATCATCTCCATGTTGAACACCGCCAATTGGTGAAATAACGGCAGCCGTTCCACAAGCCCCTGCTTCAACAAATTTATCTAATTCATCAACAAATACATCACCTTCAATCGCCTTCATACCAAAACGGTTTTCAGCCAAGTAAAGAAGTGAGTATTTCGTAATAGATGGCAAAATAGATGGGCTAAGTGGTGTGATAAACTCGTTGTTTGCAGTGATACCAAAGAAGTTTGCTGAACCTACTTCTTCAATCTTAGTGTGAGTGGCTGGGTCAAGGTAGATAACATCTGAGAATCCTTTTGACTTAGCGTACTGACCTGGCAACAAGCTAGCTGCATAGTTACCACCAACCTTAGCCGCTCCTGTTCCATGTGGTGCTGCACGGTCATAATCATCTTGAATCAAGAAATTAGTTGGTGCCAAACCACCTTTGAAGTAGTTACCAACTGGCATAGCGAAAATTGTAAAGATGTATTCATCAGCAGGGTGAACACCAATGATATCTCCAACACCAATCAAAAGTGGACGAAGATAAAGGGTTGCTCCTGTTCCATAAGGAGGAACGAAGTCTTCATTTGCTTTAACAACTTGTTTCGCTGCTTCAACAAATTTTTCTGTCGGAACTTGTGGCATCAATAGACGATCTGCTGTACGTTGTAAGCGTTCTGCATTTTGATCTGGGCGAAACAGTTGCACTGAACCATCTTTAGTACGATAGGCTTTCAAACCTTCAAAGGCTTGTTGCCCATAATGAAGAGCAGGAGACGCTTCTGAAATGTGAAGAGTTGAATCTTCTGTTAGTTGGCCGTCATCCCACTTACCGTCTTTATAGTAAGAAATATAGCGTAGTGGAAGTTGGCGATAGGCAAATCCTAAGTTTTCCCAATCAATATCTACTGTCATATGAGTATCCTCTTTTCTGTGATTAACTGATGTCTAGTATATCGTTTTTTCTTGTCATTTTCAAGGATTTTTGCAAAATTCTGACAATTATCGGATATGGTAACACTTTTGTTAGGCATTACCAATAAAGAGCAGGTCAGTAGTCTCAACGGCTCATTCCTGCTCTTGGTGGCTATTTAAAATTCGTCTTTACTTTAGTTAATTTATTTTTGCAGTGAAAACTTCTTGTTCAGACATGGTCTCAGAGATAAAGCTACCGTTACTTGTTCTATCAGATAGACTCAACTTGGTTAGGTCTTTTTCGACAAGTTCGCCAGACGTTGATTGAACACACAATACTTGTGACTGCATAGCTGTTTCGGTTGAAAATAAATCCAGCTCTGCTCCGCTATTTTCCATAAAGACAGGTCCTGCTAAGTAAACACGATGTGGTTTTGTTTTGAGCTCACGCAACACCTGTAAACCTCGTCCTGCACGCTTCGTTTGGGAAATGTCACTTATAGCTACGCGTTTCAAACTACCTCTTTGTGTCAAGATGAAAAAGGAGTCTGTATTAGCAATAAAGGCAGAATGAAGGAAATCATCTTCCTTCAGATTAATCGCCTTAACACCAGCTGCCTTGGCGCCGACAACAGGTACTTCCTCGATATTAAATCGTAGAGCGTAGCCATTATAGGTCACCAGCATAACATCATCTAGAAGAATTGGCGAAACAGCAACAACCTTATCAGTCTTATCTTTGAGCTTAGCAAATTTAGTCGATTTAGACTTATACGTTCGCCAAGGAGATAAATCCGTGACAGACAAACGTTTGATTTGTCCCAGTCTGGTCGCTGCAAAATAAGTACCGCTGGCGAAATCATCTCGAATTTCAACATAAATCACTTCTTCATCGGTTGTAAAGTTGGTGATAGTCTGAGACAAATGCTCACCAATCTCCTTCCAACGAATATCAGTCAGTTCATGGATAGGTCGATAGATAACATTCCCAAGATTGGTGAAAATCAAGAGATGCTGCGTGGTCTTAGCCTGTTGGTGGAAAATCAACTCGTCATCATCACGTTTACCAACTTCTTCAAGCGTAGAAGCATTGAAAGAGCGTGGACTCGTTCGTTTAAGATAGCCTCCTCGTGTCACGCTGACAAAGGTATCCTCCTCAACAATCAAGCTGGCCGTATCAATCTCAATGGTCTGACTTTCTGCCTGCAATTCTGAGCGGCGAGAATTGCCAAATTTTTTCTTGACCTCACGAAGCTCTTTCTTCATTAAGTTAAATAGCGTCCGCTCATCTCCGATAACTGCTGTCAAGGTGGCAATTAAGTCACGCAAATCAGCCTCTTCCTTCTGAAGAGTGACAATATCGGTATTGGTCAAACGATAGAGCTGCAAGGTCACAATAGCCTCTGCTTGCTCTTCTGAAAATTCATAGCTGATTTTCAGATTTTCCTTAGCGTCAGACTTATTTTCCGAAGCACGAATGAGAGCGATAACCTCATCCAAAATCGAAATCACACGGATAAGACCTTCGACGATATGCAGACGTTTCTCAGCCTTTTCTTTATCGAAAATCGAACGAGCAATAATAACCTCACGACGGTGGGCGATATAGCTGGCCAAAATCTTCTGCAAGCCGACCTGACGAGGTGTGAAATTATCAATGGCAACCATATTGAAGTTGTAATTGACCTGCAAGTCCGTGTACTTAAGCAGGTAATTGAGAATGGTTTGGCTATCTGCGTCTTTCTTCAACTCGATGGCAATACGCAAACCTGTGCGGTCTGATTCGTCACGCACTTCTGCGATGCCAGGCACCTTGTTATTAACGCGAACATCGTCAATCTTCTTGACCAGCACCGCTTTATTGACCTCATAAGGAATTTCAGTAACAATAATCTGCTCCTTGCCACCTTTGAGTTTTTCAATCTCAGTGCGAGAACGAACAACTACACGACCTTTTCCAGTCTCATAGGCCTTTTTAATCTCATCGGCTCCTTGGATGATGGCTCCTGTCGGAAAATCTGGTCCAGGCAAGAACTCCATGAGTTTCTCCAACTTGGCTGATGGGTGGTCAATCATGTAAACAACCGCATCGATGACCTCTGAAAGATTGTGAGGTGGAATGTCTGTGGCATAACCTGCTGAAATCCCCGTTGCGCCATTGACCAAGAGGTTTGGAAAGGCTGCTGGCAGTACTGTCGGCTCTTTCTCAGTGTCATCGAAGTTCCATGCCCACGGAACGGTCTTTTTGTCGATATCCTGCAAGAGATAGCCGGCAATCTCAGACAAACGAGCCTCCGTATAACGCATAGCAGCTGGTGGATCACCATCCATAGAACCGTTGTTTCCGTGCATTTCGACCAAAATTTCACGATTTTTCCAGTCCTGACTCATCCGCACCATGGCGTCATAGATAGAACTATCACCATGTGGGTGGAAATTTCCCATGATATTTCCGACGGATTTAGCAGACTTGCGGTAGCCTTTTTCAAAAGTATTGCCGTCCTTATTCATGGAATAAAGAATGCGGCGCTGAACAGGTTTTAACCCGTCACGAATATCAGGAAGCGCACGCTCCTGAATGATGTATTTGGAGTAGCGACCAAAACGCTCTCCCATGATGTCCTCAAGGGACATGTTTTGAATGTTACTCATAACTATTGACACCTAGTTCAATTTAAACTAATTTATTTCTATATTTTCTTTACAATTTTATAAATACCATAATTAAATATACTCAAGAGCAGAAATTAAAGTTTCCTTTCCATTATCAAAACTCAATCTTAAATCTCTTACATCTCTATCACTCAAAAATATACAGCCGCCAGCAGGATAAAAATAGTTACCATTATTGGATTTTCTTATTGCTTTTTGCTTTTTTAAATAGTCAAAAACTTTTTGATGTTCTATTTCAGTAAATCTAAAAATTCCATCAGCTTCCAATTCTCTGTTTTCTACTAAATCATTAAAATCAAAAGATAATTTATTGTTTGTAATATCCCCTAGAATATTTTGAGCTTTTTCAAGAGTTGGAAATATACCTGAGATATTATTTTTGCTGTTTTTTAATACTAAATAAAACATTCTATTTCCTGCCGAATCATAATCTTTTCCAGATTTATGATTTTTTATATTTTTAAAGCAATCTTTGTATTTATCTGTACATCCAAATTGGTAGAATTCATAATAACTTTTGTATGTTCCTGATATTTCAAAGTCTATATCAAAATTTGGAATAAAAACATGATTACATAATCTAGTTTCTAAATCTTCATTAGAATTATTTTGTTTCAAGGTTTTAAAAATAATTTGTGTCCCTATAGGATATTTAGATGGTTTGTCATTAGAATCTAAGTAATGAATGACTTTTGCTTCATAAAATATTTCACCACCTTCTTTTAGATAATCTACAATCCGATTTTCAAAAAAAGCTTGGCTATATCGAAAATTAGTCGCATATTTTTTTGTTTGCTGCATATTTGCAACGCTGAATTGAACTATACCATTGCTGTTCATATTTTTTAGACACTCTTTTTGATACAGATATTTTCCAGATATAATTCTCTCAACTTCTTGATTATTCTTTAAAAAAGGATAAAACTCATCCCCTAGAATATGTCCACTATGAAAAAAACTTTGTCCGTTTAGCTTACTAGGATTATATTCTGGCAAATCAATAGAGATATTAGATCTAAGCGGGATAAGAGAATTTGTATTTCCCTTTAAAATGCATGCCCATCCTCTTCGTAAAGCTTTGATTTTACTCTCCTTACTCTCTTGTCCATCTATTAGTTCATTTATTCCATCAGCACATATTACTACTTTTTTAGCCATACTAACGGGTAGTTTTTTACCCATTTTTTTAAGAATACTTAGACTACTCCGATCACTAAAATCAAGCAATCCCGCTAATTCATCTACATCTTTTAATCCTAATCTTGTACAAACTTCTTGAATATCCATTTTTTCCTCCCTAAAACACCGTACTTTCTTCCAGCGTAAATTTAACATTATCCTCAATCCATTGTCTACGTGGAGCCGGCTTATCTCCCATAAGGACTGATACACGGCGCTCCGCACGCGCAAGGTCGTCGATGGTCACTCGGATAAGGGTGCGTGTCTCTGGGTTCATCGTTGTCTCCCAAAGTTGGTCAGCATTCATCTCACCAAGCCCTTTATAGCGTTGAAGCATAGCCCCTTTGCCAAATTGCTGACGCAAATCCTCAAGCTCTCCGTCCGTCCAAGCGTAGGCGATTTTCTCTGTCTTGCCCTTACCTTTTGACATCTTATAAAGAGGAGGCAGAGCGATATAGACGTGTCCAGCCTCAACCAGAGGTCGCATATAACGGTAGAAGAAGGTCAGGAGCAAGGTCTGGATGTGGGCACCATCTGTATCCGCATCGGTCATGATAATAATCTTGTCATAATTGATGTCGTCCAGCTTGAAGTCCGCACCCACTCCTGCACCAATGGTATAAATCATGGTGTTGATTTCCTCGTTTTTGAGGATGTCTGCCATCTTAGCTTTCTCAGTATTAAGTACCTTACCACGCAAAGGTAGGATAGCTTGGAACTTACGGTCACGACCTTGCTTGGCAGAACCACCGGCTGAATCTCCTTCGACCAGATAGAGTTCGTTTTTGGCAGCATTTTTAGATTGAGCTGGGGTTAGTTTCCCTGACAGAAGTCCCTTGTCCTTCTTATTTTTCTTGCCATTTCGACTCTCATCTCTAGCTTTTCTGGCTGCCTCACGCGCATCTCTAGCTCTAATGGCCTTACGGATAAGATTAGACGCCAATTCCCCATTTTCCAAAAGGAAGTAGGTCAACTTCTCCGAGACAATACCGTCCACAATTGGACGAGCCAAAGGGGTACCAAGTTTATCCTTTGTCTGCCCCTCAAACTGTAAATGCTCTTCAGGGACAAGGATAGATAGCACAGCCGACAAGCCCTCACGGTAGTCAGAACCTTCTAAGTTCTTGTCTTTTTCCTTGAGCAGGTTGGTCTTTCTAGCATAATCATTGAGACTCTTTGTAATAGCTGATTTCAGACCTGTTTCATGCGTCCCTCCGTCCTTGGTGCGAACGTTGTTTACAAATGATAAGATATTGTCAGAAAAACCATCATTGTACTGCAAAGCCACATCAACGTGAAAATCCTGCTCCTGCCCTTCAATGGAAATAACCGGGGTAAGAGTTTCCTTGTCCTCATTGAGATAGGCTACGAAGTCCTGCACCCCATTTTCATAATGGAACGATTCACGAATTTCCTCATCGCCACGAAGATCTACCAAGTTCATAGTGACTTCTTTTAGTAGAAAAGCTGATTCTTTCAGACGCTCCGAAATAGTGTTAAACTTGAAATCTGTCGTTGAAAAAATAGTCGTATCAGGCATGAAAGTAACTTTGGTCCCTGATTTAGACTTTGGAGCAGTGCCAATTTTTTCAAGTGTCGTGACAGGTTTACCGCCATCTTCAAAACGCTGCTTGTAAACCGCACCATCACGCGTAATTTCCACCTCTAGCCAGCTAGAGAGAGCATTAACAACAGACGAACCAACACCGTGAAGACCACCTGAAGTCTTGTAACCACCCTGACCAAATTTACCGCCAGCATGTAAAACCGTAAAAATGACCTCAACAGTTGGAATACCCATAGCGTGCATACCAGTTGGCATCCCACGACCACTATCAGCTACGCTGACTGAACCATCCTTGTTAATGGTTACTTCAATCTTATCGCCAAAGCCAGACAGAGCTTCATCGACAGCATTATCTACAATTTCCCAAACCATATGATGGAGACCATTGCCATCTGTTGAGCCAATATACATCCCTGGACGCTTGCGAACTGCCTCTAAACCTTCCAGAACCTGAATGGCATCATCATTATAATTATTGATCGTAATTTCTTCTTTAGCCATTATGACCTCCGTTTTATTCATCCTTTCTATCTTACAAGTTTTTAGAGTATTTTGCAAAAAGAAATTTTGAAAATCTCACCGTTTTTACAAGAGTAATACTAGAAAATAGTTTGGTTTTCAAATTAGTTGTGCTATAATAAATCTATGAAAATTATAGGATTATTCATTATCGCATATCTTCTCGGTTCTATTCCAACAGGGCTTTGGATTGGGAAACGCTTTTATCACACCAACCTTAGAGAGCATGGTTCTGGAAATACTGGTACTACCAACACCTTCCGTATCCTAGGTTTTAAGGCAGGGGTGACCACACTTTCTATTGATATTTTAAAAGGGACACTGGCAACACTTCTGCCTGTATGGTTGGGAGTCACTGAAGTTTCTCCTCTATTGATTGGCTTCTTGGCTATTTTAGGACATACTTTCCCGATTTTTGCCCACTTCAAAGGAGGTAAGGCAGTTGCAACTAGTGCAGGGGTTCTTTTAGGATTCGCTCCCCTTTACCTTCTCTTCCTTTTGCTTATTTTTGGTCTGACCCTTTATCTCTATAGTATGATTTCCCTTTCAAGCATTATTGCTGCTATTGTTGGTATCCTTACCGTTTTGACCTTCCCTGCCTGTCACTTTATTTTAAAGAGTTATGATCCACTATTTACAATCATCATCATTATCATGGGAAGTTTTATCATCTATCGTCATAAGGATAATATCCACCGTATTCGAAGCAAATCTGAAAATCTCGTTCCTTTTGGATTAAATCTTTCAAAACAAATTAAAAAATAAAAAGCGTTTGTATATGAACTGCACCCCAAAAGTTAGACACAAAATCTAACGAATGGGGTGTTTTTTGATGAAATTAACGTATGAAGATAAATTAACAATATACGAGC
>NZ_JAFBEI010000056.1 GCF_016908655.1 Streptococcus saliviloxodontae
AGTCATAAAAATAAGACAATAACCACGTAACGGCTACTGTCTTGATATTATTTTTTCGCTAAAAGCCTTGATAAGCTTGACAAATGGTAGAAAAAGAGCACAACGCCTAAATAGCCTCCCTTGACCGTCTGTGGAAACAGGTGATAAGCTATCACTCCTATCACACCTATAGCACGTAAGCCATCAAATGCACTAATATAGTTTTTCTTCATCATATATCTCCATTAACAATAGTTAGACCTCCTATTTTAACTGATCCTTGTCACCACTAAAATAGCTGTCTTTTCCTTCATCTCCTATCCATTCCTTTTTCAAAAATAGCGATTTCTTCTTTTCTTACTAATCTTAACTTGGGTTTGCTTTCATCAATCCCTTGTAAACCAGCATCCTCTTTCCACTTTATCTCATTGTTTACGGTCACTTTTCATCTACTACGATAAAAGAGCTTTTTGATATAATAAACTAATACCATCTAAAAGGAGGTTCCCTATGGAAGCAAAATACTTCAGAGATCCCATTCATGGCTATATCCAAGTTGATCATCCCATCATCTATGCTCTGATTAACACTAAAGAATTTCAGCGACTACGCCGTATTAAGCAACTAGGTACCAGCAATAGTGTCTTTCCTGGTGCTGATCACACGCGTTTTTCACATTCCTTAGGAGCTTATCACATTGCTCGATTAATTGTTGAGCATTTTGAAACCTCATATCCCGACCAATGGGATACCAACCTTTCACTACTAACAATGGTCAGTGCTCTGCTTCATGATATTGGTCACGGTGCCTACTCTCACACCTTTGAGATTCTTTTTGACACCGATCACGAAGCAATCACACAAAAAATTATAACAAGTCCTGAAAGCGAAATCAACCTTATTCTAAAAGGGATTTCAGATGATTTCCCCAATCAGGTTGCCAGTGTTATTAATCACACACATCCACAAAAGCAAGTCGTCCAGCTGATCTCAAGTCAAATTGATGTTGATCGCATGGATTACTTGCTTAGAGATACCTACTATACTGGTACCAATTACGGTAACTTTGAGCTTAGTCACATCCTACGCGTCATGCGACCAAGTCACGAGGGTATCTGCTTTTCTTACCAAGGCATGCATGCCGTGGAAGATTATCTCCTTAGTCGCTACCAAATGTATATGCAAGTCTATTTCCATCCTGCTAGCCGATCCATGGAAGTCTTACTTCAAAATCTACTCAAGCGTGCCCGTTACCTATACCCACAACAAAAAAGTTTTTTTGCAACCTACAGCCCTGCTTTAGTCCCTTTTTTCGAAAATAACAATAGTCTAGAAGATTACTTAAGGCTAGATGACGGTGTCTTAAATACCTATTTTCAAAGTTGGATGTCATCTAATGATCCTATCTTAAGTGATCTTTCAGATGCTTTCATCAATCGCCGTTTGTTAAAATCAGTCATTTACAGTCCTGAACAAATCGACTTGATTGATAACTTAAAAGATAACATTGCTCGTTTAGGTTATGACTGCGACTACTACACTGGGCTTCATTCAAACTTTAAACTCCCTTACGACCGTTATCGTCCAGAAGCCACATCTCCTCAGACACAAATCGACATTATACAAAAAAATGGAGATCTAACTGAGCTTTCAACACTATCTCCTCTCATTCAAGCCCTTTCTGGTGAAAATTACGGCGACCACCGCTTCTATTTCCCAAAAGATATGCTTACTAGCGACGACCTCTTTTCCAAGGAAAAACTGAAGTTTCAATCTCATCTAAAAAATGGTTATCTGATATAGAAAACTGACAAGGCATTCATGACAAGTTACGTAATTTTTAGTAAAATAGTAGGTGATTATTTACTAAAATATAAAGTAAAAGATTGAATGAATCCATTCGTGTGATCTTTGAATCTATTTTTTCGAAAAACACACCTCTAATCTCATAGAAATAAGGAGCACTTCATGTCTATTAAATTAGTTGCCGTTGATATCGACGGAACACTTATTACCGATGACCGCCAAGTCACCCCTGAAGTATTTGAAGCGATTCAGGACGCTAAAAAAGCAGGTGTCAAAGTCGTCATTGCCACTGGTCGACCTATTCCAGGCGTTCAAAGCCTCCTCAACCAACTGCAATTAAACCAAGAAGGCGATTATGTTATTACCTTTAACGGAGGTTTGGTCCAAGACACAGCTACAGGAAACGACATTGTCAAAGAAACCCTTACTTACGAAGATTATCTTGACATTGAATTTCTTAGCCGTAAATTAAACGTTCACATGCATGCCATCACCAAAGAGGGCATCTATACCGCCAACCGTAATATCGGAAAATACACGGTTCACGAAGCAACCCTTGTTGATATGCCAATCTACTACCGCACACCAGAAGAGATGACAAACAAGGAAATTGTCAAAATCATGATGATTGATGAACCAGAAATTCTTGATCAAGCTATCGCCAATATCCCACAAGAATTTCACGATAAATACACCATCGTCAAATCAAAACCTTTCTACCTTGAAATCATGAATAAGAAAGTCAGCAAAGGCAATGCCATTATTCATCTAGCAGATAAACTTGGTATTTCCATGGACGAAACTATGGCAATCGGAGACGAAGAGAATGACCGTGCTATGCTTGAAGTCGTAGGAACACCAGTCGTTATGGAAAATGGAGTCCCTTCTGTCAAAGCACTTGCCAAACACATCACCAAATCAAACAATGACAGTGGCGTTGCACACGCTATTAGAGAGTGGGTACTAAACTAATGACATACACTTATAAGGTCGGTATTTCCAAAGAAGAACACGATAACTTTGCTAAGGCAAGCGACCAAACCAATCTTCTTCAAAGTTCAGACTGGGCTCAGGTTAAGGATAACTGGGGCAATGAACGTCTAGGATTTTACAAAGATGGTCAACTGATTGCCTCTGCTTCAATTCTTATTAAGGCTCTACCACTTGGAATGACAATGCTTTATATCCCACGTGGACCTATTATGGACTATAGCAAGCCTGATGATGTCGCTTTTGTTATTTCCTCTCTCAAAAAGTTTGGAAAAAGTAAACATGCCCTCTTTATCAAATTTGACCCAGCTCTACTATTAAAACAGTACCACATCGGTGAAGAAACTGATGAAATCGCTGAAACCCTCGCAAAACTCAAAAACCTTGAGAGTAACGGTGCCGAGTGGACTGGACGTACTATGGAAATCTCACAGAGTATCCAACCACGTTTCCAAGCCAATGTCTACACACAGGCTGATATGACCACAACCTTCCCTAAACATACCAAACGCTTGATGAAAGATGCTAATACGCGTGGAGTCGTCACTAGTCGAGGTGATTTAGCTGATGTTCAAGCCTTCGCTGATGTAGTTGCCCTAACCGAAAACCGTAAAGGCGTTGCTCTTCGTAACCATGATTACTTCAGGAAAATGATGGAAATCTATGGTGACGACGCCTACCTTCACTTGGCTAAAGTTAATCTGCCAAAACGCTTAGAAGAATACAAAGAACAACTCACTCAAATCGAAAAAGACCTCGCTGAAACGGAAGAGCACCAAAAGAAACGCTTGACAAAACTAACACAACAGAAAAATTCTGTTAGCAAGTACATCACTGAATTTGAAGCCTTCGTTGAGAAATATCCTGATGAACTCATTATTGCAGGAATCCTGTCTGTCCGTTTCGGAAATGTCATGGAAATGCTATACGCAGGTATGAATGATGAATTCAAAAAATTCTACCCTCAATATTCCCTCTATCCAAAAGTATTTGAAGATGCCTATGCCGATGGTATCATTTGGGCAAATATGGGAGGTGTTGAAGGAACACTTGATGATGGTCTGACAAAATTCAAATCAAATTTCAACCCTATGATTGAAGAATATATTGGAGAATTTAATATTCCAGTTAATAAACTCCTCTACAGCCTCTCAACTTGGGCTTACGATATGCGTAAAAAACTCAGAAACAAACACTAAAAAGAATTTGAGACTTTCATGGTCTCAAATTCTTTTTTTGATTGCTTCATACTCAAATACGACAAAATCAATAAAAAAAGATCGAGTTAAACTCGACCTTTTAATGACTTATTATTTAACGAAGTCCAACAATGCAAGGAAGCTTTCTGCTTCAAGTGAAGCACCACCTACAAGTGCACCATCAACGTCTGGACAAGCCATGTATTCTGCAACGTTTTCAGGTTTAACTGAACCACCGTATTGAACACGAACTTTATCAGCTACTGCTTGACCGAAGTCTGCTGCAACAACGTCACGAACTGCTTTACACATGTTTTGAGCATCATCTTGAGTTGCTGATTTACCAGTACCGATAGCCCAGATTGGTTCGTAAGCGATAACAAGTGATGACACTTGTTCTTCTGACAAGCCTGCAAGAGCTGCAGAAACTTGAGCACCTACAAATTCAACTGCGTTACCAGCTTCGTAAGTTTCAAGAGATTCACCACAACAGATGATTGGAGTCAAACCGTTAGCAAAGATAGCTTTTGCTTTTTTGTTGATATCTTCGTCAGTTTCGTGGAAGTAGTCACGACGTTCTGAGTGACCGATAACAACGTAGTCTGTACCCATTTCAGCCAATACTTTAGGGCTGTTTTCACCAGTGAAGGCACCTTCGTTTTCGAAGTAGCTATTTTGTGCAGCAACTTTAAGTTCTGAACCTTTAGCTGCTTCAAGAACTGTTGACAAAGTAAGCGCTGGTGCAGCGATACCTGCTTCAACAAGCTCTGATGATGGCAATTTAGAAGCTACTGCTTCGATGAATGCTTTTGCTTCTTTTGGATTTTTGTTCATTTTCCAGTTACCAGCGATAAATGGTTTACGTGACATTTCACATACCTCTTCTTTATTTTTTTTACTCCCTTATTCTATCATATTTTGATAATCTTTTAAAGATTAAGACAGTATTTTACACTTTTTTTCACAATCTATCAGTTACCTCTCTACTTCTACTCATTCAAAACAGAGTAAGCCTGAGTTATCACACGTCTCACAGAGAGAATAAATCTTATCAGTGCTCTTCTTCAACTAATTTAGACCTCTCTAAGAAAAAGCAAGTTAAGATTTTATTCAACTATCAGCAGTCACCTTTCCTATCAAATGTCCACCTATTTAGGGACAAAGTCATCAATAAGAGAAAACAAAAAAGAGCCTCCTAAGAGACTCTTTACAATTATTGTCTGACGAATAATTGCTATTGGGAACTTAATATAATTAAGCTTCGATTTCTGAAACGATACCTGAACCAACAGTACGTCCACCCTCACGGATTGAGAATGTAGTACCTTGTTCTACGGCGATTGGGTGGATCAACTCAACGTCGATAGTCACGTTATCACCAGGCATAACCATTTCTGTACCTGCTGGAAGTTCGATTGAACCAGTTACGTCAGTAGTACGGAAGTAGAACTGTGGACGGTAGTTGTTGAAGAATGGAGTGTGACGTCCACCTTCTTCTTTAGAAAGGATGTAAACTTCACCTTTGAATTTAGTGTGTGGGTTGATTGAACCTGGTTTAGCAATAACTTGACCACGTTCGATTTCATCACGTTGTACACCACGGAGAAGCACACCAACGTTATCACCAGCAAGACCTTCGTCAAGTTGTTTACGGAACATTTCAACACCAGTAACAACTGCTTTAGTGATTTCTTCTTTGATACCAACGATTTCGATTTCGTCGTTGACACGAACAGTACCACGGTCGATACGTCCTGAAGCAACAGTACCACGTCCAGTGATTGAGAATACATCTTCGACTGGAAGAAGAAGTGGTTTGTCTGTATCACGTTCTGGTTCTGGAATGTATGAGTCAACTGTTGACATCAATTCCATGATGATGTCTTCAAATTGAGTATCACCTTCAAGAGCTTTAAGAGCTGAACCTTGGATAACTGGAAGGTCATCACCTGGGAAATCGTATTCTGAAAGAAGGTCACGGATTTCCATTTCAACCAATTCAAGCAATTCTTCATCGTCAACAAGGTCGATTTTGTTCATGAAGACGATAAGGTGTTTAACACCAACCTGACGTGAAAGAAGGATGTGCTCACGAGTTTGTGGCATTGGTCCATCAGTTGAAGCTACTACAAGGATAGCACCGTCCATTTGAGCGGCACCAGTGATCATGTTTTTAACGTAGTCCGCGTGTCCTGGTGCGTCGATGTGAGCGTAGTGGCGAGCTTCAGTTTCGTACTCAACGTGTGCAGTGTTGATTGTGATACCGCGTTCGCGTTCTTCTGGAGCAGCATCGATTGAAGCGTAGTCTTTTGGCTGGTTAACAGCTGATGGAAGACGACGTGCAAGTACAGTTGTGATAGCTGCAGTTAGGGTAGTTTTACCGTGGTCAACGTGTCCGATTGTACCAATGTTAACGTGTGGTTTACTACGATCGTATTTTTCTTTTGCCATTTTAGGAAAAGCCTCCAATAAAATATATTTTATAGATAGACGGTAGGCAATACAGTCTAACTTTACTCTACTATTCTATCAAATTGTCATAGAATTGCAAGTATTTTACACAGATTTTCAAGATTTCTTTATTTTGTCAATTTGTGATATGGCTGTATTTCAACGCTTTGTCCAATATTTGAAGCGTAAATCCACTTGGTTTTTTCAAGTGTCGCAAAAGCCTCCGCACGCCCTGTCAAAATGACCCCTGCAAACCTTGCTTCTCCTGAACTTCTATTATTTTCTAAATAAGTCTGAATATCTTTTCTAGTGTCTAATTGTTCTCTTTTTCCCTTTCTTGCTTGATTACTAGACTAATGCCCGTAACAACGGGCTTTTATCATGTTCTAAAGCCTCCATCTGAAAATGGATCTTCATATTCTTTTACACT
>NZ_JAFBEI010000057.1 GCF_016908655.1 Streptococcus saliviloxodontae
TTCTCATCGCTTTAAACATGCAAAAAGAGAGAACCAATCTGATTCTCTCTCGCTGCTGATTATAAGTCAACCCACTACAGTTGACAAAGAGCCAATAAAAGAGAGTAGCCAGGTCTCCCTAGCTAACTCCCTCGAATGGATTGTTATCACATTACTATATCGTAACCAGCTTGTGATAAGACAGTTACCGCCTGTTCCAAGTGGCTGTTTTTCACCAAAATATAATCGGTGTTAAAAGTTGATAGGGCAACAATGGATATCTGATGTTGCGCTAGCACTCCTGCGATTTTGGCTAAAATACCAATCAAAGAGAAATCCAAGACCCCTTCAATTCGAAAAGCTCTCCAGCCATCCTCACAAACCAGCGTATTCGTTGGTACTTGATCTGTTGGAAGAATAAGTGAGTTCTCTTGATCTGTCTTACCGATAAAGACAAACTCTTTTGTTAGGTCAACTTGCTGATAATCACTTACCTTACAAACTGAAAAATCTTGCTTCAAAACATTGATTTTCATTGATTTCACAACTTTCGTCTTTTGGTTTACTTTTCATCTTCATCCATTGAAAGGACGCTTAGGAAGGCTTCTTGCGGTACTTCAACAGAACCGATAGCCTTCATACGTTTCTTACCAGCTTTTTGTTTTTCAAGCAACTTACGCTTACGAGAAACGTCACCACCGTAACATTTGGCCAAAACGTTTTTACGAAGGGCTTTGATGTCTGTACGAGCCACGATTTTTTGACCGATAGCGGCTTGGATTGGCACCTCAAATTGCTGACGTGGAATGATTTTCTTGAGTTTATCAACGATGAGTTTTCCACGCTCATAGGCAAATTCCTTGTGGACGATGAAGCTAAGCGCATCGACCTTGTCACCGTTGAGGAGAATATCCATTTTAACCAAATTAGATTTGCGGTACTCTGAAATTTCGTAGTCAAATGAAGCGTAACCACGTGTTGATGACTTAAGCTTATCAAAGAAGTCAAAAACAATCTCTGCAAGTGGGATTTGATAGATGACGTTGACACGATTATCATCAATGTACTCCATCGTCTCAAAATCACCACGTTTGCGTTGCGCCAACTCCATCACCGCACCAACATACTCTTGTGGCACCATGATTTGGGCTTTGACATAAGGTTCTTCAATGCTATCAATACGCGTTGGGTCTGGGAATTCTGATGGATTTGAGACTTCAATCATCTCACCGTCAGTCGTATTGACATTGTAAACTACAGATGGCGCTGTCATGATGAGGTCGATATTGAACTCACGTTCTAGACGTTCTTGGATAACATCCATGTGAAGAAGACCCAAGAAACCACAACGGAAACCAAATCCCAAAGCTTGAGAGGTTTCAGGTTCAAATTGAAGACTGGCATCGTTCAATTGTAATTTTTCAAGCGCTTCACGTAAATCGTTGTATTTATTGGACTCGATTGGGTAAAGACCAGCAAAGACCATCGGGTTCATTTGCTTGTAGCCGTGAAGTGGCTCTGCTGCTGGATTATCAGCTAGAGTAACCGTATCACCGACACGGGTATCAGCTACTGTCTTGATGGATGCCGCGACATAACCAACGTCACCAGTCGCAAGGTAGTCTCGTCCGACAGCCTTAGGCGTAAAGATACCAACTTCTGTGACATCAAAGGTCTTACCGTTGGACATCATCTGAATCTTATCGCCTGGTTTAACCATACCATTGACCACACGTACTTGTAAAATAACCCCACGGTAGGCATCGTACACGGAATCAAAGATAAGGGCTTGAAGAGGTTCCTCGATATCTCCAGCTGGAGCTGGAACTTTCTCAACGATTTGCTCTAGAATGTCTTCAATACCAATCCCTGCCTTAGCAGATGCTAAAACAGCATCTGAGGCATCCAGACCAATCACATCTTCGATTTCGCCGCGAACACGCTCTGGGTCTGCTGCAGGCAAATCAATCTTATTGATAACCGGCATGATTTCAAGATCGTTGTCAAGAGCGAGGTAGACATTCGCCAAAGTCTGTGCCTCAATACCTTGTGCAGCATCTACAACAAGGATTGCCCCTTCACAGGCTGCAAGGGAACGTGACACTTCGTAAGTGAAGTCAACGTGTCCAGGCGTGTCAATCAAGTGAAAAATATAAGTTTCCCCGTCTTTAGCGGTGTAGTTGAGCTCAATCGCATTTAGCTTAATTGTAATCCCACGCTCTCGCTCCAAATCCATCGAATCAAGCAATTGGGCTTGCATTTCACGACTTGAAACCGTTTCAGTTTTCTCTAAAATACGGTCAGCCAAGGTTGATTTTCCATGGTCTATATGGGCGATGATTGAGAAGTTACGAATCTTCTCCTGTCGTTTTTTTAATTCATTTAAATCGATTGCCATTTACTTTTTGCGTTTCCTTTTAAAATAGTCTTTATCCTTTATTATAGCAAAATTCCCTAAGATAAGAAACAGTTTTGCAACTGAAAAAACAGCCTTCAAGTAGCTCAAAAGCTAGTTGACGACTGTTCTTTAATTCATTTCAGGAAACCAAATCGCTATTTCACGTTGAGCTGACTCAAGAGAGTCTGACCCGTGAGCGATATTGGGAATGATGCTACCTGTCGGCGCTGTTGCAAAGTCTCCTCGGATTGTTCCTGGAGCAGCCTCGGCTGGATTTGTTGCTCCCAACATATCACGCCAAGAAGCCACAACACCAGGACCTGCTATAACCCCCATAACCACTGGAGCTGACATCATAAACTCTGCAATTCCTAGAAAGAAAGGACGATCCACTAAGTCAGCATAGTGCTTTTCCAAACTCGCACGATCAATCTGGCGCATCTCTAATTTTTCCAAACGGAAACCTCTACGTTCGATACGTTTCAAGACATCACCTACTAGGCCACGCTCAACACCGTCTGGTTTAATCATAAAAAATGTTTTTTCCATTGTCTAGATACTCCTTTTTGCATTCCTTTCTATTGTATCATGAAAGTCGCTTTCAGTAAATTTCAGAACAACTATGAAAAGACAGTGATTTCACTTAACAGACGATTGACGAGATTTTCGCCACTGCTGTCTCCCCACAAGATAGAATCCAATCATAGAAATCTCATATAAAACAAGAAAAAGAAGGAAGCAAGCAAGGAAAAAATTCTCAGGCAAAATATAGATAACAGGGTCCGTATAAGGATTAAAGAGCCAAGAATCATTTCCCGGAAAGAGAATCTGATGAAAAAGAGTAAAAAAAGTATCAAACCCCAACAAAACAGCCAGTAAAGCGATGACCAGCGGAACCCCAGCAACAAAAACAAAAAGAGGTTGGTATAACCAGACTAATCTCGCTTTAAAGAGGCGTTTCAAACAAATCACACTAGGGTAAGCTAAGGTAACAAAGACTAGTTGACAAAGTAAAAACAAGTGCTTGACATCAACAAAATGCCCTAAACCGCTCTGTGAAGTTGGAAAATCAGCCATTTTTAACTGACTAACCCAAGGAAAAACAAGAAATCGCATCAGCTGATTAAAGTTATACAGGATTGTCTTTGACGACAAATAAACCACCTTTTCCAGTTGAAAACCAGAAATAGCAAGCGGGTAACATAACCAAGCCAAGCCTATCGTCACCAAAATCACCAAGGATAAGAGCCATATGAAAAGGTAAGAAAAATGCCACTTACTCATGTGCGTCAAAATCCCAATCTGCCAAACTTGCTAAAACATGGTCAGGTTGAATCGGTAGGTCTGCTACTTCCTCAGGCTTTGTAAATCCCGTCGTCACCAGAAGCGTTGGAAAATCATTTTTGATACCCGCAGTGATATCAGTCAAATAGTTATCGCCAACCATAACTGTTTCGGAACGTTTCGTTCCAAGGACATCCAAGGCCTTATTCATAATGACAGCTTCCGGTTTTCCGATAATCACAGGCTTAACACGTGTCGCTGCCTCGATGAGGGCAATTAAGGAACCTGCACCAGGTAGCATGCCACGCTCAGTCGGGATATTGAGGTCAGGATTGGTTCCGATAAAGATAGCTCCCTTTTGAATAGCCAAGGTAGCGACTGCAAGCTTTTCATACGTTAGTTCAGTATCAAGACCTACTACAACATAGGCTGGAGACTCATCATCATGCGTATAGCCAGCCTCTTGGATAGCTGTCTTTAGACCTGTCTCCCCAATCACATAAGCCGTCTTACCTCGGTTCATATCGTTCATATAATCAACCGTTGCTAAAGTTGCTGTGTAGATGGTCTCTATAGCTGTTTCGATATTAAAATGCTCTGCCAGCATGCTTTGGACCATTTCTGGCGTACGAGTAGTGTTATTCGTTACAAAAAGGTAGGGAATCTGACGCTTTTGCAGCTCATGAACAAAAGCTTCACCCTCTGGAATACGATCCTTACCTTTGTAAATAGTACCATCTAAATCAATCAAATAACCCTTATACATCTTTTTTCTCCCATTCTATAATTGCCTGTGCATTAAGTTCGCCATTAGAAGTGATGTCATGACGACTAATCACGCCTTCCTGTTCAACACGTGAATAAATATCACCACCATAATGAATTTCTTTGACATACTTGAGATGGATAGATTTGGGACTATGCTGACGTAAAAAGTCGATATCCAAGACATCGTACATCCATTCAAGGTACTTACCATTATTGACATGACCATTCATATCAAGATCAAAATAACGGACATGGTAAAAGGTTTCTTTAGCCTCTTGCAAGTCTCGATACTTCTGACCACGAATCAATTTTTTGATTTTTGTCGCTTCATAAGGAGCTACCAAATCATCTGGGACCTGGGCTACCTTGCGCGTATCAAAATCAATCAAAACAAAATGGCAAAAAATACTAAGTAGTTGATTGCCCTCTTGGTCAAAAATTCTGAAGTAGCGGTAACAAAATAAACGATTGTAAGAATCAGCCTCTGTCTCAATGATGATATCTTCACCGTAGCGAGGCATTCGCTCAATCTGCACGTCGTACTCTGTAATGACCCAAACCAAATGGTATTGGTCAAAAATATCTTCATCCGAAACACCTAGTGACAGTGACTGCTGACCCGATACCTGCAAAGCAACCGATAGTAAATGGGGCAACTTCACTTGATGGTTGACATCAGTCTCATAAAACGGAATACGATAATTTTGACGGTAAATCTTTCCCATACAACTCCAACTCTCTAATCTAATATAAACTGCTCTGCAACATTGTCTCCAAGAAAAAGACCTTTCTTGGTCATTCGGATGCGATCCCCTTCTACTTGAAGTAAGCCATCCGCCACCAGACCTGACACAATCTCGCCATAGCGCTCTTCAAAGGACAATCCAAACTTTGTCTCAAACTTTGTCTTAGAAATACCTGATTTCTTACGAAGCCCCAAAAAGAACTCCTCTTCCATCATTTCCTCTTTGGTTAAATGCTCTTCAGACAACCTTGCATTTCCCTCTTCGACAGCCTTTAAATAATGTTGGATTGGCACACGATTACGGTAACGAACCCCATCCACATAACCAGACGCCCCTGCACCGACACCATAATACTCATCATTTTCCCAGTACATGAGGTTGTGGCGACTTTCCATACCAGGCTTGGTAAAGTTAGAAATCTCATAATGCTCAAAACCATTTTTTTCAAGCTCTGCGATGATATAGTCAAACATCTCCGCTTCCAAATCCTCTGTCGGTAGATTTAGCCTACCACGACGCATTTTATTCATAAACACGGTATGGTGCTCCAAAATCAAGCTGTATAAGCTCAAGTGAGGAATATCAAGTGCTAGAGCCTTGGCCACATTTTCCTCGACCTGCTCCATGGTCTGACCAGGTAAAGCGTAGATGAGGTCTATGGAAATATTGTCAAAGCCAGCCTGCTTAAGCGCATCAATCGAGTCATAGATTTGCTGTTCGTTATGACTTCGACCAATCTGTTTAAGGTGCTTATCATTGAAGGTCTGCACCCCCAAGGAAATACGATTAACAGCCGACTTTTTCAAAACTGCAATCTTTTCAGGCGTCAAGTCTCCCGGGTTAGCTTCGATTGTAAACTCCTCAAGCTCGGCTAAATCAAGAGACTTGGTCAGATTTGTCAACAAATAATCTAGTTGAGAAGCACTGATAGCTGTTGGTGTCCCCCCTCCGATATAGAGAGTTCTGAGATGGTGAATATCATAAGATTCGAATTCACGAATAAGAGCCTGAAGATAAGAATCTACAGGCTGATTTTTGATAAAAACTTTTGAAAAATCGCAATAATAACAAATTTGAGTGCAAAATGGAATATGCACATAAGCTGATGTCGGTTTTTTTAACATGTTTCTATTATACACCTTTTTTAGTTTCTTTCCCACATGAAAAAAGCCCCTATCGTCAATGTACTGACCCCAAAAAGTTGGACACTATATTTATTGAAGGGATTTAGTTCTGTATTGCACAGGACTAAGTCCTTTTAGTTTTGCTTTGATTC
>NZ_JAFBEI010000058.1 GCF_016908655.1 Streptococcus saliviloxodontae
TTATCCTTTGACAAATATCTAAGCCGACTACTTTAGGTCAAAAAAGGTTCTGTCGTTCAGAAAATGAAATGGAGTATCTCATGCGTTTGTCGTGTTTACCGTCACTAAAGCGTAACAAAAAGAGACCAGTAACTCTGTACCGCCCCCAAAAGTTAGATAAAAAACTAACTTTTGAGGCCAGTACACTCCCAGCCTCTCAAATGTTATTAGCCCTACTGTTAGCACAGTATCTATTAGCGTACACCTAGTGCAATTCGTGCATAACGACTCATTTTATCAACAGTCCAAGCAGGTGTCCAAACCAATTTAACTTCTGCTTTAGTCACTTCCTTAACATCTTTCATAGCATCATGGATTTGGTCTGTTAAAAGATCTGCCAAAGGACAACCCATAGTTGTCAAGGTCATATCGATTTCAGTCTCTCCATTTTGTTCAAAACGAATGTCATAAATGAGACCTAGATTGACAATGTCAATCCCTAATTCAGGGTCGATAACTGTTTCTAAAGCTTCCAGGATACGACTTTTGATTGTTTCAACTTCCTGTTCCGTATATCTTTGTTCTGACATAAACGTCTCCTTTGCTGTTAATTTACTACGCCACTATTGAATCAAGTGGAGCCCTAACTTAATCTTTTCTCATTCACTTGATAAGCCCCACTATTACCTAAAAACGTCCAGTGGACGTTTTTAGTCCTCCATAAAGTCTTTCAATTGTTTGCTACGGCTTGGGTGGCGGAGTTTACGGAGGGCTTTGGCTTCAATCTGACGAATACGTTCACGTGTAACGTTAAAGACTTTACCAACATCTTCAAGGGTACGCATTTTTCCGTCATCAAGGCCAAAGCGGAGGCGAAGCACATTCTCTTCACGGTCTGTAAGGGTATCAAGAACCTCGTCCAATTGCTCGCGGAGAACCACACGTGTCGTGTAATCAACTGGATTTTCGATAACTTCATCTTCGATGAAATCCCCCAAGTGACTATCGTCTTCTTCACCGATTGGTGTCTCAAGAGATACTGGTTCTTGAGCAATTTTCAAGATTTCACGAACCTTGTCTGGTGTCATGTCCATACGCTCTGCAATTTGCTCTGGCGTCGGATCTTGACCAAGTTCTTGAAGGAGATTACGTTGCTCACGTACCAATTTATTGATCGTTTCAACCATATGAACAGGGATACGAATGGTACGCGCTTGGTCAGCGATAGCACGTGTAATAGCTTGACGAATCCACCAAGTTGCATAAGTTGAGAATTTGAACCCTTTTGAGTAATCAAATTTATCAACAGCCTTCATCAAGCCCATGTTACCTTCTTGGATAAGATCAAGAAACTGCATACCACGGCCAACGTAACGTTTTGCAATTGAGACAACTAGACGTAAGTTTGCTTCTGCCAAACGTTGCTTGGCTAAAAGATCTCCATTTTCTACCGCGATAGCCAGCTCTTTTTCTTCCTCGTTTGTCAACAGAGGAACGACACCGATTTCTTTCAAATACATACGTACAGGGTCATTAACCTTAGCTGAATTGCTACCTAACAACTCCTCGTCAGTCAATTCTTCTGGCTGTGGTTCTTCGACAACGTAAGTAGTTGAAGGATTTCCATTTTTATCTGTAATTGAGATGCCACCGTCTGTCAGACGTTCTAAAAGGTCATCAATACCATCAGCGTCCAAGACAAAAGGAATCACGAGTTTTTCTGTGATCTCATCATCAACTGCTGTTCCTTCTTTCTTATGGTTACGGATAAAATCAGCAACTTGAACGTTAAAAGCTGTAATTTCTTTTTTCTTTTCTGCCATATTTTCCTCTATTCTAACTTTCTTTTTTGTGCAATTAAGGCTTCTAAGGCAATCAGGGCTGCCTCTTGATCTCCTAGACTTGTCGTCTCACGAACCAGTTTACCTTGCTTTCGAATATCTTGTTGCGCCAACAAACGTTGTCGTTGTTTATCCAACTCTTGAAGCTCTTTTTCTGTCACTTCCTCAGGGAGACGCTCTTCCAAAACAGCATAGTAGGCTGCTTGCGTCCTGTCATCCAAGCCTGCTAACACATAAGAATCCAACTCTCCTTCCTGCTCAAGAACCTTAAAAAGGGTCTGTAACTCAGGTGTCTCGAAGTAAAAGTCGCCACGTAAACGATAATCATTAAAAACATAAGGGTAGTTTAACATCCGATGGAAAAGTTGGTTTTCAGCACGACGCAATGCTGTCATCTGCTTAGCAACAGGCAGTTCAACCGTCACTGTCTGAAGTGCTCCTCCAGTTTCCAACGATTGACTCAGTTGCCCTCTCATCTGCAGGCGTTGATTGTTGACAGCCTGCTCCACTTGAAAGTAATCAAAATCTGGTAATAGATCAGCAACTTTAGTAATATAGGAATTCTGCGCCGTTATTGATGGTGTTTGCGCAATTAAAGTCGCTATCTTGTCCACATAATTAATCTGAGCCTGTAAATTATCGCTGTTTTCAGGCAATAGATAATGCATCAAAAATTCGACACGACTAATCCGTGATTGCTCTAGCAGCTTTTCCAAAGCTTCTGGACCTTTAGCCTGAACAAACTCATCAGGGTCCAACTGATCAGGTAGGCGAACAATATCGACTACAAAATCCGACAATAACTCTAATGATTTGGCGATAGCATGCTGACCCGCAGAGTCACCATCATAGGTAACAATGACCTTTTTAGTCAGTTGCTTCAAGTGGTTTACATGCTCAGGTGTCAGAGCAGTTCCCATAGAAGCGACAGCATTCTCAATACCTGCACGATGAGCAGCTATAACATCTAAAAAGCCTTCCATGAGGTAAACTTCATGAGTCTTTGCCATCACTGGCTTGGCCTTATCAAGATGATACAATTCGTAAGACTTATTAAAAATTGCTGTTGCGCGCGTATTCTTATACTTAGCTTGACCTTGTCTGTCTGAACCAGACGATTGTTGCCAAACCCGTCCTGAAAAACCAATCACACGACCAAATTCATCTCGCAAGGGAAACATAATTCGATTTTGAAAAGCGTCGTAAAAACGATTTGTTTGGTCAGATAGATTAAACAAACCAGAATCCATAAGAACTGACTCTTCATACTTTTGAGACAAACTTCGATAAAGATAATCTGGCTCACCTGGTGCCAAACCGATATCAAAGGCCTCAATAAGCTCATCCGTCAAACCACGACGATACAAATACTGTCGCGCTTCTTCTCCAACCTTGGTCGTTTTTAAAACCGCCTTGTAAAAGCGCTCTGCATCCTGATTGATTGAATATAAAGGCTGATGTGGACTGACTTGAGCCGGATTAGTCTGCCTCGTAGGAAGTTTCAAATCAAGCCCTAGACGCTCTGCCAAAATGCCAGCACTTTCTGCAAAGGTTACCTGCCTATAGTCTTCTAAAAACTTGAAGACATCCCCAGAACGACCACAACCAAAACAATGATAAAATTGTTTATCCTCTAAAACATTAAATGAAGGTGTTTTTTCTTTATGAAACGGGCACAGCCCCAGGTAGTTACGACCTGACTTTGTCAGTGAGACAACTTCTCCAATCACATCAACAATATTCGTTGACTGCTTGATGTCAGCAATAGTCTCTTTATTCAAATACAAGCTATCACCTCCACACAATAAACCTAATTATAGTTTTACATTTAATTATACCATTTTCAACTATGTTAGTAAAACAAAAACATACGAAGCTGGGGCAAAAGTCCATAGCTTCATTTTGTTTCCTTTTTTGATTTTCTAAACATAACATCATTTTAATCATATCATTAAATTGTCAAGCAAATACCTTGCATTCTTAATTTCTTTGGGTTATAATCAATTTGAATTAAATAATTTGAAAGGAAATTCTGATCTAAAATGATTAAAGAATTAAAAGATTTTTTGTTTAAAGGCAATGTCCTTGACCTTGCTGTCGCTGTTGTTATGGGGGCTGCTTTCAACGCTATCATCACATCTCTTGTTGCTGATGTGATCACACCAGCATTCCTTAACCCAGTTCTTAAAGCTGCTAAGGTTGCAAATATTTCAGAACTTGCTTGGAACGGTATCGCTTACGGTAGCTTCCTAAGTGCTGTTATCAATTTCCTTATCGTAGGTACAACTCTCTTCTTCGTTGTCAAAGCTGCTAATAAAGCGATGGCAATCGGTCAAAAAGAAGAGGAAGTTATCGTAGAAGAAGACGCTGCTCCAACACAAGAAGAACTTCTTGCAGAGATCCGCGACTTGCTTGCTAAAAAATAATCTTAATTATACAGAGCAAACGCTCTAAAATTATAAAAACACGGCATAAGGTTAATTGAAATCTTATGTCGTGTTTTTTGTATTATTAACCTAAAAGATACAAAAAAGGAAGTAAAACACTTCCTTTTTTCACTCTTTAATTAGAATTTTTTACGTTTGCGAGCTGCTTCTGATTTACGTTTACGTTTTACAGAAGGTTTTTCGTAGAATTCACGTTTACGTGATTCTTGAAGAGTACCAGCTTTAGTCACAGAACGTTTGAAACGACGAAGTGCGTCATCAAGTGATTCGTTTTTGCGAACTACAGTTTTTGACATGTTTTCACCTCCTCAAGATATTGTAACATTAACACGTTCCTTTTTATTATATAGTAATCTTATCAAGCTGTCAATTGAAAAATCAACTTTTTTAGCTATTAACCTCTGGTTTTTACGCTTCTAACAATAGATGTCAGGATTATGATTTTTTCTATCGTTAACAGATGACGGCTCACTAACTATTTTGCTATAATGCTATTAAAATGAAAGGTAGAACTTAATGACAGAAACAGCTTTTAATTCAGAAACTTATTTAAACTTACAGCGCGATCATATCTTAGAGCGTATCGACCAATTTGGTGGGAAACTTTACCTTGAATTCGGTGGAAAAATGCTCGAAGACTTCCACGCTGCTCGTGTCCTACCTGGGTACGAACCAAACAATAAAATCAAGTTACTTCACGAACTACGTGACCAAGTTGAAATCGTTATCGCTATCAATGCTGATAATATCGAACAAGCAAAATCTCGAGGAGACTTAGGCATTTCATACGATCAAGAAGTTTTCCGTCTCATTGACACTTTCAATGAACTTGATATTTTTGTCGGTTCAGTTGTCATTACACAATACGCTAACCAGCCAGCCGCAGATGCCTTTCGTAAGGAACTTGAAAAAAATGGCATAGCTTCTTACCTTCACTACCCTATCGCAGGTTATCCGACCGCGATTGACCACATCATTTCGCCAGATGGTATGGGGAAAAATGATTACATCAAAACTAGTCGCAACCTTATTGTTGTCACAGCACCGGGACCTGGTTCAGGTAAACTAGCTACTTGCTTGTCTCAACTTTATCATGATCATCAAAATGAGGTCAAATCAGGCTATGCTAAGTTTGAAACATTCCCTGTTTGGAATCTGCCACTCCATCACCCTGTCAACTTAGCTTATGAAGCTGCTACTGCTGATTTGGATGATGTTAACATGATTGACTCTTTCCACTTGGAAACATATGGAAAAACAACGGTAAACTATAACCGTGATATCGAAATCTTCCCTGTTGTATCACGCATGCTAGAGCGTATCTTGGGAGAATCTCCTTACGCTTCTCCGACAGATATGGGGGTCAATATGGTCGGCTTTGCCATTGAAAATGACCAAGCCGCTATCGAGGCATCTAAGCAAGAAATCATCCGTCGCTACTACCAAACTTTGGTGGATTACAAAGAAGATCGCCTTGCTTTGTCAGCAGTGAAGAAAATTGAGCTCTTGATGAATAACCTCTCCATTACGCCACTAGACCGAAAAGTAACGCTAGCTGCCCGCACTAAGGCAGAAGAAACCGGACAAGCTGCCCTTGCTATGGAATTACCAGACGGAACTATCGTCACAGGTAAAACTTCTGAACTCTTTGGTCCATCTGCTGCTGTCATCGTTAACGGGATTAAGGCACTTGCAAACATTGACAAAGAAACGCTTCTCATTGAACCAGAGTATGTTAAGCCTATTCAAAGTCTAAAAATCGACCATCTCGGCAATAAAAACCCTCGTCTACACTCAAGTGAGCTACTAATTGCACTCGCAATTACTGCGATGACCAATCAAGATGCTAAAAAAGCTATGGAAGAGCTGGGCAACCTAAAAGGTTCTGAAGTTCACTCAACTGTCATCCTGCCAGAAGAAGATAAAAATGTCTTCCGTAAACTTGGCATCAATGTCACAGTTGATCCAAACTTCCAACACGAAACACTCTATCGAAAATAATAAAAAGCTTGGATTTGTACTGACCCCAAAAAGTTGGACACTATATTTATTGAAGGGATTTAGTTCTGTATTGCACAGGACTAAGTCCTTTTAGTTTTGCTTTGATTC
>NZ_JAFBEI010000059.1 GCF_016908655.1 Streptococcus saliviloxodontae
AATCAAAGCAAAACTAAAAGGACTTAGTCCTGTGCAATACAGAACTAAATCCCTTCAATAAATATAGTGTCCAACTTTTTGGGGTCAGTACACCTTCTAACTGCTTTTAGTTATTATAGGTCAATTTCCAAGACAATCGGTGTGTGGTCTTGGCGGTCGCCTGAGCTGATCATGTCAGATTTAGTGATCTTATCTGCCAAGCGGTTTGAGGTCAACCAGTAGTCGATTCTCCAGCCGGTATTGTTGATTTTTGAGGTCTTGCTGCGTTGTGCCCACCAGGTGTAAGCATTCGGCACATCGCCGTGAACATGACGGAAGCTGTCTGTGAAGCCTTTGGCAAGGAGGTTAGTAAATCCTTGACGCTCTTCGTCGGTAAATCCTGGTGAACGACGGTTGCTTGATGGGTTGGCAAGGTCAATTTCCTTGTGAGCAACGTTGTAGTCGCCTGTGGCAAGGACAGGCTTTTGGCTATCCAGCTCTGCTAGGTAGTCAGCGTAGCAACTATCCCAAACTTGACGGTCAGATAAGCGTTTCAAACCATCGCCAGCATTTGGCGTATAGACTTGGGTTACGAAACAGTCGTTAAATTCCAAAGTAATGATGCGTCCTTCGCAGTCCATTGTGGAAGGGGCACCGATTTCTGGGAAAGTAATAACTGGATCAAGCTCTTCTTTGTAGAGGAACATGGTACCTGCGTAGCCTTTTCGTGCAGGCTCAACAGACGAACGCCAAGTGTTTTTGTAGTTTGGAAAGTAGCTCTCGAGGATTTCCAAGTGCTTTTTGGTAGGACCTTTGGCAGAGAGTTTGGTCTCCTGAATAGCGATGATGTCAGCCTTTTCAGCCACTAAGGTGTCAATAACTGCGCGAGATAGGAGGGCGCGTGCTGAGTCGCTAGTCAAAGCAGCGTTAAGGGAATCAATATTCCATGAAATGAGTTTCAAAATAAGATACCGAGGCTGTCTAGGTAAAAACTCAGAGGAGCTGAGCGATTGCTCTCACTACAAGGACAGCCATTATCCTTTCTAATGTTAAGGGTGATTGTTTTATATTCTATCAAAAATAAGCAGGACTTGCGAGTTTAGGGCTTATGTCTAGGAAAAAGGTGTATAATACTAGGAAAAAGGAGACAGTATGGTTAATCGATTGATACTTTTAATGTTGCTGATATTTTTTAGTTACTATCTTGTTAGACTGCTTGGTTTAAAGGGAAAGCAATCTATTAGTGAACCTCTATGGGTGGTGCGTGAATTTGGCTGGGGGGTAGGCTTGAACCCTAAACACCCTCTGGGTTTCTGGCTCATCTTGGTTCTCGTTGTGACGGTGTTACTTGCTTTGCTTTTACTATTAGTTATTGAGATGTAAAGAGTAAGCTCTGAATTTAGACGTAGATAAGTTTTTGGTTTTGTATTGTTCAAATGACAGAAAATGGGAGACTAGGCGAGAAATAGACCTTTTTTCAGCCATAAAAGCTAGGGAGATGTGGTATAATTTGGCTAGGAAAGAAAGGAGATACTTATGAAAAAGGGTCTTGGTTTTGCATTGACTGGTCTGTGGGTGCTTCTCATGCTGGTCTCTTATTGGTTTTATTTGCCTGCCCTTAATCCCTTGGAGCTAGGCTTTTGGTTCTTTGTCTTAGAGGGCTTGGCTTTGGCTCTGGTGGCTCAGTTCTTATGGGGGCTGGTAGCAGCAGTCAGCTCTGCTATTCCCTCTCAAAAGGCGGCTAATCTCGGCAGAACAAGGGCTAGGGATGTGACTAAGCAGACCATTGCTTATGGGAGGGCGTTCAAGCTTTGTCTTGCTCTCATAGTGGGCATTCTGTTGATTTTGGGTGGGGCTAGTCTCTTTAGCTCTAGAGTATTTAGGGCAAAAAGTTATGCTGGAGTCATTCAAGTCAAGGAAGCTGACTTCGCCAAGGACTTTCCAGAGACAGATGTGTCTAAGTTGGCACTTTTGGATAGGGCGTCAGCTGAAAAGATAGGCGATACCTATCTAGGAACCATTGATAAGGTGTCTCAATTCGGGATTTCAGACGCTTACCGTCAGATTACCATTGGTCAGCAACCTTACCGTGTCTCACCTCTAGAGTACAAGAATTTCTGGAAATGGATGTCAAATCGTAAGGAAGGAATTGGCTACTATGTCAAGGTCAATCAGACTACAGGTAAGGCAGAGCTAGTTAAGCTCAAAGAAGCAATGAAGTACTCGGATTCTGAGTATCTCTTCCGAGATACCCTGCGTCACCTACGTTTGCAGCACCCAACGACTATTTTTGGGCAACCTTCTTTTGAAGTTGATGATGAGGGTAATCCTTACTATGTGGCGACAGTTTATCGTCCTAAGTTTCTCTTGTCATCTAAGGATCCTGTTGGTGCTATTATCTTGGATGCTGTGACAGGAAAGAGCAAGGCCTATGACTTGAAAGATATTCCAGAATGGGTGGACCGTGTTTATTCGGCTGACAATGTGATTAGCCGTGTGGATGACTACTATACTTACCAAAATGGTTTTTGGAACACAGTATTCAGCCAATCGGGTGTTAAAAAGACGACTGACAGTTACAACTATATCGCCATTGGGTCGGACATCTATCTCTACACAGGCATCACATCAGCGACGGCAGATTCCTCAAACCTTGGCTTTATTTTGGTCAATATGCGAACGCGACAAGTGACTAATTACAAATTGGCTTCCGCCACTGAAACAGCGGCCCAAGCTTCCGCCGAAGGTGAAGTGCAGGAGAAAAAATACAAGGCAACAGCACCTATCTTGACAAAATTAGCTGGTCAAGCCTACTATCTTGTCTCTCTCAAAGATGATGCAGGCTTGGTCAAATCTTATGCTTTGGTGGATGCCGAAGATTATCAGCAGGTGACGGTCAACAATGATATTGAAAAATTGATTGCCGCATTTACCGATGCGGACACCTCAGCCTTGACAGGAGCTAGTGCTGATCAGTCTGCGACAAGTGATAAGCAGAAACAGATTTCGGGCAAGGTTGAGCAACTGGCTAGTCAGATTATTGCAGGAACGACTGTTTATTACATTCAATCTAACGGTCAGATTTACAAAATCAAAGCCAGTCAAGAAACGACTGACCAGCTACCTTTCTTGAAAATTGGTGACCACTTCACAGCCCAAGTCGGTAAGGATAATAACTTAGACGCCTTTGCGGTTGTGTCAGCTGACTAAAGCGTTAAGCGTATAGAAAAAAAGCATAGAAGGTATCTAAAATCCTTCTATGTCTTTTATTTATCTAATCCTAGTGCTTTCATCTGCTCTGTAATGACTTGATAGACGGTGTTCCAGTCTTCTTGACGATGGATATCGAGGTTATCGGTGTTAATACGTAATTTTGGACTGTGGTCGTAGTCCTCAAACCAGCCTTGATAGTGGTCGTGAAGAAGTTTGTAGTAGTCCAGTAAGCCATTATCAGCCGTTGGTTGTTCGTAAGAACGCCCTCGTTTTTCAATATTTGCCATGATATGCTCAAAACTACCATCAAGGTAAATGAGAAGGTCAGGTGATTTTTTAGGCATGCCAGCCATTTCTTCCATCATATTATCCAATAGCTCAAGGTAAATAGCATATTCTTCCTGACTGATATTTCCTTGTAGCTTGTTGATGTAGGTAAAGAGAGCATCCTCATAGATCGAACGGTCGAGGACATTGTTGTCTTTCTCGTAGGCTTCTTTGATAGATTTGAAGCGTTTATTGAGAAAATAAATTTGTAAGGCAAAGCCGTATTTGTCTGGATCTTCATAGTATTTATCCAAGATAGGATTGTTGTCAACTGGTTCAAAAAAAGCTTCTGTTCCTAGGGCTTTAGCTAGTTTACTAGTGTAAGTCGTTTTTCCGACACCGATCATGCCTGCGAGTATAATCACTATGGTAATATACCTCCAAAAGTTATTATTGATAGTTACTACAAGATATAGTGTTAGCTAAATGATGATAGCACTATATCTAGGAAAAATCAAGTTAGGAATGCTGCTGAGGTGAGATAAGAAAAGAGGCAGGACTTTGTCCAACCTCTAAAGATTAGTGATAGGTTTTGGAAAAGCTTATCTTTTCTTGGCGAGAAGCGTTGCAAATTGCATTTTAAGGCGATTACCATTTTCGTCAACCTTGTGGAGTTCGCCGACATTTTCATTGTACTTAATCAACTCCCAGTCTTTGTAGTAATTTTTCAACTCTCCCTCTTTAAAGGTGAAGCTAAACGGCATTGGGCAAGGGTAGTTGTCGGTATCCATAGCGCAGACGATGAGGTTGTAGCCTCCTGATTTCGTGTGGTCTTGCATATCCTGGATGATATAAGGAATTTGATCACGGTCTAGGAACATAAAGACTACCGTTGATAGGATAAAGTCATAGATATCTGTGATGTTTGCTTCATTGATATCATACCAGTCAATCTTGGCAGGGAGATTTTCTTCTATTGCCATATTTTCCAACATGACAAGGCTTTGACCATTAGCATCGACAGAGGTCACATCATGTCCTAGCATACTGAGGTAGAGGGAGTTACGTCCTTGACCACAACCGAGGTCTAAAATTCGACTATTTGGTGCTAGAAGTGGAGCAGCTTCGATAACTTCGGAGTGTGTCTTTGTCCAACCGTGCTTTTTGCTAAGGTAGTCCTCAGGTTGACAGAAAAACTCTAAGTAGCATTCCAAATCATCTGTAGCAGCTGCGACTTTGTGCCAGGCTTGAGGTTGAACAAAAGGAATATCTGACTCTTTAGAATAAAGATGTTCAGCTATGATTTCCCCATCTTCAGTCAATTCAAAAAAGGTTAGTTGACCAGACAGAATAGTTAACTTGGCCCAGGTTCCTTCTTTGGTATTGTGGCGTTGTTTGAAGGCTTCTGGAAGTGTATCAGCTGTCCAGTTAGGAAGTCGTCTATAGGCGAGTAGGTTATCTTTTGTAGATGTCATGTCAATCCTCCAAAGTAGTTGTTATTTCATTATAACATAGAAATTTACGGAAAACCTTGCTTTGATTTCTCTTATCTGTTATAATAATTGCAGATGTGGAGGATTACCCAAGTCCGGCTGAAGGGAACGGTCTTGAAAACCGTCAGGCGTGTAAAAGCGTGCGTGGGTTCGAATCCCACATCCTCCTTAATAACGTCAGAGAGCGAGAAATCGCTCTTTTTCTTATTCTCCGACTTTTGTGATAATCCTTGAATACCTCTAAAAAGAATGACTTTTTGATGACAATTGATTTGGTGACCTGAGAAAGTGCTATAATAGAGTTATAAAGGGGGATAAAGATGGAACAACCTGATTATTTACCACAGCACAGTAGACTGACAGCTATTCTCTTGGGGATTATAGGCGGAGCGATTGATGTGTACTCACATTTGCAATTTGGTTCTCTGGTCGCCACGCAAACGGGGAATATTATTTTGTTGATTTCGGATGTTAAAGATCACAGTACTGAGAGCACCTTGCTACGTTGTCTGTCTATTCTCTTTTTCTCTGTTGGTTTTCTGGTAGGTGTCTTTGTCAAAGATAGAGCCAAGACAGCTTTTTGGAGAGTGTATATGCTTTTGCCGCTTTTGATCATGACAGCTGTACTACCTTTACTCCCTCATTTCACTTATCTTTGGGTTATCTTGCTGGCTTTTGGTACAGGGCTATTGATGTTGACCTTTACTGGAAGTAAGATTGAAGACCATCCTTATATGATTTTGATGACATCTGGTAATTACCGCAAAATGTTATTGGCTTGGTATCGTGTCGTCAGTCAAAAGGAAAGAGATGCATTGATGGTACGTCAAGCGATGAACTATAGTTTGACTGTATTGAGCTTTATCTTGGGTGCTATGTGTGTTGCTTTTTTGAATCCTCTTCTTCATGAGAAAGCAATTTGGTCAGTAACGATCTGCTTGGCATTGGTTATTTGGCATTATATGAGTGTTACCATTAGATACGGTTTGCAAAAGACAAACCTTTAAATAGCATAGAAAAAGTTAGGTGAAAGACGCCTGACTTTTTTGATAGGACGATGAAGACCGCTTTGTTTAGAAAAGAATTTAGTGGTTTGAGAGGACTTGGTGCCACGACAAACGCATGAAGAAAATATCGTTTTCAGAAATTAATTTCATAAACTAGATAAACGACCTCCGGTATAATAGTAGTGGAGGTCGTTGT
>NZ_JAFBEI010000060.1 GCF_016908655.1 Streptococcus saliviloxodontae
AAGACCTTTGAAAACTGAACAAGAAACCAAGTGCAGGGTTATGATTAGATAATTATGACCTGTCAATTTACAAAAATGAATCGTCAGAAGACGTAAGAGCAACAGCTCAAACTATTTTAATGAGAGTTTGATCCTGGCTCAGGACGAACGCTGGCGGCGTGCCTAATACATGCAAGTAGAACGCTGAAGTCTGGTGCTTGCACTAGACGGATGAGTTGCGAACGGGTGAGTAACGCGTAGGTAACCTGCCTTGTAGCGGGGGATAACTATTGGAAACGATAGCTAATACCGCATAATAGTTAGTAACACATGTTACTAACTTGAAAGGGGCAATTGCTCCACTACAAGATGGACCTGCGTTGTATTAGCTAGTTGGTGAGGTAACGGCTCACCAAGGCGACGATACATAGCCGACCTGAGAGGGTGATCGGCCACACTGGGACTGAGACACGGCCCAGACTCCTACGGGAGGCAGCAGTAGGGAATCTTCGGCAATGGGGGCAACCCTGACCGAGCAACGCCGCGTGAGTGAAGAAGGTTTTCGGATCGTAAAGCTCTGTTGTTAGAGAAGAACGTTGATGAGAGTGGAAAGTTCATCAAGTGACGGTAACTAACCAGAAAGGGACGGCTAACTACGTGCCAGCAGCCGCGGTAATACGTAGGTCCCGAGCGTTGTCCGGATTTATTGGGCGTAAAGCGAGCGCAGGCGGTTTGATAAGTCTGAAGTTAAAGGCAGTGGCTCAACCATTGTTCGCTTTGGAAACTGTCAAACTTGAGTGCAGAAGGGGAGAGTGGAATTCCATGTGTAGCGGTGAAATGCGTAGATATATGGAGGAACACCGGTGGCGAAAGCGGCTCTCTGGTCTGTAACTGACGCTGAGGCTCGAAAGCGTGGGGAGCGAACAGGATTAGATACCCTGGTAGTCCACGCCGTAAACGATGAGTGCTAGGTGTTGGGTCCTTTCCGGGACTCAGTGCCGCAGCTAACGCATTAAGCACTCCGCCTGGGGAGTACGACCGCAAGGTTGAAACTCAAAGGAATTGACGGGGGCCCGCACAAGCGGTGGAGCATGTGGTTTAATTCGAAGCAACGCGAAGAACCTTACCAGGTCTTGACATCCCGATGCTATTCCTAGAGATAGGAAGTTTCTTCGGAACATCGGTGACAGGTGGTGCATGGTTGTCGTCAGCTCGTGTCGTGAGATGTTGGGTTAAGTCCCGCAACGAGCGCAACCCCTATTGTTAGTTGCCATCATTAAGTTGGGCACTCTAGCGAGACTGCCGGTAATAAACCGGAGGAAGGTGGGGATGACGTCAAATCATCATGCCCCTTATGACCTGGGCTACACACGTGCTACAATGGTTGGTACAACGAGTCGCAAGCCGGTGACGGCAAGCTAATCTCTTAAAGCCAATCTCAGTTCGGATTGTAGGCTGCAACTCGCCTACATGAAGTCGGAATCGCTAGTAATCGCGGATCAGCACGCCGCGGTGAATACGTTCCCGGGCCTTGTACACACCGCCCGTCACACCACGAGAGTTTGTAACACCCGAAGTCGGTGAGGTAACCTTTTAGGAGCCAGCCGCCTAAGGTGGGATAGATGATTGGGGTGAAGTCGTAACAAGGTAGCCGTATCGGAAGGTGCGGCTGGATCACCTCCTTTCTAAGGAAAAACGGAATGCACTGGTAACTTGTTTAGTTTTGAGAGGTCTTGTGGGGCCTTAGCTCAGCTGGGAGAGCGCCTGCTTTGCACGCAGGAGGTCAGCGGTTCGATCCCGCTAGGCTCCATTGAATCGAAAGATTCAAGTATTGTCCATTGAAAATTGAATATCTATATCAAATTCCATATATATGTAAATATATATAGATAGTAACAAGAAAATAAACCGAAAACGCTGTGAATATTTAATGAGTTTTCTAGTTTTAAAAACTAGGTTAATAAGGTTAAGTTAATAAGGGCGCACGGTGGATGCCTTGGCACTAGAAGCCGATGAAGGACGTGACTAACGACGAAATGCTTTGGGGAGCAGTAAGTATGCATTGATCCAGAGATGTCCGAATGGGGGAACCCGGCAGGTAATGCCTGTCACTCATTACTGTTAAGGTAATGTAGAGGAAGACGCAGTGAACTGAAACATCTAAGTAGCTGCAGGAAGAGAAAGCAAAAGCGATTGCCTTAGTAGCGGCGAGCGAAACGGCAGGAGGGCAAACCGAAGAGTTTACTCTTCGGGGTTGTAGGACTGCAACGTGGACTTAAAGATTATAGAAGAATTACCTGGGAAGGTAAGCCAAAGAGAGTAATAGCCTCGTATTCGAAATAGTCTTTATACCTAGCAGTATCCTGAGTACGGCGAGACACGAGAAATCTCGTCGGAAGCAGGGAGGACCATCTCCCAACCCTAAATACTCTCTAGTGACCGATAGTGAACCAGTACCGTGAGGGAAAGGTGAAAAGCACCCCGGGAGGGGAGTGAAATAGAACCTGAAACCGTGTGCCTACAACAAGTTCGAGCCCGTTAATGGGTGAGAGCGTGCCTTTTGTAGAATGAACCGGCGAGTTACGATATGATGCGAGGTTAAGTTGAAGAGACGGAGCCGTAGGGAAACCGAGTCTTAATAGGGCGAATTAGTATTATGTCGTAGACCCGAAACCATGTGACCTACCCATGAGCAGGATGAAGGTGCGGTAAGACGCACTGGAGGTCCGAACCAGGGCACGTTGAAAAGTGCTTGGATGACTTGTGGGTAGCGGAGAAATTCCAAACGAACTTGGAGATAGCTGGTTCTCTCCGAAATAGCTTTAGGGCTAGCGTCGATATTAAGTCTCTTGGAGGTAGAGCACTGTTTGGGTGAGGGGTCCATCCCGGATTACCAATCTCAGATAAACTCCGAATGCCAATGAGATATGATCGGCAGTCAGACTGCGAGTGCTAAGATCCGTAGTCGAAAGGGAAACAGCCCAGACCACCAGCTAAGGTCCCAAAATATATGTTAAGTGGAAAAGGATGTGGGGTTGCACAGACAACTAGGATGTTAGCTTAGAAGCAGCTATTCATTCAAAGAGTGCGTAATAGCTCACTAGTCGAGTGACCCTGCGCCGAAAATGTACCGGGGCTAAAACATATTACCGAAGCTGTGGATTACCTTTTAGGTAATGGTAGGAGAGCGTTCTATGGGTGATGAAGGTGTACCGTGAGGAGCGCTGGAACGCATAGAAGTGAGAATGCCGGTATGAGTAGCGAAAGACAGGTGAGAATCCTGTCCACCGTAAGACTAAGGTTTCCAGGGGAAGGCTCGTCCGCCCTGGGTTAGTCGGGACCTAAGGAGAGACCGAAAGGTGTATCCGATGGACAACAGGTTGATATTCCTGTACTAGAGTATATAGTGATGGAGGGACGCAGTAGGCTAACTAAACCAGACGATTGGAAGTGTCTGGCCAAGCAGTAAGGTGTGATATGAGTCAAATGCTTGTATCTATAACATTGAGCTGTGACGGGGAGCGAAGTTTAGTAGCGAAGTTAGTGATGTCACACTGCCAAGAAAAGCTTCTAGCGTTAATTATACTCTACCCGTACCGCAAACCGACACAGGTAGTCGAGGCGAGTAGCCTCAGGTGAGCGAGAGAACTCTCGTTAAGGAACTCGGCAAAATGACCCCGTAACTTCG
This sequence comes from Streptococcus saliviloxodontae, assembly GCF_016908655.1. Classification (GTDB taxonomy): domain Bacteria; phylum Bacillota; class Bacilli; order Lactobacillales; family Streptococcaceae; genus Streptococcus; species Streptococcus saliviloxodontae. The sequence continues at coordinate 3,668 of NZ_JAFBEI010000060.1, forward strand.
GGAGAAGGGGTGCTGACTTTTAGTCAGCCGCAGTGAATAGGCCCAAGCAACTGTTTATCAAAAACACAGCTCTCTGCTAAATCGTAAGATGATGTATAGGGGGTGACGCCTGCCCGGTGCTGGAAGGTTAAGAGGAGTGCTTAGCATTAGCGAAGGTATGAATTGAAGCCCCAGTAAACGGCGGCCGTAACTATAACGGTCCTAAGGTAGCGAAATTCCTTGTCGGGTAAGTTCCGACCCGCACGAAAGGCGTAATGATTTGGGCACTGTCTCAACGAGAGACTCGGTGAAATTTTAGTACCTGTGAAGATGCAGGTTACCCGCGACAGGACGGAAAGACCCCATGGAGCTTTACTGCAGTTTGATATTGAGTATCTGTACCACATGTACAGGATAGGTAGGAGCCTATGAAGTCGGAACGCCAGTTTCGATGGAGGCGTTGTTGGGATACTACCCTTGTGTTATGGCTACTCTAACCTAGATAGGTTATCCCTATCGGAGACAGTGTCTGACGGGCAGTTTGACTGGGGCGGTCGCCTCCTAAAAGGTAACGGAGGCGCCCAAAGGTTCCCTCAGAATGGTTGGAAATCATTCGAAGAGTGTAAAGGTATAAGGGAGCTTGACTGCGAGAGCTACAACTCGAGCAGGGACGAAAGTCGGGCTTAGTGATCCGGTGGTTCCGTATGGAAGGGCCATCGCTCAACGGATAAAAGCTACCCTGGGGATAACAGGCTTATCTCCCCCAAGAGTTCACATCGACGGGGAGGTTTGGCACCTCGATGTCGGCTCGTCGCATCCTGGGGCTGTAGTCGGTCCCAAGGGTTGGGCTGTTCGCCCATTAAAGCGGCACGCGAGCTGGGTTCAGAACGTCGTGAGACAGTTCGGTCCCTATCCGTCGCGGGCGTAGGAAATTTGAGAGGATCTGCTCCTAGTACGAGAGGACCAGAGTGGACTTACCGCTGGTGTACCAGTTGTCTTGCCAAAGGCATCGCTGGGTAGCTATGTAGGGAAGGGATAAGCGCTGAAAGCATCTAAGTGCGAAGCCCACCTCAAGATGAGATTTCCCATGATTTTATATCAGTAAGAGCCCTGAGAGATGATCAGGTTGATAGGTTAGAAGTGGAAGTGTGGTGACACATGTAGCGGACTAATACTAATAGCTCGAGGACTTATCCAAAATAAACCAAAGAGTCAGTATTGACAGCGTAGAGGTTTCTTGTTAAAATATAGATATTCAATTTTGAGTTGATAATACTCAATAGTTAAGTGACGATAGCCTAGGAGATACACCTGTTCCCATGCCGAACACAGAAGTTAAGACCTAGAACGCCTGATGTAGTTGGGGGTTGCCCCCTGTTAGATATGGAAGTCGCTTAGC
>NZ_JAFBEI010000061.1 GCF_016908655.1 Streptococcus saliviloxodontae
GTTCTTGTCAACTACTTCTGATGACTTTTTTCTGGTACTCTCAACAGAACTTCATTAGTATAGCAAATCTTTTACCTCGCTGTCAACTACTTTTTGAGGTTATTTACTTTTCTAATACCAAGTCTTACATTACCAAAACTACAATGGATATCAAAAAACTTTCTCCATATTCATCAAAAAAAGAGAGGACCAAACGATCCTCTCATTATAATTATGAATACCTATAGTATCCTAAATTTTGCTATTTTGCCTCAATAAGACCTAAATCTCCATCTTCACGTTTATAAAGTATATTTGTAACGCTATCCTCAGAATCAGTATAAATAAAGAAGTCGTGTCCTAGTAGCTCCATTTGAAGAAGAGCTTCCTCTAAGTCCATTGGTTTTAATGTTACATGTTTTGTTCGAACTACTTTACTTATTGGTGACTCTTCACTCTTCTCAGCCTCAAACTCAGCTGTAAAGACTTGACCAGTAGGTGCTTTTTCACGATGCTTTTTAGCAATTTTTGTTTTATTTTTACGAACCTGACGTTCAATTTTATCTACTACTAAGTCAATTGAACCATACATATCTTGTGAGACATCTTCTGCTCTCAAGGTTACTGAGCCAAGTAGAATTGTTACTTCTACTTTAGCAGTTTTTTCGCGATAAACTTTAAGGTTGACTCTGACATCTAATTCTTGATTTTCATTAAAATATTTTTCAACCTTACTGAGCTTACTTTCAACATAGTCACGGATAGCTTCAGTTACTTCAATGTTTTCACCACGGATACTATATTTAATCATAAGATACCTCTTTCTTGCGCTTTAAGCGCTTTCTTTACCATTATTATACCGTTTTCATGAAAATTTGCAAGTTTTTTTGTTATCTTGCTAAAGAAAATGTCCTTATCGTAGAGCAACCTGCTTGCTTCAGTAACGTTTTAGCATGTTTCAAGGTTGCTCCGGTTGTGTAAACATCATCCACTAATAAAATTTTATCCGGCAAATCTAAAAATTCCCTTAAATAAAAAGGATTAACGCCACTAAGACGATCTTGTCGCGATTTCGAGGATTGCTTCTCAACTTTTTCTTTCCCAAATAATTGTTGATAGCTGATACCTGCAAAGTCTAATAGCGTTTCAACTTGGTTATAGCCTCTAGAATCTAGACTATTTGTATCCATCGGAATAGGGACTATGCAGTAATCTCTATAATCTGATAAAGCACTCTTAATTTCTTTTGAGAAAATCTCTCCCAAGCAGTAGTCTCCCATAAATTTAAATTGAGACATGTAATCTTTCATAGCTGCATTGTAACGATATAAGGCAAAATGATGAACTTTTTCGCCTTGCGACTGCCAAAAAAGACAGTCTTTGCAAATCTGATTTGTCCCAGACTTAAAACAAGTTGGGCAATGCGCCTCAGCTATTTCTTCAAATTTACTACGACAGGTTGGACAAATAGTAGCCTTTTTTCGTTTTAATAAAACAATGTCCAAAAAATAGGTCGTATCTGACAGACTCTCACGACAAAGTAAACAAGTCATTAAAATCCTCCTTTAGTGTTCATTTGTTTGATTTCTTTTATGGAACGCTTCATTGCCTTAGATATGCCTTGATGAAAAAAATAAACTAAGCCATCTGGTCTTTGATTAGAGCGACCTACTCGACCTGCTATTTGAATAAGTGATGAGGAAGTATATAGTCTGTGTTGTGCTTCCATAACAAAAACATCTACGCATGGGAATGTCACGCCTCTCTCTAAAATAGTAGTACTAATCAGAACGCTCAGTTCTCCCTGCCTAAATTGCTCTACTATCACACTGCGATCATTGGATAAACTAGATACAAAACCAATTCTCTCCTTCGGGAAATACTTGCTTAATAGTTTTTGAAATCTTTTTCCTCTATCAATATTAGGAAAAAAGATCAACAAAGGGTAGTTTGTTTGACGTTGTTTTTGGAAAATGATTTTAAATTTTTTATCTAGTCTCTCCTTCTTAAAACTTTTCTCAAAACCAAGGTGTGAGATCATTCTAGGCACTACCAACGGATTAGCATGAAACCTTCGGGCAAGATGCAGAGCTTCCAACTCTCCGTTTCTCACTTTTTTCTCTAGCAACTGAGTAGAGGTGGCAGTCATAAAAATCCGGCTCGCTCCAGGCTTAACTGACTGCTCAACAGCATGATAAAGCATACTATTATCAACGTAAGGAAAGGCATCTACCTCATCAACAATCAATAGATCAAATGCTTGATAAAATTTTAAGAGTTGGTGGGTTGTCGCAATAACCAAGGGAGACCTTTGGTAGGGAACACTGTCACCATGCAATAGAACAATAGGACAATTAAAATCTCTCTTCAATCGGTGGTATAGCTCAATACAAACATCTACTCGCGGACTCGCTAGACAGACTTGCCCCCCTTGATTAATGACATCCGCAATGACCTCATAGATCATCTCTGTCTTACCAGCACCTGTGACTGCCTTAACAAGTATTTGCTTTTTATCAATTACCGCTGTCCGCAATCCTGTTGATACTTCCTGCTGCAATGGGGTCAGCTGACCTTGCCAAGTTAATACAGAGACTTTTCTTATTGGAAATGCTTGAGCAGGCAAATAATAGAGCTCTTCAGAACTTCTAACTCTTCCCAATAGGATGCAAGCGCGACAGTAATAACTTCCATCTGGCAATCTCCACTCACCTTTAATTTCGTGACTACAACGTTGACAATAGTATCTTCCATTTTTTAAACTCATGGACGGAAAATGATTTGCTTGTTGCTTTTGGAAGGGACTAAGTTGACCTTGTGTCAGTAATCTACCGTAAACATTTTCTAAATCCTTCATATCATATCTATTCGCAGTCAGTAGGTTTTATGATAAAATTTTCTTATGAACTATAAAACAATTTTAAAAGACGGTCTTGCTGAAGAAGAGATCAAAAAATCACGTTTCATCTGTCAGCTCAAACGCATTACTTCCGAAGAAGAAGGAAGAACCTTTATTGCTCAAATTAAAAAGGAACATTACAAGGCAACTCACTCCTGCTCTGCTATGATTATAGGAGAAAGAAGTGACATCAAACGCTCTAGCGATGACGGTGAACCCTCTGGAACAGCTGGTGTCCCCATGCTAACAGTTCTAGAAAAACAAGGTTTAACTAATGTTGTCGCTGTTGTCACACGTTACTTCGGAGGGACTAAACTGGGAGCTGGCGGTCTGATTCGTGCTTATGTAGGAAGTGTCAGTCATGCTATTGAAGAAATAGGCATTGTTGAGGTCAAAGAGCAAACAGGATTAAAAGTCACTTTGAGCTATCAACAATACCAAACTTTCACTAACTTCTTAGCTCAGGAAAATCTTGCTGAGCACGATAGTCAATTTTTAGAAGAAGTCACTAGCTACATCTACGTTGACCCTGAAGTTTTAGAAGATACTCTAGAAGCCTTCACTGAATTTTATCAAGGAAAAGCCAAAATAGAGAAAGCTGGCATCCAAGTTATCGAATGTCCTATCTCAGTCAAGTCACAAGACGATAACTAAGGCGATAAGAAACCCCTATCACAGTGATAAAAAATAGTTATTTTACAATCCCAGCTAGAAGTCTTATACTGAAAGCATATTATTTAATGAGAGGTCTTATCATGGCAAAGATTTATAACAATATCACTGAACTTATCGGACAAACTCCTATCGTTAAACTAAACCACATCGTGCCAGAAGATGCCGCTGATGTTTATGTTAAACTTGAAGCTTTTAACCCTGGGTCATCTGTTAAAGACCGTATCGCACTTAACATGATTGAAGATGCTGAAAAACGCGGAATTATCAAACCAGGTGACACTATCGTTGAGCCAACATCAGGTAATACTGGTATCGGACTTTCTTGGGTTGGAGCTGCCAAGGGTTACAAAGTCATCATTACTATGCCAGAAACCATGAGTGTTGAACGTCAAAAATTAATCAAAGCTTACGGAGCTGAGCTTGTGCTAACACCTGGTACTGCTGGTACAAAAGGTGCCATTGATAAAGCTCATGAAATCGCTAAAGAAGTTGGCGGTTGGGTACCACTTCAGTTTGATAACCCTGCTAATCCGGCTGTTCACGAAGCAACAACTGGACCAGAGATCCTTGAAGCTTTTGGCTCTCACGGACTTGATGCCTTTGTGGCTGGTATCGGAACAGGAGGTACTATCACAGGTGTTTCTCGTGTCCTAAAAGCTGATAATCCAGATATTAAAATTTACGGTCTAGAAGCTGATGAATCTGCTGTGCTTTCAGGTGACAAACCTGGACCACACAAAATTCAGGGTATTTCAACTGGTTTCATTCCTGTAGCTCTTGATACTGAAAGCTATGATGAAGTTATCCGTGTTAAATCTGATGATGCCCTTGCAACAGGTCGCAATTTTGGTGGACAAGAAGGTTTCCTCATTGGTATCTCAGGTTCAGCAGCTATCTGGGCAGCTATCGAAGTAGCTAAGAAACTTGGTAAAGGTAAAAAAGTGCTTGCATTGGCTGCCGATAATGGTGAACGCTACCTCTCAACTGCACTGTATAATGACTAAAAAATAAATGAAAAATACCTCGGTTAATCAAGAACCGGGGTATTTTTCTACCATTTGTCAAGCTTATCAAGGCTTTTAGCGAAAAAATAATATCAAGACAGTAGCCGTTACGTGGTTATTGTCTTATTTTTATGACT
>NZ_JAFBEI010000062.1 GCF_016908655.1 Streptococcus saliviloxodontae
ATTTTGATAACCCCATTTCTTTCGCCATTTTTTCAAGATTTTCAAGCACAGATTCACTGAGCGTTATCGTTAATCTTTTTTTCATGAGCCACCTCTCAAAATTTTATAAATTTATATTAACAAAATTACGCATTAAATGCAATGTTTTTCGCATTATTTTTCAAAATCTCGCCGAATTCGCCAAAAAACTCGCCGAAAACTCGCCGAGATTTTACACCCCCTAAACCCTTGGGGCACAAGGCTTCAAGGCACTTTTTTTCTTAATTTGGCACTCGGCACTATATGGGGGGTCGTAGTAGCCCCCCCGATTTTTAGATTTTCCCTTCGGAAAAATCACCCGAATTTTCTTCTGAAGATACAAAAAAAAAGACCCGATAGGGTCAATCTCATTTAGAAATATCAGGGGTCTTTACAGCCCGAAGCTGAAGGCAGTCCCACACCCGACACAAATTGTGCCCTTTGAGCTATCCGTTTCCAGTCACCCTACGGAAATGAGATTCACACCACCGACCGTATCGCTGAGGTGCCTCATTTAGATTATAACACAATTTTTGACACTTAGAACCAGTACATGATATAATTAACTTGCTTAAAAGTTCGATGAAGCTAAGCATAAAGAAACACCTAGGGGGGCAACCCTAGGTGTTTTTTTGTGCTTGCTCAAGGCACTCAGACTAAGTTATTTGTCGCATTTGTCATGCCACTTACGGATTAGCCATTCCGCAATCAGTTCTGTACTGACACCGACCAGCAGTGGTAGCAGAACAAGCTCGATGAAGCAGTTTAGCATAAAGTCTCACCTCCTTAGCAGTGCTAACTGGGTGTTGCGACTGTGCTATTATATCACGACCGCTTACTTTATTCCATGGTCTATTTGACAACAAGTAACCTAGGTCGTTAGTCTTTGATGTGTCGCTCGGTCGAACTTCGTTCTGACCAACCGCCCCCTCCAGTCTAACTTGACCTAGCTTATTGTCAAATAGCTTTCACGGCATAAACCGCTCAGAGACTTGGTCCTTGATTCCTTTCTCTTTCCTGGTATCTATTTCTAGCTCTTCTTGACGCCTGCAAGTCATCCAATCGGTTCCCTATACTTTTTATCTCAGATTCAGTTAAAACCTCTTGAATGTCTTCTAACAGCTTTTCAGAGCCTTTCAATTCCTTGTTTTCTTCTCGCAACAAATAGTTTTCTTTTTCTAGATTGCTTTTCTCTCGGTCTGATTGTGTCAGCCGTTGTTCCAACCTTTCTTTTGACACTTTGACATTCTCGAAAGCTCTTCTAAGCATTTCATTTTGACTCATGGTCTCCTCTAGTTTTTCAACGACATCAGACATAAACGCTTTTAAACGATTGACAAAATCAACCGTGAAATGAAAACCTCCACCGAACAATTTAGGATTCGCTGCAGTTAATTCTTCCTGGAGTTCTTCCGCAACTTGTCTCCTGTCTAGATCAGATACCGACATTGCTGCTAACTGCTCAACTCTTTTAGTAATAACCCCTTTTTGTTTAACTTTCTCTTCGGTTAACTCTTTAACTCTAGCACTCAGACGCTCAGAATCGCTTTCTAAGCCTTTTAATTCCTTTTCTCGATGTTTTATACTAGTTTCTAATTCAGATAGCTCTGAGAGCCTCTCAGAGGCCTTAGAATCGATTTCATCATATTCCGTAACCTTTTTATCCAAGATATTCTCTAAACGGCTTAAATCGCTCTTTAAATCGTTTCTATGGCTATCCAGCCATTTAAAGCGTTCTTCCAACGTTGCCTCTCGAATATGATATTCCTCTTCAGAGAATAACGAAGCTATACTCTCATACCCTGCAACTTCCTCTTTAGTTCCAGGTCTATTCTCTTTTTCATGCCAATACCGAGGTGCTCCCAGGCTTAACAATTCTTTATTCAGAGTTTCCTCGCCAATTTTAGCCTTATAATCAGCTACACTCAAATGTTTTCGTTCACTTCCTAACTGCCCACGCGATAACTCAAACCCATGTTCATTCATGTATTTCGGAAAATCTTCTTGGATTTTCTTCAGTTCTTCACGACCAAACATCGCCTTTGAAGATAATTTTCCATCTGCCATAGGAACAACTCCCAGGTGCATATGCGGAGTACTCTCGTCCAAATGAACACTAGCATAAGCAATGTTAGATTTACCATAATTTTCTGCAAAATAGTCTTTAGCAATCTCAAAAAAATACCTGGTTTTTTCTTCACTCAAACCGTCAAAAAATCCCTTGTCTGACGTAATAATCCATTCATCACATAAAACAGCATCTTTCCGAATCGCTCGACTAGAAACCTTTGTTTCATTCACATAATCCTTAATCTGTTTTTCATACGACACTGAGCGGTCACGATCCGTCAACTCATAGTTGAGATGCGACCTGCTCGTATCAATATCTTTATTCGAATGATTCTCAAAAATACGTTCATTATGTCGATAAGCTCCCCCAAGATTACCAACCTTCATTTTTTGCATTCTTGCTACAAGATAACTCACCCTTCAGCTCCTCTCCAGGTGGTCATTCGAACAACGAATGACAGGCAAGCCGCCCAGGCTATTGCTTGCCTAAATACCTAACATCTTAGCTAGTAGTTTAGCACATTTTCGGTACAACTTCCATGTAAAGTATAACGCACTATACTTTACTTCGTAAAAGTGCGGTCTTGCAGACGGCTTGCTCGCCACAAAGGAAAGGTGGCGAGATACCAAAAACGCCCTCGAACCACAAGGACATTTTTGTCATGTCGGCCGACTTCCCCAAGTCGACCAAAGTCATTTTTTCAAAATGACCAATAACCAATAAAAATACGTCTCTAACATCATTTTCTTTGACTTTTAACTAATTTTTTTATAAAATGAAAGCGGTAACAGAGTTTTAGATTAGAAAGGACAAAACACGGAAAACAATAACATCTAAAATTCTAAAAACGCTATTTCATTAAACGAATATCTTTCCACAAGGAGGTTAATCATGAAAAAATTTTTAATTGCCATTTTAGCCTTTATTGGTGCATTTTTCGTTTTATCTGGTAATCTAGTTCAAGCTGATGATTTCGACAATGCTATAGCAAACGAAATTCCTCGTTTACAATATGTCGGAGATTCTCACACAGAAGAATTTACTACAGCAACTGGAGAAAAAGGTACAATAACTGTAACAAAAATCGAAGAAGGAGAACCAGAAATTTCCTTCCGTTGGTTACACTGGCACACAAGGTCAAATGTTTCAAATGGTACATACAATGTTAATGTTATCTTAGGTGCATCTAATGCCGGTTTTACCGTTACAGTTAATAATAAAAAAATTACACGAGCTTATGATCCATGGTATTTCCATATCGTTGCAAGCTCTGCTACACTAACTCTTGACAGCAGTACACAAGCTACATACAACATCAATTTTAACGCTTCAATACCTTGGTTAGGCGGTCCATCTTGGAGCGGAGGAGTTAGAGCAAGAATCGAAAACGGTGCTTTAGTTACTTATGTTCGTTAAGTAAATAATTATGATTATAACTGTAATTGTATCTCTCTTAATCGTTGTTACTCTAGGATTCTTGACACACTTACTCCTTAATGCTATAAAAAACCGCAAAAAATCATAAAATAAAAATGAGTCGGGTATTACATATCCGACTCATTTTTTGTTTATTTCAGAATCAACAATTTCCCCCGTCTCTGAATCAATTTCAGCTCCTGGTTTTACTCCTCGTTTGCTACGTTGATAAGCCCCATCAAATAGCAACTTCATGAATCCAGTTTTTCCTGCGATAACCTCATTGACCAAATTGATTGTCAATCCATAAGCCTCTCCGTTCTCATCGATAAAGTCATATAAATCAAAAATATTTTGAAGTGTATATGCTCGAATCAATGAAACAACCACGTTGAAAAGTTCTGCTTTTTCCTCGACATCCAACGTCACATAGCGGTCAATATCAAAATTATTGATTAGCTTTATATCAGCTTTATCGTAAACATGTTTTTTCTTGGCGATAGCATCTTTGCTCTCATGCGTTAAATACAAGTATGTATTTTCAACGTTTAGAACAACTTGCACCATTGCTAAACTCTTTTCTCCAAGCAATTTCTTGATTTTCCAACGCACGCTATCTGCAGTAACTGGATTTTTAGCAATATAAAGCACATGATAGTGTGGTTTTTTATATTTCTGCCCCTCAACATTACTCTTGTCTTTATCGTGAAGCGGACTAACTGCTATCGGCACTCCAAGAGTTTCAAGCTTCAACTCCCAATCATTCGGAATTGATTCTGGATAGAGCAAAAAAGTAAAGTATCTTGATTTTTCTTTAGCCATAAAGTATAATATACCCAAGTATAATATATCTAAAAGCCCCGCCAGCCAGCTCGGCTTTTTTTATTTTACTTGACCTTTCTTGTAATTTTCCAAGGCAACTGAAATCATTGCGGATTTTGATAACCCCATTTCTTTCGCCATTTTTTCAAGATTTTCAAGCACAGATTCACTGAGCGTTATCGTTAATCTTTTTTTCATGAGCCACCTC
>NZ_JAFBEI010000063.1 GCF_016908655.1 Streptococcus saliviloxodontae
TCCTTTGACAAATATCTAAGCCGACTACTTTAGGTCAAAAAAGGTTCTGTCGTTCAGAAAATGAAATGGAGTATCTCATGCGTTTGTCGTGTTTAAAAAGCAATCGTATTGAAAAGCCATCGTTTTTCCTGTAAAATAGAAAGGAATAACATTTTTTATAGGAGCCTAAAATCTTACAATGAAGAAGATACTACTAACCTGCTTTGTAGCTCTCCTTTTGCTCTTTGGGGGCTTAACGAGTGCTCAAGCAGATCAATACCTCCGTGTCGGCATGGAAGCCGCCTATGCACCTTTCAACTGGACACAAGACGATAGCTCAAATGGTGCCGTTCCTATCGAAGGAACAACCCAATACGCTAATGGATACGATGTTCAAATTGCCAAGAAAATTGCTGATAGTCTCGGCAAAGAATTACTTGTTGTTAAAACCTCTTGGACAGGGCTTATCCCTGCGCTGACATCAGGAAAAATCGATATGATTGCAGCTGGTATGAGCCCTACTGATGAGCGTAAACAAGAAATCGCCTTTTCAGATGCCTACTATACTTCTTATCCAGTTATCGTTGTTTCTGCAGAAGGAAAATACGCTAATGCAACCAGCCTAGCAGACTTCAAAGGCGCAAAACTAACTGGTCAACAAGGGGTCTACCTCTATGATCTTATTGATCAGATCAGTGGCGCTACTAAAGAGACCGCAATGGGAGACTTCAACCAAATGCGTCAAGCCGTTGACTCAGGTATCATCGATGGTTATATTTCAGAACGTCCCGATGCAACATCTGCAGAGAAAGCTAACAAAAAGCTCAAAATGATTGCCTTTGATGAAGGTAAGGGTTTCACAACCTCTGAATCTGACACTGCTATCGCTGTTGGTCTTCGTAAAGAAGATACTGCTACTCTAGCCAAAGTCAACGCCGTTCTTGCAACCATTTCATCAGAAGACCGTCTCAAACTCATGGATAAAATGATTGATGCCCAACCACTTGAAAAAGAAACAAGTGATAAGAAACAAGCAAACTTCTTTTCTCAAATGTGGTCTATCCTTACTAAGAACTGGCAACAATTCCTCAAAGGAACTGGGATGACCCTTCTTATTTCCATTGTGGGGACAGTCGTCGGAACAATCATCGGACTTTTGATTGGGGTTTACCGTACAGCACCAAAAGCTGCTAACAAATTCCTTGCTATCCTTCAAAAACTCTTTGGTTGGTTCCTCAATATCTACATTGAAGTCTTCCGTGGAACACCAATGATTGTACAATCAATGGTTATCTACTATGGGACAGCCCAAGCCTTTGGTATCAATATCGACCGTACACTAGCAGCTATCTTTATCGTGTCTATCAACACAGGTGCGTATATGAGCGAAATCGTTCGTGGAGGTATCTTCGCTGTTGATAAAGGACAGTTTGAAGCTGCAACTGCACTTGGATTTACACACGGACAAACCATGCGTAAAATCGTTATTCCTCAGGTTGTCCGCAATATCTTGCCAGCAACAGGTAATGAGTTCGTTATCAACATCAAGGATACGTCAGTTTTGAATGTTATCTCTGTTGTCGAGCTTTACTTCTCAGGAAATACCGTTGCCACACAAACTTACCAATACTTCCAAACTTTCTTCGTTATCGCAGCCATCTACTTCGTGCTTACCTTCACTGTAACACGTATCTTACGATATGTAGAACGTCGCTTTGACCAAGACAATTACACGCAAGGAGTTCATTGATATGACTGATACTATTTTAGAAATTAAACATTTGAAAAAGTCCTTCGGTAAAAATGAAGTCCTTAAAGACATTTCAATCGATGTCAAAAAAGGTGAAGTTATCTCTATTATCGGTTCATCTGGATCAGGAAAATCAACTTTTCTTCGTTCTATCAACCTTTTAGAAACACCGACTGAAGGTGAAATCCTCTACCATGGACAAAATGTTTTAGAAAAAGGTTACGATTTAACAACTTATCGCGAAAAACTCGGTATGGTTTTCCAATCCTTTAACCTTTTCAATAACCTCAACGTCCTTGAAAATGCCATCGTTGCTCAAACAACTGTTTTAAAACGCAATCATTCAGAAGCTGAAAAAATTGCCAAAGAAAATCTCAACAAGGTTGGCATGGGAGAGCAATATTGGAAGGCCAAACCTAGCCAACTCTCTGGCGGACAAAAACAACGTGTCGCTATCGCACGCGCTCTTTCTGTCAATCCAGAAGCTATCCTCTTTGATGAGCCAACATCAGCTCTTGACCCAGAGATGGTCTCAGAGGTTCTCAAAACCATGCAGGATTTGGCGAAATCAGGTTTGACCATGATTATCGTCACTCACGAAATGGAATTCGCACGCGATGTCTCAGACCGTGTCATCTTCATGGATAAAGGTGTCATCGCAGAAGAAGGAACTCCTCAACAAATCTTTGAAAATCCTCAAGAAGCACGTACCAAAGAATTCTTACAACGCTTCTTAGGCTAATAACATAAAAAACAAGCTAAATTTAATTAGCTTGTTTTTTATGTTATATACTTTACTGGTTAAGTTTATTGTGCTATAATAAATTCGTTAACGTTAATAAATCTTCTCAAACAGGAGGTATTATGGCTGAAAAAAACGACTTAGCTAGCGCCTATCGTCGCCTAAAGAGCCCCAACATCAAAACGCGTAAACGGGCACTAAAAATTATCCATGATTTTAAGCGCTACGGCAAGTAACTTTCAACAAGGCTAACGCATCGCCTTATCCTATTGTCATACAACCCTTCAACACTGAACACGTTGAAGGGTTTTTAACTGAATCACCCTATTCAGTTCAACAAAGCTACTTACGCACTCAATTTCAAATCCTTCTTTCTACTTCTGCTATTAACAAGCTTAATGCACTCTACCTGGAACTTGATACCAAAATAGACCAAAATAACTCGACATATTAGGTACTTCACCTACTTATCAAGATTATTTTGGTCTACTTTTTTAAGGTCAGACTAGCATATTGTAGAGAGTTTCATTTCCATGAAGATTGATATAGCTTGGATCAAATACCGACAAGCGATCAATTAATCCTGCATAATCATTCTTATCACTCAAGGTAACGCCAATTAACACCGGGCCTGTTCCCTTGTTGGCACGTTTAATATACTCAAATCGAGTAATATCATCATTTGGTCCTAAAATATCATTTACAAACTCTCTAAGAGCACCTGGACGTTGAGGGAAGTTAACTACAAAATAGTGTTTAACACCATCATAAATAAGCGCACGCTCTTCCATCTCAGGCATACGGTTGATATCATTGTTACCACCTGAAATCACACAGACAACCGTCTTACCAACAATGTCATCTTTCATCACTTCTAAGGCAGCAATAGAGGCAGCACCAGCAGGCTCTGCGATAATCCCTTGCTTAGAGTACATATCAATCAAGGTTTCAGAGATTAAACCTTCATCCACACCGATTAAACGATCAACATTCTTACGAGCAACCTCATAGGTATTAATGCCTACTTTTTGCACCGCAATTCCATCTGCAAACTTATCGATTTCTTCTAGTTTAACAGGATGACCTTTATCAAATGCGGCACGCATACTTCTGGCACCGCTAGCCTCAACACCGATCACTTCGATTTCTGGAGCACAATCTTTAATATAAGTCGATACACCAGCGATCAAGCCACCTCCACCAACTGGAACGAAGATGCTATCAAAACTAACACCATCTTCCTGAGCCTGCTCGTAGATTTCATAAGCAACAGTTCCTTGGCCAGCCTGGACATTAAAATCATCAAAAGGATCAATAAAAGTCATCCCTTCTGCTTTGGTAAACTCCTGAGCAGCCTGTGCCGAAGCATCAAAGGTATCCCCCACTAACTTGATTGTTACAAAAGCTCCTCCAAAAAACTGGACTTGCCCAATTTTTTGTTGCGGCGTTGTAACAGGCATAAAAATAGTAGCTGGGATCTTCATTTCATTACAAGTAAACGCAACACCTTGAGCATGATTACCCGCAGATGCACAAACAACACCACGCGACTTTTCTTCTTCACTCAATTGATGAATCGCATAGTAAGCACCTCGAATCTTGAACGAGCGAACCTTTTGCATATTTTCACGTTTTAAATAGACTGTCGCACTATATTTTTCAGATAGATAACGGTCAAAATCTAAGGGTGTACGTTCAACGACTGTCCTCAGTACATCATTAGCTTTGATAACATCTCTTGCTGTAATCATTTTTCCCCCTCGCTTATTTGACAAAATTTTCAGATTATTTCTATTATAGCATACTTTATGGAAATAATATGATATTTTTAAAAAAACGTAAGATGCGGCTCTATAATTTCTGTAGTGGGTAAATCTCATTCAGATATTGTAGGGCTTTTTAGCGGTATGAAAAAAGCCCCACATGACTTATAATGAAAAGC
>NZ_JAFBEI010000064.1 GCF_016908655.1 Streptococcus saliviloxodontae
GAATCAACAAGTGAATCCGTCTCAGAATCGTTGAGTGAGTCAATTTCAGAGTCACTAAGTGAGTCGGTTTCAGAATCGCTAAGTGAGTCAGTCTCAGAATCGATGAGCGAATCGGTTTCAGAATCCTTAAGTGAATCAGTGTCCGAGTCATTGAGCGAATCAGTCTCTGAATCGCTAAGTGAGTCCGTCTCAGAATCGATGAGCGAGTCAATTTCAGAATCACTACTCGAATCCGCTTCAGAAACTTCAAGTGAGTCAATCTCAGAATCGTTGAGCGAATCAGTTTCAGAATCAATAAGTGAATCGGTCTCAGAATCGATGAGCGAGTCACTTTCAGAATCAATGAGTGAATCTGTTTCCGAATCCCTAAGCGAGTCAGTGTCCGAGTCATTGAGCGAATCGGCTTCAGAGTCATTAAGCGAATCAGTCTCTGAATCGCTAAGTGAGTCAGTATCCGAGTCATTGAGTGAGTCAATTTCAGAATCGATGAGCGAGTCCGTTTCGGAATCAATAAGTGAGTCAGTGTCCGAGTCACAAAGCGAATCAGTTTCCGAATCCTTGAGTGAGTCAATTTCCGAGTCATTGAGCGAATCGGTATCTGAATCCCTAAGTGAGTCAGTCTCAGAATCAACAAGTGAATCTGTCTCAGAATCGTTGAGCGAGTCTGTTTCCGAATCGTTAAGTGAGTCAGTGTCAGAATCCTTGAGTGAATCTGTCTCAGAATCGTTGAGCGAGTCTGTTTCCGAATCGTTAAGTGAGTCAGTGTCAGAATCCTTGAGTGAATCCGTCTCCGAGTCCTTGAGCGAATCAGTATCAGAATCCTTGAGTGAGTCCGTTTCAGAGTCATTGAGTGAATCAGTGTCTGAGTCCTTAAGTGAGTCAGTATCTGAGTCAACCAGCGAGTCCGTCTCAGAATCGTTGAGTGAGTCCGTTTCTGAGTCAATCAGCGAATCCGTCTCAGAATCGTTGAGTGAGTCCATTTCAGAATCATTAAGCGAGTCGGTTTCCGAGTCAACCAGCGAATCCGTATCTGAGTCCTTGAGTGAGTCAGTGTCCGAGTCATTAAGCGAATCCATCTCCGAATCGATGAGCGAGTCAGTTTCAGAATCATTAAGCGAGTCCGTCTCCGAATCGATGAGCGAGTCAGTTTCAGAGTCGCTAAGTGAATCGGTTTCCGAGTCCTTGAGTGAGTCAGTGTCCGAGTCAATAAGTGAATCGGTCTCCGAGTCCTTGAGTGAGTCAATTTCCGAATCGATGAGCGAGTCAATCTCCGAATCAATCAGTGAATCAGTGTCAGAGTCCCTGAGCGAGTCAGTCTCCGAGTCAACCAGCGAGTCAGTGTCTGAGTCATTGAGCGAATCAGTGTCAGAATCCCTCAGCGAGTCGGTTTCCGAGTCATTAAGCGAGTCAATTTCAGAATCCCTAAGCGAATCAGTTTCTGAATCCTTGAGTGAGTCCGTCTCAGAATCGCTAAGTGAATCCGTCTCAGAATCGACAAGTGAGTCCATTTCCGAATCAATGAGCGAATCGGTTTCCGAGTCCTTGAGTGAGTCAATTTCAGAATCCCTCAGCGAATCAGTGTCAGAATCGATCAGTGAGTCAATTTCAGAATCATTAAGTGAGTCAGTGTCAGAGTCACAAAGCGAATCAGTTTCAGAATCGCTAAGTGAGTCAATCTCAGAATCAACAAGTGAATCCGTCTCAGAATCGTTGAGTGAGTCAGTGTCAGAATCAATGAGCGAATCGGCTTCAGAGTCATTAAGCGAATCGGTCTCAGAATCGTTGAGTGAGTCAGTGTCAGAGTCGTTAAGCGAATCGGTCTCAGAATCGTTAAGTGAGTCAGTGTCAGAGTCATTAAGCGAATCAGTATCTGAATCCCTAAGTGAGTCAGTATCTGAGTCATTGAGTGAATCAGTTTCAGAATCGATGAGCGAGTCAGTGTCAGAGTCATTAAGCGAATCAGTATCAGAATCGTTGAGTGAGTCAATCTCAGAATCCCTAAGTGAGTCAGTATCCGAGTCATTGAGCGAATCAGTTTCAGAATCGTTGAGCGAGTCAGTATCTGAATCCCTAAGTGAGTCAATCTCAGAATCAACAAGTGAATCCGTCTCAGAATCATTAAGCGAGTCAGTTTCTGAGTCAATAAGCGAATCAGTTTCAGAGTCACAAAGTGAGTCCGTCTCAGAATCAACAAGTGACTCCGTGTCAGAATCGCTAAGTGAGTCAGTTTCCGAGTCCACAAGTGAATCGGTGTCAGAATCGTTGAGTGAGTCAATCTCAGAATCCCTAAGTGAGTCAATCTCAGAATCATTGAGCGAATCGGCTTCCGAGTCATTAAGCGAATCAGTATCTGAATCGCTAAGTGAGTCAATTTCAGAATCGATGAGCGAGTCAGTGTCAGAGTCATTGAGCGAATCAGTCTCAGAATCGTTAAGTGAGTCAGTGTCCGAGTCATTAAGCGAATCAGTTTCAGAATCCTTGAGTGAATCAGTATCCGAGTCATTGAGCGAATCAGTCTCTGAATCGCTAAGTGAGTCAGTATCCGAGTCACAAAGCGAATCCGTTTCAGAATCGTTAAGCGAGTCAATTTCAGAATCGATGAGCGAGTCAGTTTCTGAGTCAACAAGCGAATCAGTGTCTGAATCGATCAGTGAGTCCATTTCCGAATCATTAAGCGAGTCAGTCTCAGAATCCCTAAGCGAATCCGTTTCTGAGTCAACAAGTGAGTCCGTCTCAGAATCGATGAGCGAATCGGTTTCCGAGTCATTAAGCGAATCCGTCTCAGAATCGTTAAGTGAGTCAATCTCAGAATCATTGAGCGAATCGGCTTCCGAGTCATTGAGTGAATCAGTTTCAGAATCGATGAGCGAGTCAGTGTCAGAGTCATTGAGCGAATCCGTCTCAGAATCGTTAAGTGAGTCAGTGTCAGAGTCATTGAGTGAATCAGTCTCAGAATCGTTAAGTGAGTCAGTGTCAGAGTCATTGAGCGAATCCGTCTCAGAATCGTTAAGTGAGTCAGTGTCCGAGTCATTAAGCGAATCAGTTTCAGAATCCTTGAGTGAATCAGTTTCAGAATCGTTGAGCGAGTCAGAGTCAGAGTCATTGAGCGAATCCGTCTCAGAATCGTTAAGTGAGTCAGTGTCAGAGTCATTAAGCGAATCAGTTTCTGAGTCAACAAGTGAATCCATTTCCGAGTCCTTGAGCGAGTCAATCTCAGAATCAATGAGCGAATCAGTCTCAGAATCGTTGAGTGAGTCAGTTTCAGAATCCCTTTCAAGTTCAGAGTCAGCAAGTGCATCAAGCAGTTCTGTTCATTCAGAGTCACAAACACCTCAAAAACCGAAAGGTGACGTGGTAGTTCACTACGTTGACGAATCAGGAAACGTGATCAAGAATCCGGTAGTTGATACACCAACAAGTGATGTTGATACACCTTATGACACAACAGATAACAAACCACGTATTATTGAGTTTAATGGTAAGAAGTATGAAATTATCCCAACTAAGACTCAAGGTAATGAAACTGGTAAAGTAGTAGAAGGTCGCACAGAGATCACCTACGTGTACCGAGAAGTAGTTACACCGAAAGGTGACGTGGTAGTTCACTACGTTGACGAATCAGGAAATGTTATCAAGAATCCGGTAGTTGATACACCAACAAGTGATGTTGATACACCTTATGACACAACAGATAACAAACCACGTATTATTGAGTTTAATGGTAAGAAGTATGAAATTATCCCAACTAAGACTCAAGGTAATGAAACTGGTAAAGTAGTAGAAGGTCGCACAGAGATCACCTACGTGTACCGAGAAGTAGTTACACCGAAAGGTGACGTGGTAGTTCACTACGTTGACGAATCAGGAAATGTTATCAAGAATCCGGTAGTTGATACACCAACAAGTGATGTTGATACACCTTATGACACAACAGATAACAAACCACGTATTAT
>NZ_JAFBEI010000065.1 GCF_016908655.1 Streptococcus saliviloxodontae
CTGCTCCCGCAATTATAGTTGGCTCGGTAGCTCAGTTGGTAGAGCAATGGATTGAAGCTCCATGTGTCGGCGGTTCGATTCCGTCTCGCGCCATTATATTTAAGGAAAGATAGCGAAGAGGCTAAACGCGGCGGACTGTAAATCCGCTCCTTCGGGTTCGGGGGTTCGAATCCCTCTCTTTCCATAATAACGGGCATAGTTTAAAGGTAGAACTAAGGTCTCCAAAACCTTCAGTGTGGGTTCAATTCCTACTGCCCGTGTTAAACTAAATATGGCGGGTGTGGTGAAGTGGTTAACACATCAGATTGTGGCTCTGACATTCGGGGGTTCGATTCCCCTCACTCGCCTCCTTTGGGGTATAGCCAAGCGGTAAGGCAAGGGACTTTGACTCCCTCATGCGTTGGTTCGAATCCAGCTACCCCAGTTTAGATATTTGCCGGCGTGGCGGAATTGGCAGACGCGCTGGACTCAAAATCCAGTGTCCGCAAGGACGTGCCGGTTCGACCCCGGCCGCCGGTATATCTAGCTGTTAGATTAGTTCTAACAGTTTTTATTTATACTTATAGTTAACTAGTTAAGGAAAGATATGGATTTAGTTTTAAAAATTGATGGTTTTCTTTCAGAGGTTATTTTGGCTTCTGAGCATAGTAATGAGTTTTTAGTGGGACATTGTACAAGTGGGGTGGCACTAACAAATACACAAGAACATATCTTGATGTTGTTAATTGATGGTCCAATGACTAACACAGATTTAGCAAAGTCTCTTAATGTGAGTCAGGCTGCTGTCACGAAGGCTGTGAAGTCTTTAGTATCAAAGGGGTTCTTGAAGACTCAAAAAGATAGTAAGGATGGTAGGGTGACTTATTTTTCACTAACTTCAGAGGCTCTCCCGATTGCACAAGAACATTTACATCATCATGATTTGACATTAAAAGCTTATGAATCTATCTTGATGTCTTACTCAGATAAGGAGAAACTTGTAATTGATAGTTTTTTAGAACAGTTGAGAGAGGAGTTGTTTAGAGACTGATGAGATATATTACAGTAAATGATCTTACTTTTCAATATGAAACGGATCCTGTTTTGGAAGGTATTTCTTATCATGTTGATAGTGGTGAGTTCGTGACTCTAACAGGTGAAAATGGAGCGGCTAAATCGACTCTAATTAAGGCGACTTTAGGGATACTGAAACCTAAGAAAGGTTCCGTAGTAATAGCAGATCGAAATATTTCTGGGAAAAAATTACGATTGGCTTATTTGCCACAGCAGATTGCAAGTTTTAATGCAGGTTTTCCTAGTACCGTGCTTGAGTTTGTTCGTTCGGGACGCTACCCAAGAAAGGGATGGTTTAGACGGCTTGATAAGCATGATGATGAGCATGTCAAAACAAGTTTAGAAGCAGTTGGTATGTGGGAGAATCGTTATAAACGTATTGGTAGTTTGTCTGGAGGGCAGAAACAGCGAGCAGTGATTGCTAGAATGTTTGCTTCGGATCCTGATGTTTTTGTCCTTGATGAGCCTACAACAGGTATGGATGCGGGAACAACAGAGACTTTTTACCAGTTGATGCATCATAGTGCCCATAAGCATGGTAAATCAGTCTTAATGATCACTCATGATCCAGAAGAAGTCAAAGAATATGCAGACCGTAATATTCATTTAGTACGTAACCATAGCTTACCGTGGCGGTGCTTTAATATTCATGATAAAGATAAGGAGCTAGAATGATGTTGTATTCAATTTTTGATATGCTTTCTTATGATTTTATGCAAAGAGCTATTTTAGCCATTTTAGCGATGAGTTTATTTGCTCCTATTTTAGGACTTTTTCTAATTTTGAGACGACAGAGTTTAATGAGTGACACTTTAAGTCACGTGTCGTTGGCGGGAGTAGCTTTTGGTCTTCTACTCGGAATGTCAACAACTTGGTCAACAATCATTATTGTCGTGTTAGCTGCTGTATTGCTAGAGTATCTGAGGACGGTTTATAAGCATTACATGGAAATTTCGACGGCTATTTTGATGTCTCTTGGTTTGGCCCTGTCTTTGATTATTACCAGTAAATCTTCCAACGCATCAAGTATGAGTTTGGACCAGTATTTATTTGGCTCCATTATCACGATAAATAGTAGTCAAGTGTTAGCTCTTTTTGTTATTGCTGTAGTGGTATTACTGTTGACAGTTTTCTTTATGAGACCGACGTATATTCTAACTTTTGATGAGGACACGGCATTTGTAGATGGTTTACCTGTCAAATGGATGTCTTTGGCTTTTAATATTGTAACGGGTATTGCTATTGCATTGATGATACCTGCTGCAGGTGCTTTATTAGTTTCTACTATCATGGTATTACCAGCGAGTATAGCAATGAGGATTGGTAAAAGTTTTAAATCTGTTATTGCTTATGCGATGGGCATTGGTTTCTTGGGTATGATTGCAGGTGTTTATTTATCTTACCATTGGGAGACTCCGGCAAGTGCAACGATTACAATTATTCTAATCGGAATTTTTTTACTCACTAGTCTATATACATTTTTAAGAAGACGGGCTTAGTACCTTGTTGCTCAGGGATACGGTAGTGGATGAATCTATTTTGCTACTGTGGTAGTATAAGGTTAAAGAATAATCTTGTCAGACTAAGAGCTTCTAAGTTGGCAGAATAGTATATCACAGCGGAGTTTTAAAACACTTTTTTGAAAGGGTGGATTGGGTGAACTAACTAGCCTATGCTCGGTCAGGTTATGACGTTTGTCTTAGGAGCGTGATGTGGTACTGTCTACGACTATCGGTGTTTAGCTTGGCAAATGGATGAATTAATCGAGTGAGGAAAAGGGAGAGAAAACAATATTTAAACAGTTGGTTGAGGAATTATCAGATTACGATGAAATAGAAGCTATCGTCTTAGGCGGGTGACATTTTTGATGAGCAATCTGATTATGATGTTTATCTAAGTCAAGCCTTGAAAGACAATATATCAATCGTCAATTGCAACTACTGGAAAGTCGCTTGCTGGCCTATCCTCGTCAAATTAAGAAGGCCTTGGAACGTAGAGATTTGGTAGCGGTTAACCATCGCGTGGCGAAGTTTCTTGCTTCCTACTTTGACCTGATTCTTGCTTTTAATGAATAGACTCACCCTGGCGAAAAGCGTATGTTGACTTATGCTAATAAGGCCTGCCCGAAGTTACCAGAAGGTTTTGAAAGTCATATGACAGCTCCGTTTGAACATCTCTTTGATGAACAAAATACAGCTATCGTAGAAGCGCTGGTAGAAAAAAGAGAATAAGTCACCAAAACCCGAGTAGAGATTATCTCCATCGGGTTTTGGTTTAGAATTTGTGTATAGTGAAAATATGGTCGTAGGGTTATGGGAATAGCAAAGGAGAGCTTCTGAAAAGAGGCTCTCCTTGATGCTTTTAGTAGTAATTTGATAAATAAGCTCCTTGTAAAGGTTGATTTAGTAACTAACAGTGGTGGAGGGAGGTGCGTTCCAAGTACTATTTCTAGTTAATCATCAAGCACATCGATGTCTAGGTAGCAAGTTATTCTTTGTGATTTACCGAATAAAAAAGGCTCTATAATTTCTGTAGTGGGTAAATCTCATTCAGATATTGTAGGGCTTTTTGACGGTATGCAAAAAGTCCCACATGACTTATAATGAAAAG
>NZ_JAFBEI010000066.1 GCF_016908655.1 Streptococcus saliviloxodontae
TTATCCTTTGACAAATATCTAAGCCGACTACTTTAGGTCAAAAAAGGTTCTGTCGTTCAGAAAATGAAATGGAGTATCTCATGCGTTTGTCGTGAATTATCAAAAAGAAAAAAGAAAAACCAATAAAAAAATGGTAAAATAGACCTACTTACTAGAAAAAAGAGGAAAGCTTATGACAATCAATTACAGAGCAGAAGTTGACAAACGCAAAGACGCTATGATGGAGGACTTATTTGCCCTTCTTCGTATCAATTCTGAGCGTGATGACAGTAAGGCTGATAAGGGACACCCTTTTGGTCCTGGTCCTGTGAAAGCCTTGGAACATTTCTTAGCAATGGCAGAACGTGATGGTTATAAGACCCGCAACATTGATAACTATGCTGGTGACTTTGAGTTTGGAGAGGGGGATGAGGTTCTTGGTATCTTCGCTCACTTGGACGTTGTACCAGCTGGTAGCGGTTGGGATACAGACCCTTACGAGCCAGTCATCAAGGACGGCAAACTCTATGCACGTGGGTCATCAGATGATAAAGGACCAACCATGGCTGCCTATTATGCCCTAAAAATTATCAAAGAGTTAGGCTTACCGACTTCTAAAAAAGTTCGTTTCATTGTAGGAACGGACGAAGAATCAGGCTGGGGCGATATGGATTACTACTTTGCCCACAACGGTCTCAAAGACCCAGACTTTGGCTTTGCCCCTGACGCTGAGTTTCCGATTATCAACGGTGAAAAAGGAAATATCACCGAGTATCTTCATTTTTCTGGGGAAAATAGCGGAGCTTTCACCTTATCTAGTTTCACAGGTGGTTTGCGTGAGAATATGGTACCAGAGTCTGCGACAGCAGTCTTCACAGCCACTATGGACCTAGCAGACTTGCAAGAAAAGCTGAATGATTTTATCGCAGCAGAACCTGTTACAGCAGAGCTCTCTGAAGCAAGTGGGCAATATACCCTTACTGTTTACGGCAAGTCAGCTCACGGGATGTCACCTTTTGCAGGGATCAATGGTGCAACCTTCCTAGCTAAGTTCCTCAATCAGTTTGCCTTTGAAGGTGCAGCTAAGGCCTATCTCCGAGTAGCAGGCGAGACACTTCATGAAGATTTCTATGCTAAGAAGTTGGGCTTGGACTTTGTGGATGCTAAAATGGGCGAGTTAACCATGAATGCAGGTGTCTTTACCTTTGATGCCAGTTCTTCAGATAATACCATTGCTCTTAACTTCCGTTACCCTCAAGGAACAGATGCTAAGACCATTAAGGCAGGTCTTGAGCAGTTGGAAGGGCCGAGCAAGGTCAGTCTTTCTGAACATGAACACACACCGCACTATGTACCGATGGAAGATGAGTTGGTATCAACACTTCTAGCTGTTTATGAGCGCCAAACAGGACTAAAAGGTCATGAACAAATTATCGGTGGTGGAACCTTCGGTCGCCTGTTAAAACGTGGCGTCGCCTTTGGAGCTATGTTCCCAGGCTATACCAACACCATGCACCAAGCCAATGAATTTACAGACGTAGAAGACCTCTACCGCGCAGCAACCATTTACGCAGAGGCTATCTATGAACTGATTAAGTAAATATGGTATAATGAGAGACGCGAGTCTCTCTTTTTAATAGCAGAGCGAGAAATTTAAAGAACAAGGAATAACATCATGTTAGAAAAAAATGATATCATCAACGTATCCATCGTTGATTTGACCCACGAAGGCAAGGGAGTTGCTAAGATTAACGGCTTGGTTTTCTTTGTAGACAATGCTCTTCCTGGTGAGATTATCAATATGCGTATTCTCAAAGTCAAGAAAAACATTGGTTACGGTAAAGTAGAGAGCTACGTTAAAAAGTCTGAGTTTCGCAACGAAGATGTCAACAGTGACTATCTGCGTAGCGGGATTGCAGACTTAGGGCATTTGGCTTATAGCGAACAGCTCAAGTTTAAACGCAAGCAGGTCGTCGATAATCTTTATAAGACGGCTAAGATTTCGGAGTCGGATGTGGAAGTCGCAGAAACGCTAGGAATGGAAGTTCCTTATGCCTACCGCAACAAGGCAGCTGTCCCAGTTCGTCGTGTCAATGGTCAGCTGGAGACAGGTTTTTTCCGCAAGGGTTCTCATGACCTCATGCCCTTGGAAGACTTTCTTATTCAAGACAAGAAAATTGATGACCTCGTTGTTTTTGTCCGTGATTTGCTCCGTCGTTTTGATATCAAACCTTATGACGAAAAGGAGCAGACAGGTCTTATCCGTAATCTCATGGTCCGTCGTGGGCATTACACAGGGCAAATCATGCTGGTCTTGGTAACGACACGTCCCAAGGTTTTCCGTATCGAGCAGATGATTGAAAAGATTGTAGCAGCCTTTCCAGAAGTTGTTTCCATTATTCAAAACATCAATGATCAAAACACAAACGCTATCTTGGGGCAGGAGTTTAAGATCCTTTACGGATCAGACACCATTGAGGACAAAATGTTAGGAAACACCTATGACATTTCAGCTCAATCCTTCTATCAAGTCAATACGGTTATGGCAGAGAAACTCTATCAAACAGCCATTGATTTTTCAGACTTGTCAGCTGACGATGTGGTCGTAGATGCTTACTCAGGTATCGGTACGATTGGTCTGTCATTTGCCAAAAAAGTCAAGCAGGTTTATGGTGTTGAAGTGGTGGAAACAGCTGTCGCTGATGCTCAGAAAAATGCAGAGCGAAACAGCATTACCAACGCTACCTATGTCGCAGACAGCGCTGAAAATGCTATGGCAGACTGGTCTAAAGCAGGTATCAAGCCAGACGTTATCATCGTCGACCCACCACGCAAAGGCTTGACAGAAAGCTTTATCAAAGCTAGCGTCGCTATGGCGCCACGCAAAATCACCTACGTCTCATGTAACCCAGCAACCATGGCGCGTGACATCGCCCTCTACCAAGACCTAGGATACAAACTCACAAAAGTTCAACCAGTAGACCTCTTCCCGCAGACGCATCACGTGGAGTGCGTAGCTCTGCTCGTAAAAGCCTAGATACCTTTGAACGAAAGGGATAGTAAAAAGCCTTGATTATGAACTGCACCCCAAAAGTTAGACACAAAATCTAACGAATGGGGTGTTTTTTGATGAAATTAACGTATGAAGATAAATTAACAATATACGAG
>NZ_JAFBEI010000067.1 GCF_016908655.1 Streptococcus saliviloxodontae
CTCGTATATTGTTAATTTATCTTCATACGTTAATTTCATCAAAAAACACCCCATTCGTTAGATTTTGTGTCTAACTTTTGGGGTGCAGTTCACTTGCATGCTTTTTTGTTTTCGTGTAAAATGGATAAGAATGGGTGCTCAGATTGAAGCATCCGACAGGACAAGAGGTGGAATATGAGTAAAAAAGATAAAAAAATTGAAATTCAAATTTCAGATGCTAAACTAACAGTAAATAACATCAAATTGGATGGTTATTCACTTTCTATTGGTAAGAAAGAAATTGGCGAAATTGCTGAATTGGATGGTCAATTTGCAGTGGTTAAAGAGGGGGCTGTTAGTACCTTCCATAAGCAACTAGATGCTGCAGTAGCAATCATTGTAGAGGAATACAATTTAAATCGTTAAAAAATAAAAAAAAGCTTGCATACCAACAAAATCTATGTTAAAATAGTTTTTGTTGTTAAGGAAAGATAGCGAAGAGGCTAAACGCGGCGGACTGTAAATCCGCTCCTTCGGGTTCGGGGGTTCGAATCCCTCTCTTTCCATTTAATGGGGTATAGCCAAGCGGTAAGGCAAGGGACTTTGACTCCCTCATGCGTTGGTTCGAATCCAGCTACCCCAGTCAAAGGTATCAAGTTTTTACTTGACACCGTCAAAGATAAGAGTTGTTGTCGTTGCGGGTTACCTTGAGAAAATATATTGTTATCAAAAGCTAGCTCTGCTAGCTTTTGTTGGAGGATTTTTTAGAATGAATGAATTTGAAGATTTGCTAAACAGTGTTAGCGAAGTGAACCCTGGTGATGTTGTCACTGCGGAAGTTTTAACTGTTGATAATGGTCAAGCAAACGTTGTTATCGAAGGCACTGGTATCGAAGGTGTACTTACTCTTCGTGAATTGACTAACGATCGTGATGCTGACATCAACGACTTTGTTAAAGCTGGCGAAACACTTGAAGTGCTTGTTCTTCGTCAAGTAGTAGGTAAAGATACTGATACAGTAACTTACCTTGTATCTAAAAAACGCTTGGAAGCTCGCAAAGCATGGGACAAACTTGTTGGTCGTGAAGAAGAAGTCGTTACTGTTAAAGGAACTCGCGCTGTTAAAGGTGGACTTTCAGTAGAATTTGAAGGAATCCGTGGATTCATCCCAGCTTCAATGATCGATACTCGTTTTGTTCGTAACACTGAACAATTTGTTGGTCAAGAATTTGATGCTAAAATTAAAGAAGTTGATGCATCAGAAAACCGCTTTATCCTTTCACGTCGTGAAGTTGTTGAAGCTGTAGCAGCTGAAGCTCGTCAAGAAATTTTCTCAAAAATTGAAGTTGGTTCAGTAGTTTCAGGTAAAGTGGCACGTTTGACAAGCTTTGGTGCTTTCATCGACCTTGGTGGTGTTGATGGACTTGTTCACGTAACTGAATTGTCTCACGAACGTAACGTATCACCAAAATCAGTTGTTTCTGTTGGTGAAGAAGTTGAAGTTAAAGTTCTTGCTATCGATGAAGAAGCAGGTCGTGTATCACTTTCATTGAAAGCTACTACTCCTGGACCTTGGGATGGTGTTGAACAAAAACTTGCTGCTGGTGATGTTATCGAAGGTAAAGTAAAACGTTTGACTGACTTTGGTGCATTTGTTGAAGTGTTGCCAGGTATCGATGGACTTGTTCACATCTCACAAATTTCACACAAACGTGTTGAAAATCCAAAAGATGTTCTTTCAGTAGGTCAAGATGTAACCGTTAAAGTTCTTGAAGTAAACGCTGATGCAGAACGTGTATCACTTTCAATCAAAGCTCTTGAAGAACGCCCAGCACAAGCTGAAGGTGAAAAAGAGGAAAAACGTCAATCACGTCCACGTCGTCCAAAACGTCAAGAAAAACGTGATTACGAACTTCCAGAAACTCAAACTGGATTCTCAATGGCTGACCTTTTCGGTGATATTGAATTGTAATCTATATAAAGGGCTTGCTTAGCAGGCTCTTTTATTTAAAAGGAAACTTATTTGTATGAAGTGGCAATTGGTTTCCTATTTCCACTCTTAGTGTAATGGATATCACGTAAGATTCCGGTTCTTAAAATGGGGGTTCGATTCCCTCAGAGTGGATATAAACTTTAAAAAAACCGCATAACAAAGCGGTTTTTTTATTTTTTCCTGCCCCAATCTAGAATAGTAAGAAACTAATAAATCACAAGAGATTAGTTATAAGCGATAACTAGCCTCTTGTGATTGACGGTAATTAATTGGTTAAACCTACTTGATTTTCAGTTGCTAGGACACTATTAGTAAATGTTAGCTGGATTTGTGTGCCTGACTCACCTTTTAAGCCACTTGTCCAGATAGCCTGACCTTGTTCAGCATCTGAAGAAACAGCATGAGACATGACATCTGGTTCTCCTAGTAATTGAACGGCTTGAGAATAGGTTGTCTGTCCTACCTTTAGTTTTTGATAATCAGCCAAGCTAGTCTTAGCATCACGGATGAAACTAAAGTTTGAAATGGACTTGGCGATGGTACTATTATTGTAAAGCTGCGCTTCTATACTAACGGCGTCAATTTGCCAAGTGTAAGCTTCGACAGTAGCATCACCTGCTTGACGTTGCTCATGGGTTGTAGGTTGACCGAAAAGAGCGACCAACTGTTCAAGAGTCGATCCTCCTTGGAAATTATTAGCCGCTGTCCCAGTCGTGACCTTATTAAACGATAAGCGAACATCTTGATTTTTTGCTTGTATTTGATTTGTTGAACTTGATGTTGTAGTTGTTTTGGTTTGGTTATTGGTATTGCTACAAGCAGCAAGCGATAGACTGGCTAATACTAGGGCAGTCACGTAATAAAGTTTTTTAGATTTCATGATTATCTCCTTATATATTAAACCCGTTGTGCTAGTTAATTCTAGCCAAACTAAAAAACTTTGCGTATCATAAACTCAAAACAACCACGAAATGAGGAAACGATATGCAAAGTCAAGCTT
>NZ_JAFBEI010000068.1 GCF_016908655.1 Streptococcus saliviloxodontae
GTGACAGAAGATGGTCAAACCCTTCAAGCAGACGTTGAAGACACAGCCAAAACTGTGATTGAAACAACAACGACAACCAGTCAAGTTGATAGCGATGGCCAAGTTGTTGGTGATCCAGTTGTCACAACAGAGAAGACCGATGTAGCTTACGACACTGCAGTTGATAACAAACCATCCGAAATCACAGTTGACGGTAAGACATATGTCCTCGTTGGTACAGCTGTAGAAGATGCTTCAGGCCAAACACAGCTTGTAGATGGCAAAGTTGTCACAGCAGACACAACAGCTGAAGAGCAAGGCAACGTTGTCGAAGGTACAACAGAAATCACTTACGTTTACAAACTTAAAGAAGAGCCAGCAACACCAACAGGCAATGTCGTAGCTCGTTACGTGATTGAAGGTACAGAAACTGAAATCGCAGACGACAAATCAGTTAAGACAGATGCACCAGTAGACGAAGCCTACAACGATGAAGCACCAGCTGAAATCACAAAAGATGGTGTGACTTACGAACTCGTTCGTACTCGTACAAACGACGGAGATGCGCCAGCAAATGGTAATGTTACAGAAGCTACCCAAACGATCACTTACGAGTACAAGGTAAAAGCAACGCCAGCGACACCAACAGGTAATGTTGTAGCTCGTTATGTGATTGAAGGAACAGAAACTGAAATCGCAGATGACAAATCAGTTAAGACCGAAGCGCCAGTAGACGAAGCCTACAGCGATGAAGCGCCAGCTGAAATCACTGGTAAAGATGGTAAAGTCTATGTTCTCTCAACAACAGCTCCAGTTCGTCAAAATGACGGCGATGCGCCAACTAATGGCACTGTTACAGAAGAGACACAAACGATTACTTACCAATACGTTCTTAAGACAACTGAAAAAGTTGACACTGTAACTAAAGAAGGTAACGTTGTTGTTCACTATGTGATAGAAGATGGTCAAACTCTTCAAGCAGACGTTGAAGACACAGCCAAAACTGTGATTGAAACAACAACGACAACCAGTCAAGTTGATAGCGACGGCCAAGTTGTTGGTGATCCAGTTGTCACAACAGAGAAGACCGATGTAGCTTACGACACTGCAGTTGATAACAAACCAGCCGAAATCACAGTTGACGGCAAGACATATGTCCTCGTTGGTACAGCTGTAGAAGATGCTTCAGGTCAAACACAGCTTGTAGATGGCAAAGTTGTCACAGCAGGCACAACAGCTGAAGAGCAAGGCAACGTTGTCGAAGGTACAACAGAAATCACTTACGTCTACAAACTTAAAGAAGAGCCAGCGACACCAACAGGTAATGTCGTAGCTCGTTATGTGATTGAAGGTACAGAAACTGAAATCGCAGACGACAAATCAGTTAAGACAGATGCGCCAGTAGACGAAGCCTACAACGATGAAGCACCAGCTGAAATCACTGGTAAAGATGGCAAAGTCTATGTCCTCTCAACAACAGCTCCAGTTCGTCAAAATGACGGCGATGCGCCAACTAACGGCACTGTTACAGAAGAGACACAAACAATCACTTACCAATACGTTCTTAAGACAACTGAAAAAGTTGATGTTGTAACTAAAGAAGGTAACGTTGTTGTTCACTATGTGACAGAAGATGGTCAAACCCTTCAAGCAGACGTTGAAGACACAGCCAAAACTGTGATTGAAACAACAACGACAACCAGTCAAGTTGATAGCGACGGCCAAGTTGTAGGTGATCCAGTTGTCACAACAGAGAAGAAAGATGTAGCTTACGACACTGCAGCTGATAACAAACCATCCGAAATCACAGTTGACGGCAAGACATATGTCCTCGTTGGTACAGCTGTAGAAGATGCTTCAGGTCAAACACAGCTTGTAGATGGCAAAGTTGTCACAGCAGACACAACGGCTGAAGAGCAAGGCAACGTTGTCGAAGGCACAACAGAAATCACTTACGTTTACAAACTTAAAGAAGAGCCAGCGACACCAACAGGTAACGTCGTAGCTCGTTACGTGATTGAAGAAACAGAAACTGAAATCGCAGATGATAAATCAGTTAAGACAGATGCGCCAGTAGACGAAGCCTACAGCGATGAAGCGCCAGCTGAAATCACAAAAGATGGTGTGACTTACGAACTCGTTCGTACTCGTACAAACGACGGAGATGCGGTAGCCAACGGTACTGTTACAGAAGCTACCCAAACGATCACTTACGAGTACAAGGTAAAAGAAACCCCAGCGACACCAACAGGTAACGTTGTAGCTCGTTACGTGATTGAAGGTACAGAAACTGAAATCGCAGACGACAAATCAGTTAAGACAGAAGCTCCAGTAGACGAAGCCTACAACGATGAAGCGCCAGTTGAAATCACAAAAGATGGCAAAGTCTATGTCCTCTCAACAACAGCTCCAGTTCGTCAAAATGACGGCGATGCGCCAACTAACGGTACTGT
>NZ_JAFBEI010000069.1 GCF_016908655.1 Streptococcus saliviloxodontae
ATTCTCATCGCTTTAAACATGCAAAAAGAGAGAACCAATCTGATTCTCTCTCGCTGCTGATTATAAGTCAACCCACTACAGTTGACAAAGAGCCAGCATTTTCACATAATCTTTGTACTTGATGCTATCAAAAAAATCAGAACTCTTTCAAGTTCTGATTTCATTTTTTATAACATATAAAACACAATAGCTATGTACTGTAAGGCTGATGCTAATAGTATAAAGAGGTGCCAAATCATGTGGAAATAAGGTTTTTTCTTAGCGTAAAACCCGGCACCTACAGTATAAGACAAACCACCAGCTAACATAAGGAGGCAGAAGGTTAAATTGGTTTTCTGCAAAATTGCTGGAATAATAAAGAGTACTAGCCAACCCATAAAAAGATAGAGAAAAAGACTAAATTTTTCATTAATTTTCTTAGCAAAAATCTTATAAAAAATACCAAATAGTGTAATCCCCCACTGAAGGATGATAATCAAGTAGCCCATCCAACCTGCGACCAAGGACAGTGCTACAGGGGTGTAAGAACCTGCAATAGCAATATAAATCATGGAATGGTCAACAACGCGTAAGACTAACTTGTGCTTAGAACCGTAAGCCATGGAATGATAAACAGCAGATGATAAGAACATGAGAAATAGAGAAATGACAAAGATAGACATCCCGACTGCTGCTGTCATATTGTAGTTGCTATAGGCATGGGTTGCCGTAATCGGTAAGAGTACCAACATAAGACTAGCTCCGATTCCATGTGTCACGCTGTTGGCAACTTCTTCACCAAAAGATAATTGTTTACTGAGTTTTAGCGTCTGAGACATCTGACTGTTCCCCTTCCAAAATATAAGTTAAACGTCTAGCTTTAAAATAAAGTTTCACCGATTGACAAGCTGTTTCAACCAATTCGTGAACTTGACCCTCCTCTTGGTCATTCATGCAAGCAACAAAATCATCATAAAGTTGATTTGAAGGGTAAATCTTGTGAAGGACGTTGAGGGTTTGGCTGATTTCTTGGATTGAAAATACCGTTTTTAAAAATGTAATCGCAATCAGTCTAGCTACTTGTTGCTTTTGATACTTTTTCTTAATAGGCTTTGCAATATGGCCATGTTTAACATAATTATTGACCATCGAAGAGGTCAATCCCTTATCAGACTTAGTCTGATCTGAATAGGTCAACTGGTTGACCATAAGCAAGACTTGATCGAGATAAAGATCTAAATCTGGTAACTCATCCCAAGTTGGGATTTTCTGGTACATCACATCTTCAACTCCTTATTATCTAGTTTTCATAACTAGATAATAACATTTACATTATTTTTTTGCAAGAAAAAATAAACGCCTTTTACTTTAGTCACTATATCTCATCATATTCTTAACTTGGATAGGCTATGATGCTCAGCTATCATCTTACAAAAAAGTAGCGAGGAGAACTGGTCTTAGTCGTTCAGTTCTTCTCACTACTATTACTTTTTTATAGGGGATTTGATTGAGGAAGCTCCCCTTTGGAAATACACTTCATCCAAGCTGGTATCGCTTGACTAATCTGTGTCGGCAATACAAGATAAGCTGTCTCTGATAACTGGTCTGCAATGGCAGAATGCAACCAAGTTGCACTAAAAACCACGTCAAACGTCTCACTTTGTGTAAATTGAGCTAAAAAACCAGCAATCATACCACACAGCGTATCTCCCATTCCGCCTGTCGCTTGGTAGGGACCTCCCACTCCAATGGCGACTTCTTTTTCTCGACTGAAAACCTTAGTTGCCTGACTTTTAGCGACCAAAATAGTATTAAAAGGAAAATCTTTAAGCTTAGTTTCGGTAGCTAAACTAGTCTGTTCTTGAATGGCAAGTCCTGATAAACGTTCCCACTCTTTTTGATGTGGGGTCAGAACCAAAGTATTGGTCAATTCAAGTTCTTTTCTACCATTTGTCAAGCTTATCAAGGCTTTTAGCGAAAAAATAATATCAAGACAGTAGCCGTTACGTGGTTATTGTCTTATTTTTATGACTA
>NZ_JAFBEI010000070.1 GCF_016908655.1 Streptococcus saliviloxodontae
TTTCATTATAAGTCATGTGGGACTTTTTGCATACCGTCAAAAAGCCCTACAATATCTGAATGAGATTTACCCACTACAGAAATTATAGAGCCAATAATGTTGTAGTATAAGAGTGTTTTAGATTGATTGTTTTTCTCTTAAATACAAAAAATTTGACAAAAGTTTAGATTGTTTGATAAAATATGTTGAAATTCAAGAAAAATTAGAAGGGGATGTTATGTTTAATCATAATCATGAAAAGAAACTAAAGTTTTCGATTCGTAAATTTTCTGTAGGAGTCGGTTCGGTTGTTATCGGTGCTCTGCTATTTCTCTCTCCACAAGTATTAGCAGATGAACTTGGAACAACAGCTACACAAGAGGTTCCTTCAGAACAGGTTGCGAGCCTAGCAACTACGGTTACGGATTCAAGTTCAGTAGCAACGTCTACGGAAGGAGTAGCTACTACAAATGCTGAGGTTGTTTCAACAAATACCGAAGCTGCTACAAATACTGAAGTCACTTCAACGAATTCAGTAGCGACATCAACAGAGTCAGTAGTGACTAGTGACGAAGCGGCATCGACACAATCAGAGCCTGTAGCATCAACGGCAGATACAACGAGTGAGCCTACTTTAGATAGTACTCCTGTCGCAGTAGCATCAGCACCAGTAGCGGCTGCAACAGCAGATACAAGAACCTACTCAACAAGTGGGACTTGGGCCTTAGCAGATGAGTATGCTGACAACGATTTGGTAGTTGAAGATGTTGCTGCCAGTAAAGGTTACGCAACAGCCACAACTAGTATTGCTCGTGAAGATGGGACTGTTGTAAATGTAACGGCAAGTATCAAACCTGTTGATGGAAATCCTGAGGGTATTGGATACCTTGCAAATGGTGCTGACCAATCTAAATATGGTGCGACAGCAGAGATGTTTGTCGGCAACCCAAACCCATCAACGATTCCAGCACTAGGTATCCTCACCCAGCCATCAGACACAGAAGGTGGTGGTGATTTACGCGATAAGTTGAACTTTAGCGGAAAAGAAGCATCAACTATTTTGACGTTGACCTTTGACCAAGAAGTAACTAACCCAATCATCGATCTTTCTGGAGTCGGTGGTAACTCTCGTATACGATTTGTTACAGGTTATTCACGTGGTTCCTTTAATGCGACTTATTTTGAGTTGTTAACATCAGATGTGACGCTTGAAAAAGCTAGTGAAGGTGTTAACTTGACAGTTACCGATACTTCTATCGAAGTCACAGATAAGAATGCTTTCCACCGTTCAGTAGTTGACCCAACTTATTCTGGGTTTGATGAAGATAGCAACCGTATGCCAAATGTCTCTCCAGCAGGTACGGGTTCTATCCGTCTGAAAGGAACATTTAAAGAAGTTCAATTTAAGTTATACCACGAGTCAACACCTTTTACATCTTTCCCAACAGATGAATATGAGACAGGAACATCATACTTTATTAATACTTCAACAACATCTAACCAGGCTTACAGTATCGGTTCAGATAAAATAAATGGTAATAATAAACATTATAATGACTACGTTGATTATCGTAATACTTACAACAATGAAACAACCAACTCAGACCTTCTCCGTTTCTCACTCCGTTTGGAAAACTCAACAGAGCAAACAGGTTCAGTCATTGTCAATTATATCGATACTGATGGAAATGTCATCGGTACTGAGTACAAAGACTCAACTGATGTTGCAGTAGGTACAGCCTATAACACAGCCGA
>NZ_JAFBEI010000071.1 GCF_016908655.1 Streptococcus saliviloxodontae
TATTATTGAGCTGTTTTGCTATAGGAAAAGCATTGAGAGTATCTACTTTAAACTGTACTATAATTCGGAAATAACTGTTTCATGCGTTTGTCCTGCTCCTTATCGAAGACTTTTTATGGCTTGACATTTAGAAATTGAAAACATCATTTAAGTTTTCAGCCATCGTTGGATGGGTAAATACTTGATTCTTGATATAGGTGTAAGGAATCTTATTATCCATTGCCATCTTAATCAAATTGATGATTTCATGTGAGTTTGAACCAAAGAGGGTAGCACCTAAAATCTCGTTCGTCTCAGTGTTGACGATAACCTTATAAATACCGCGAAGGTCATTGTTAACGTGAGCGCGTGGCATATTAGCTACTGCAAGTTCATTTGCCTTGTATGGCAAACCAGCTGCGATAACTTCTTTCTCTGTAAGACCAACCTGTGACAAAGCTGGTTCAATGAAGGTTGTGTTAGGAACATTTTTACGGCTATTGAGGTTATAATCGCTACTATTTGTGAAACGACCTAAAAGAATGCGAAAATCGTCTAGTGAAGTATATGTGAATTGGAGACCACCATTAACATCACCAGCAGCATAGACACCCTCAACGCTTGTTTCAAGGTATTCATTGACTTGTACGGCTCCACGTTCAGTTACTACAATATCTGTATTTTCAAGACCAAGTCCTTCAGTTGCTGGTTTGCGTCCCATAGCATACATAACCACATCGAATTCATAGTCTTCGCCATTGGCAGTCACGACAACGGCTTCGCCTTTATTGGCTACTTTTTCCACTTTTGCTCCTAGAACAAAAGTGACGCCATCCTCTTCAAGGTAAGATTGAGCTAGTTTAGCTGCCACTTTTTCAGCACGACCAAGGATAGCTGGCGCTGCTTCAAAAACAGTCACTTGGCTTCCAAGACGAGCATAAAGACTTGCAAACTCAAGACCAATATTGCCACCACCGATGATACCGAGGCGTTTAGGTTGCTGATCAAGATTTTGAATACCTGTACTATCAACAACATTTTTTGATTCAAGAAGTCCAGGAATTGGGAAAACATTTGAAACAGCACCTGTGTTGATGACGATTTTTTCTGCAGTCAGTTGCTCAACCTCATCGCCAGCCGAGATTTCGATAACCTTGTCTGAGACAAACTTAGCTTGGGCATTGTAGAGGTCAACGCCTGCACCTGTCAAACCAGCTTCATTTTTGTTACGAAGGCGAGTCGTCACTGTTTCTTTAAGTGACATCGCTTGGCTAAATGACAAATTTTCTTCTGCAGCATGAATCAAAGTTTTAGTTGGAATGCAACCGATATTGATACATGTACCACCATACATAGAAGCGTCACGTTCGACAAGAGCAACCTTTTTACCAAGAGATGCCATTTTACCAGCAATTGTTTTACCTGCTTTACCAAATCCGATAACTAATAAATCATATTCTTTCATAGAACTACTCCTTACTTGGATAACTTTTATAAAACAATTGTACCAACTGGTTGGTTTTTTGTCAATTTAAAAATCTGAATAGCTATTTCAGTAAGTCATAACCACCCGTGAAAACAGGTGGCTTGTACACCGCCTGTAAGGCGGTGAAAACCAGCAGCGTCTAAAGACGCTTGCTGAACGTTGTTCAGGTCTTGCTTGATTACTAGACTAATGCCCGTAACAACGGGCTTTTATCATGT
>NZ_JAFBEI010000072.1 GCF_016908655.1 Streptococcus saliviloxodontae
TTGAATAGAGTTCATCTTGTGGCTCCCCTTATTACTTTTTATACCCTTATTGTAATCGCTACACTTTCTATTGAACATGACATTTATGTCATGTTTTATATACCGTCATCAATTTGAATAAAACTCAAAATTAATTTTCTCAAGTGTAAATAAAAAGAATATGTTCTTTAAGTTGTCGGCTAAGATAACCTAAATCAGCTAAAATAAAGGACTATCGGCAATTTTCTAGTAAATCATCCACTACTCTAATATCATGGACAGAAGCAGGGGTCACAACATAATTTAGGATACAACCTGACAAGGTGACCAGCATATGGACTTTAAATCCGTAAAACCATAGGCGCTTCGAAGCATTATAGCCAATATCTGCGATACCATTAAAAATCTTAGCTCTGTGATTACGGACAGGCTGGCAAAGTGGCAAAGGAAAACTATCTATAATGACTAACTCATCAGGAGAAATTTCCTTATTCAAAGCTTGGCGAATCAATTGAACTAACCAACTCAATTGTCTTGCTCGTCGATTAAAGCGGCTTCGCTCCAACAATCGTCCACAAGGAAATAGTTGGCAGATGCGATAGAAATGACGTTGCGATTTAATGCCTAGCTCAGCTTGTAACAAAAGTAAGACTAGTAGCGACTCGTCTGATACTTTGGCTAACTTACGATTACGACGATGTTTAAGAGAATCAGGGCAGTAATCATGGTAAAGTTTTGAACAAATTTGAGATAATTGTTGCACATTCCATTGTAAATGATGGGATTTAGCGGTATACTGTAAGTGGCTCATTTGGACTAACCTCCTATATGTTTTGTCACTTACAGTATAGTCCTTTCGGGCTTTTTATTATATTTTGAGATTAACTAGCACCAGGAGTAAAGAATATGTATTTTAGAATTAACATACTAATTAAAAAAGGATAAAACTCCACTTAGACTAGTTATTCATTTACACTCTTATTAATAATGCAATACAAACTAAAAGTAAACACTAATCATAAGAGACAGTTCCTGTATTGAACTATCTGAAAGATCATTATTTCATTAGACAATCTTCTTTAAATAGATTTCTATCAGATATACATTTAATAGATAAAGCTACAATATTAATTAATTAGTCTTACCTCACATGCCCCCAGTTGAAGAAGTAAATATAATTAAAAATAAAATAGAAGTCTTCATCACGAAGTTGAATAACTATATTGAAACTCATCCAGATACTTATTCGATTTAAATATCTTCCGAACTCTACTGTCAACTATATCTCTTCATTACAGAGAGCAAAAATATGGAACATATTCAAAAAAAGAGAGTAAAAAGTAGTTCTATTCCTTAAATAATTTAATAACTTAAGTCTCTCCCTAATCTATAACCTGTCAATTATATAGCAAAATCTCAGGATCTATAGTATAAAGCACCTCAGCTTTCATTACTGTACAAATAGTGTTAAGAAATTCTAGGGCAGTAAGTTATGACTAACACTATCATTGATTTTTTCTTTTATTTCAATGCTAAAAAAACAGTTAAATCACCCTATCAAGCCCTTTTCTAATTTAATAAAGAATAGTGGCTCTTCGTCAACTGTAGTGGGTTGACTTATAATCAGCAGCGAGAGAGAATCAGATTGGTTCTCTCTTTTTGCATGTTCAAAGCGATGAGAAT
>NZ_JAFBEI010000073.1 GCF_016908655.1 Streptococcus saliviloxodontae
TTTTCTACCATTTGTCAAGCTTATCAAGGCTTTTAGCGAAAAAATAATATCAAGACAGTAGCCGTTACGTGGTTATTGTCTTATTTTTATGACTAGATTAGTTAAAAAAGTGCATGCAAAAACAACACCTTATTTTGTGATTTTTTTGATAAGGTGTTACAATGATAGGGCATAGATGACTTTATTGATTTTGGGTCGAAGCATAATCGTAAAGTTTGTTATGCGTAATGAGGTAATACATTGTCCGAATGAGGCGATGTATAGAGGCAATCGTATGTGGCTTTGTTGATGCTATTGTCGATTGTCTTTTTCGTTTCTCATAGAAATCAGCGATATGGCAAGGATTGGTATGACTAGCTGAAGCGATGTTGTGAATACATTTGAACAGAATCTTTCTAGCATAAGGATTACCACGTTTAGTGATATGCTCTTTAGCGATAAAGTTCCCAGATTCATAGTGCCTCAGGTCAATACCGATAAAAGCGTTGATTTGATTGGCAGACTGAAAACGGCGAATGTCACCGAGTTCACCAATGAGTGATGTCGCTGTGGTTTCAGCGATGCCAGGAATGGATAAGAGAATGTCATACTCCGGTAAAGGCTGAGCTAGGGTCACCATTTCGTCTAAGACAACTTGGCGTCGTTCGGTCGTTCTGAGTAATTCTTGAGCATAGTAACGGACCTCTTCAATCATTGGAGAGGTTTTCTTGACCGCACAATAAGACTGACTAGCGAGTTCAGTCAGTTTGTCAGCTAGATAAGCGACACGCTTTTCAGAAATACGTTTTGAAGTAGACTGACGAATGATGTCTGACAACTCTTCCCTATCCAACTCTAGTACGATGTCCTTGCATGGAAAAGCCATCACCAAGTTCCAATATTGTTCACCGGTTGGAGTTGACAAGATGTTTTCCAGTTCTGGAAAAGTAACTTGTAAGACCTTATGAAGTCGGTTTTTAGCTCTCACAATGTCTTCTGTCAAATTCTGATAAAAACGGCTTAAATCACGCAAATGTTGATAGACTTTCTTCCACACATAAGTTGGTTTACGATTTAGTACAAACTGAGACTGAGCTAACTTTTCAGCGTCAATCTTGTCTGTTTTACGCACACGCAGACTATCCAGTTGCTTCTTAGCTTCTAGGGGATTTAGCCGTGTATAAGCGTAGCCATTATCCTCAAGAAAAGCCTGAAGACGACGAGAATAGACACCTGTCGCCTCAAAGATAATCTCAGGATTATGGACGGTTTTCAAGTCACCAAGTAGTTGATTGAAGCCTAGACTATCATTAGGCATGGTGTAGCCATGAACCTTTTCACCATTGACCAAAATAGCTACTTCTGAACTTGCCTTACTCACATCAATACCAAATACTGCACGCATCATATTACCTCTTTTGTCTTGAATGATACCTTGTTTTAGTGATTTCATTTTCAATACGCGACGTCTGGCGTCCCACATACTTTGATAAAATTCTACCTAAAATAGGTGTCTTGTCAGTTTTTGTCACGACGTCCAGCGTCAAAAGAACCCACGACTTAACAGGACACCTCTACTTTAACACAAAGAAAAAGTAGTGAGTACTCTCTCCCGTCAGAGATTTCCTCACTACTAATCTTAGTATGTTTTTGT
>NZ_JAFBEI010000074.1 GCF_016908655.1 Streptococcus saliviloxodontae
TCGGCTGTGTTATAGGCTGTACCTACTGCAACATCAGTTGAGTCTTTGTACTCAGTACCGATGACATTTCCATCAGTATCGATATAATTGACAATTACATTACCTTTGATGTTTGCAAGACGTACAGAGAAACGAAGTTTATCATCGTTAGAAACACCCTCATTACCATTATCGTCGATATAGTTAGTAATATCACTCCAGTGTTTATTTCCACCGTTGATAGAGTCAGATGGTACTGACGTTCTCGTATTAGGGTAGTTATTAGCAAAATAATCAGTACCAGTATTATACGCTGATGTTGGAAATTCTGTAAATGGTGTCGCCTCATGATAAAGTCTGAATGATACGGTTTTAAAAGTACCTTTCAAAACAACCGAACCTGTACCGGCTGGTTCTGGACTAGGCATCTGAGCTTCAGAACCTCCACTATAGATATCCTCATCTAGAACTGAACGGTAATAGTTGTTCTTTTTAGTTGTTTCAATACTATTTGATGTTACCGTTAAGTTAACACCTTCACTTGCTTTTTCAAGAGTCACTCCATCTGTCAAAAGCTCAAAGTAAGTTGAGTTAAAGGAACCACGTCCATAAGGGTATGGATTAGTTTCTGTGACATAAGTAAAGCTTGTACTTCCTCCAATACCTGAGAAGTCGATGATTGGATTTGTCACTTCTTCGCTAAAGGTTAGAGTAAAGATAGATGATTCTGCTTTACCACTGAAGTTCAGCCTATCTTCTAAGTTCCCATTTCCTTCAGTAACTGCTGGCTGAGTAAAAATCCCCAAAGCTGGAATTTGCGCTGCATCTTCCACCTTGTAAAACATATCAGCAGTAGCACCGTAACTAGACTGGTTAGAACCAGGCACAAGATAACTCATCCCTTCAGGGTTACCACCTGAATCAACAACTGTTGCCGTAACAGTGACCTTAGAACCATCTTCTTTGACAACTGTTGTTTGAGCTGATTTGTAAGCATCTGTTTCATAGTTACTGATATACTGATTAGAGCTTGGGTAAGGGTTCTGTAAGGTCCATTCCCCACTTGTTGAATAGTTGACTGACTCATCAAGTGATGCTGATGTTGTAGGAGATACTGCCGCTACTGGAGTACTGGCTTCTGCTACTGATTCATCAGTTGTATCCGCTACTGCAGTCGTAGAGGCTTCCGTTGCGGACACAGCACTGCTTGCCACAGGTGTCGCAGCTACTGCTTGAGGTGTCTCACTCTCAACTTGAACCACCTCATTAGTAGCACTACTTTCAGAATTTGTCACACTTGATACTTGGCTAAATTCACTAGCAGGTGTCGTATCTGCGATAGCTGTAGTATCAGATGTTGCGACTAATTTTTCTGATACTTCTGATGTAGTTGTGGTAGTTGTTCCAGTTTCATCTGCTAATACTTGTGGAGAGAGAAATAGCAGAGCACCGATAACAACCGAACCGACTCCTACAGAAAATTTACGAATCGAAAACTTTAGTT
>NZ_JAFBEI010000075.1 GCF_016908655.1 Streptococcus saliviloxodontae
TTTTTGAAGTTCGTAAAGTTCCTAAAACCAAAAGCGTTGCGCTTAATGACTTTGATGAGATTGTTAGTAGCCTCCAGCTTGGCGTTGGAATAAGGAAGCGTTATTGCATTGATAATCTTGTCCTGGTCTTTGAGAAAGGTTGAAAAAACAGTCTTGAAGATAGGATTAACCTCCTTGATGGTATCTGAAATGAGGCCAAAGAAGTGCTCCACTTGCTTTTCTTGAAAATGAAAGAGAAGACACTGATAGAGTTCGTAGTGCTGTTTTAACTGGTCAGAGTAGCTCAAAAGATGTTTGACAATCTCGTGATTGGTCAAATGAGCGCGGAAGGTTGGACGATAAAATCGCTTATCACTGAGCTTTCGACTATCCTGCTGAATGAGCTTCCAATAACGCTTCAAAGCTCTATACTCGTGGGATTTACGGTCAAATTGGTTCATGATTTGAATGCGAAAACGGTTCATGGCACGGGATAAATTTTGAATGATGTGGAAACGATCAAGAACAATTTTTGCGTTGGGAAAGAGGGATTTGGCGATGTCGTAGTAGGGGCTAAACATGTCCATGGTAATGATTTTGACACGTCTACGAACCTTGAGAGAGTAGCGCATAAAGTGCTCTTTGATGACAGCTTGAGTTCGTCCGTCAAGGATAGCGATAATCTTGTTGGAGTCGAAATCTTGAGCGATGAAACTCATTTTTCCCTTTTTAAAAGCATACTCATCCCAAGACATGACTTGAGGCAAGTGGTTTAAGTCAGTTTGACACTCATGGCGGTCTAGCTGTCGATAAACCGTTGAGACGGAAACAGAGAGGTCATTTGCGATTTTGGTCATAGCCTCACGATTCATGAGTTTTTCAGTGATTTTGTGGTTAATGATGTTAGGAATCTGATGATTTTCCCTAACCAGGGACGTCTTAGCGACCGTCATTTTGCTGCAGGCTTTGCATTTGAAACGACGCTTTTTAAGGCGGATGAGAACCTTGAACCCCACCATTTCAAGGTAAGGAATCTTGCAAGGTTTCTGGAAATCGTACTTAGCCATCTGTCCTTGACAGGCAGGACATTTAGGAGGGTTGTAATCCAATTTGGCATGGTATTCTCTGTGAGT